>JAKANS010000188.1 GCA_021823625.1 bacterium | reverse complement strand
CCGATCCGTGGGGCAACCCAGCCTTGCGTCTGGCCCAAGCCAGGCTCCTGGCCGCCAGACGGAACCTCTCCACGGGAGCAGTCAACAAGCCGCGAACCTGGCACTGTCCAGAATGAACTTAAGGCCTGCAAAAGACCTGTGCCTGAATTGGAAAATGAACAGGCGGACAAATACCGGAAGCGGGCGGCGTCAATGCCACCACTGACCAACTGGTATGCTCCCGAAGTGAGCTGCCTGCAGCTTCACGTCACTCGGATCGCCTGTCAAAGGTCGAACTGTTGGTGGAACGCGAAGCAGCGGCGGCGCTGCGCAATTGTAGTTCTCATTTGCATTATTGGTATTTTCGCCGCCGTGCTTGTTCTGGCGATGGGCCAACGGTTCACAAGCGAAGACTTTGTGCTAAAGGTAGCAGCCCCGCTGTCTCCGGCCTTACTTCTTGGAATCCGCCAATTTATCGAGCACAGGGAAGCCGCAAATCGGCTCGACAAGTTGCGGGAACATTCCGAGCAAGTGTGGAAAGACGCGCTCAAAGGAACGGCAGAAGCCGAAATCACAACTCGATCACGCGGGCTTCAAGATGAGATTTTCGAACACCGAAAGCGTAACCCACCTGTGTGCGATGCGTTGTTTAAAAAGCTCCGGGACAAACTTGAAGCCCAAATGAACCGGGGCATTGCGGGGCTAGTGAAGGAGGCAAAAGACAAGATGCGTTTGCCATGACTCAGGACGTAAGAATTTGCACTTCCTACTAATGACCAAGAGTTCTCAACTCACCACCGCCCAATCGCTCGGTGCGCTTCTGAAATCCGCGCGTGACATCATGGGCAAGGACAAGGGATCAATGGCGACCCCGACTGTCTGCCGAGGCCATGTAGCGCGGCCGTCCTCGGCTGCGGGTTCCAGCACCGTCCCGGTGCGAGGAACAAACAGAACACTGATTCCGACTATTCCCACTGGCGGCGGGACGCCGCCAGAACTCGCAGGCGAGGACGCCTGCGCCACGGGACTTGCTCATGCCGAAACCCACTTCGACTCCCGCCACCGCCGAATCGCTCGCTCCGCTCCTGAATCCGCCGGTGACAACATGGAAAAGGCTGGAAGCGAGATGTTGTAGTTTTCCAACTGCTTCGGCGTGGTCCGGGTGATTTCGGCGCTCCTCAACCGCAGCTTGCCCCAAGTTCCCGGTCGGTTACTCGCCCTTCCCGAGCGCCCGGAGACTGGCGCGGTCCAAAAGCCGGCGCCCTTGGCTGCGGCCGTGGGTGACGCGAAGCCTGCCAACGATCCCGCCCGCTTGCCACCCGCACCGGCCCGAGTACGCTGCGCGGGCGCATGAAACGCTACGACCTCGACCGCTGGACGCTGGCCTTCCTGGGCCTGCTGGTGGCGTTCTTCGCGGCGTTCCTGCTCTACCCGGTCACGTTCATGTTGCGGCGCGCGTTTGGCGCGGGCAGCGAGTTCACTTTCGAGTACTTCGGTCTGTTGCTGGACAGTCCGCTCCAGCGCGAAGCGCTGGGCAACAGCCTCGCCATTGCGGCGCTGACGACGTTCGCGACCACGCTGCTGGCGCTGCCGCTGGCGCATTGGATGACGCGCTACGAGTTTCGCGGCAAGGCACTGCTGGGCGGCCTGATCTTGGTGCCGATGATCATGCCGCCGTTCGTGGGGGCCATCGGGCTGAAGCAACTGCTGGCGCGGTTTGGCTCGGTGAACCTGGCGCTGATGAACCTTGGTTTGTTGCCGCAGGATAAACCGATCGACTGGCTCGGCGCCGGCGGGTTTTGGGGCATTGTGATCCTACAAATCCTGAGCCTGTACCCGATCATGTTCCTGAACGTCTCGGCGGCGATGGCGAACATCGATCCCGCATTGCGCGAGGCGGCGCAAAACCTCGGCGCCGGTGGCTGGCGGTTGTTCCGCACGGTGACGCTTCCGCTGATTTTGCCGGGCTGGTTCGCGGGCGCGATCATCGTGTTCATCTGGGCGTTCACGGACCTGGGCACGCCGCTGATCTTTGGCTTCTCGCGCGTGGTGCCGGTCCAGATTTTCGATTCGATCACCGAGCTGAACACCAATCCAATGGGCTACGCGCTGGTGGTGTTCGTGCTGCTGCTGGTGGTCACGTTGTTTCTCGTGTCCAAGCGCGTCCTCGCCGGGCGGCGCTATGAAATGATCGCGCGCGGGCACACCGCCAGCGCCGAGACCCCGGCCAGCGCGCGACAAACCGCGCTGATCTGGCTCGGGTTCGGAGGCGTGATCGGGCTGGCACTGCTGCCGCACCTGGCGGTGGTCGTCCAATCGCTTTCGGCGCGCTGGTTTTTCTCGGTGTTGCCGATGGCGTGGACGACGGCGAATTACGGCGAGGTGTTTGGTCAGGGGCTGACCGGCGCGAGCATCCGGAACAGCCTGTTTTACGCGAGCTTCAGCGCCGGCCTGGATTTGTTGCTGGGGGTGGTGATCGCCTGGTTGCTGACGCGGCGGCGGATCCCGTTCGCGAACGTACTCGACGCACTGGCGATGCTGCCGCTGGCGTTGCCGGGGTTGGTGCTGGCGTTCGGGTATGTGGCCGGGTTCGACTTCAAGATTTCCTGGCTGAACCCGCGCGACAACCCAACGCTGTTGCTCATCGTGAGCTACAGCGTGCGGCGGCTGCCGTACATCGTCCGCTCGGCCTACGCGGGCTTTCAGCAAACGAGCGTTACGCTGGAGGAAGCTTCGGCCAACTTGGGCGCCTCGCCGCTGCGCACGCTTCGCCGGATCACCTTGCCGCTGGTGATGGCGAACCTGGTGGCGGGCACGATCCTGACCTTTTCCTTCGCCATGCTGGAGGTCAGCGACAGCCTGATCCTGGCGATGCGCGATCAGTACGCGCCAATCACGAAAATGATTTACAACCTTCTGGGACGCATCGAACCCGACGCGCCGAGCGTGGCTTGTGCCTTGGGGGTGGTGGGCATGGCGATCCTCAGCGCCAGCCTGCTGATCGCCGGGCGAATCCTGGGCAGGAAAATGGGGCAGCTCTTCCGGGCTTGAGCGGCGGGATTCTCACCGTCCTTCGATTCACGCCGCCTGGCTGGCAGCGGGCCACTCGATGGCGGTGACCAACCCGAGGTCCACCTCGATAAACCTCTCGCCCTCCGGGTTGATGATCGCAGTGCGTCCACCCTGGCTCAACAAGACGAATTCCGGGTGGGGGATGGTCACGGTTGCCCCATCGGCAAGCCGTAAGTTGAACGGCTTGAATGGCCGCGCCTCAAGCCGGCTCTTCAGCGCTTCTCGCGTCATGCCAGAAAGGTGCGGGAAAGTATCGGGTCTGCAAGCCTGGGTGCGGAACGAGTTCGAGCGTCTGCCGCCAATCTGCTCACCCCTTCTCGCTGAACAGCGCCTCGGCGAATTGCTTCGGGTCGAAGGGTTGGAGGTCGTCCGGTTGCTCGCCCACGCCGATGAACTTGATCGGCAGCCCCAACTCCTTTTGGATCGCGACGACCATGCCGCCCTTGCTGGTGCCGTCGAGTTTGGTCACTACCAGACCGGTCAAAGGCACCGCTTTGTGGAATTCGCGCGCCTGGTTGAGCGCGTTCATGCCGGTGGTCGCGTCGAGCACGAGCAGGACTTCGTGTGGCGCGCCGGCGAGCTTCTTGTCCATCACGCGATGGACCTTCTGCAGCTCCTTCATGAGGTTGCTCTTGGTGTGCAACCGGCCGGCGGTGTCCACGAACAGGTAGTGCGCGCCGCGCGACTGGGCCGCGCTGATGGCGTCGTGCGCCACCGCGGCGGGATCCGCGTTATAGGCGCCGGCCACCACCGGCACCTGGAGGCGTTCGCCCCAGAGCTTGAGCTGCTCGATGGCCGCGGCGCGGAAGGTGTCGCACGCCGCCAGTACCGCGGACTCGCCGCGCTCCTGGACGAGGTGGGCGAGCTTGGCGCTGGTGGTGGTCTTGCCGGTGCCGTTGACGCCCACGATCGACACCACGGTCGGCCCGGCCGGGGCGCGACGCAGCGTGGCGTCGTTCGTGGCCAGGCTCCTCTCGACTTCGCCTTGCGCGATGGTGAACACGTCCACGCCGCCGCTGCCCTGGGTTTCGTAAGCCTTCTTCACCGCCACGATGATCTGCTGGGTCAGCGCATAACCGAGGTCCGCCCCGATGAGCGCGGCTTCGAGTTCTTCGAGCGAACTGCCCGTCAACCGGGGCGAGCGCGTGACGATGCGCTTGATCTCGTGGAAGAGCTTGGAATGGGTCCGCTGCAGACCCGCTTTGAGTTTCTGGAAAAGGCCCATGTTGAGGGAAAGGCGTGCGCGGCAGTTAGGACGGCGAAATGCGCCGGGCCGCGACGGCTTGCTTCAAGCACTCGTAGTATTCGAAGGGGACTTTGACCGTGCCGATCAACGGCTGGCCCTTGTTGAGGCCGTGGCAATCGGAGCCGCCGGTGGGCAGAAGGCCGTAGCGCAGCGCGAGTTCGAGATAATGCTGCACTGCCGCGACCGAATGCTTCGTGTGCCAGCACTCGAGACCGTCCAGGCCCGCGGCCACGAGCTCGGGAATCAGCGGGTCGAGGCGGTTGAGGCCGGGGTGCGCCATCACGGCCACGCCGTTGGCGGCGTGGAGCAATTCGATCGCCTGGAGGGCGGACATCTTGAACTTCGGCACCCACGCCGGCCGGTGTTTTTTGAGAAAGCGCTCGAAGGCTTCGTCCAGCGACGAGCAATAGCCTCCTTGCACGAGCGCCCGCGCCACGTGTGGCCGGCCGGGGGATTGACAATTCGCCAGCGCAAAAACCGTCTCCGCGCGGAGCGGCACGCCGCGGCCGTTCAGGCGGGCCACCATTTCGCGAATCCGCTCCTGGCGGACGCGTTGGAAGGTGGCGAGTTCGCGCTGGAAGCGTGGATGTGTGGCGTCGAAACCGTAGCCTAGGATGTGCAGTTCATGGCCATCCAGTTCCGCGGTCAACTCGGTGCCGGCGAGGAACTCGATCCCGTTCTGCGCGCAGGCGGAGGCGGCCCGAGCGCACCCCTCGGCCGTGTCGTGGTCTGTGACGGCGATGGCGGACAAATGCTGGTGGCACGCGTGACCGACGAGTTCCTCCGGCGAGTACGTGCCGTCGGAGAAAGCGGTGTGGAGATGGAGGTCGGCGAACATCGCGTCGTCCGGGGTCAGTGGTCCGTGGGGCGTCGCGCCTTCCGGCTTTGGCTCACGAAGGCCGACGCGCAGCCGGCGACCGCCAACCGACGACTCGTCCGACGGACCAGGCATCGCAAAGAGTCGGGCATTGCCGCCTTCATTGCACGATCCGCGCCGGCCGCATGAGTTCCTTGCGGAGACTGTCGAGGATGCCGTTCACGAACTTGCCGCTGTCGTCGGTCGAGTACTTCTTGGCGATGTCCACGGCCTCGTTGATGCTGACCACCGGCGGGATGTCGTGGCGGTGGAACATCTCATAGACGGCGAGCCGCAGGACGTTCCGGTCCACGCCCGCCATGCGGTGGAGGTCCCAATTCCTGGCGTGTTTCTGGATTTCTTTGTCCAGCTCCGGCCGGTGCTCCAGCGTGCCGCGAATGAGCGGTTCGGCGAACAACCGCACTGCGGCCTCCTCGGCGGAAGGCGGGGGCAGCTCGGCTTTTTCGCCCCAGGACGCCTTGCCTTTTTCCTCGGCCAGGGCCGCGGGTCGCTGGGATTCGAAAAAAGTGTTCAGCGCCGCCTCCAGGTCGGCAGGCGGGTTCAGGTCGTACTGAAAGAGGAATTGCATGGCGCGCTCGCGCGCTTCACGGCGTGTACCCATGCCGGAAGGATGGATAGCGACCGGGCAGCCCGCAAAGAAAAACATGCCGCCGGGGCCAGCCACTGATGGCTCCACGGAAAATGGTGCAAATAATGTCGCAATTGCGACATTATTTGTGCAATAGCGATGGCTTTGCGCATAGCGGGTGCGGGCGAAGGAAGGCTGGGTACAAACTCCGTTCGCTTTCCGCCCGCGCGGTGTGCTAGGCTGCGGCCCGATGAATCGCATCTTGTGGAACCTGCTGCTGCCCGCGCTCCTCGGCTTCGCGCTCCGGGCGGCGGAGCCTCCGAAACTCGAGGAGTTGATGGGCGTGATCCGGACCAACCTGGCCGGCGTGTCCGAGACGGAGGTCACCGAGGCCGCGGTCAACGGTCTGCTGGACCATTTTCGCTCGCGTGTGTTTTGGGTGACCAACGGCGCCCCGGCGGCCACACCCGGCGAAAAGGCCGCGCCGCTCGCGCAGACCAACGTTTTCGACGGCGGTTGCGGCTATCTGCGCGTGGCGCACGTGAAAGCCGGGCTGGCCCCGCTGGTTGCGGAGGCGTACCGGCACTTGTTGGAAACGAACCAATTGAAGGGGCTGGTGCTGGATTTGCGCTTCGCCGAGGGTGACGACTTCGCTGAGGCGGGGCGCGTGGCGGCGTTGTTCGTGAACCAGGAGCGACCCTTGCTCGATTGGGGCGCCGGCCAGGCGCGGGCCACCGGCGGGACGAACGTCTTCACACTCCCGCTCGCCATGTTGGTGAACGGCGAGACGCGCGGCGCGGCGGAGGCCCTCGCGGCGGCGTTGCAGGCGACGCACACCGGCCTGCTGATCGGCTCGGCGACCGCGGGTCAGGCCAGCGTGTTCCAGGAATTCACGCTCAGCACCGGGCAGCGCCTGCGGATCGCGGTGGCCGAGGTCAAGGTCGGCGACGGCAAACCGATGCCGGCGGCCGGTCTGACGCCGGACATTGTGGTCAACGTGGCCCCGGCCGATGAGCGAAAATACCTCGAAGACCCCTTCAAACCGTTGCCGGGCACCGGCGCGGCGGCCACGCGCGTCGCTGGCGCGAATCGTTCCGCGCGACTGACCGAAGCCGAATTGGTCCGCCTGCACCGCGAGGGCCTAGACACGCCGTCGCCGCGGCCGCGCATCGCGGAGCCGCCATCGTTTGCGCCGTCGCGCTCGCGCAAACCGCAGGTCCCGCCGCCGCCGTTGGTGGCCGATCCGGTCCTGGTGCGAGCCCTGGATTTGTTGAAAGGCCTGGCCGTGGTCGAGGCCCGCAAGCCTTGAGCCGCCCCGGGCAAGCACGCTCCTCGCCGTCCACTGGCTGGCTTTGGCGGGGATTTCGCCGTTGACGACTTGCCGACCCCTCCGCAACGTCCCATCCTTTCGCAGCGGGAATGAAGACCATTCTGTTCATTTGCACCGGCAATGTGTGCCGCAGCCCCATGGCCGAGGGCTTGTTCCGTCACCTGACGCGCGAGCGCGGCGAGTACGAGATCCTGTCGGCGGGCGTGGGCGCAATCGACGGCCAGCGCCCGAGTCCGTTCGCCATCCAGGCCTTGCAGGAATTGGGCATCGACCTCTCAGCCCAACGCAGCCAGGCGCTTACAGCGGAGCTGGTGCAGCGCGCAGATTACGTCTTCGGCATGACCCAGGGCCACGTGGACACGGTGGCGTTGTTGTATCCCAAGGCCGGGGAAAAGACGTTCCTGCTGCGCGAGTTCGACGACACTTTGCAGGGATACGAAAAAGACATTCCCGACCCCATTGGCGAGGGTTTGGAGGTCTATCGGGAGTGCCGCGACAAGATCGAGCAGGGCCTGCAATCTGTTTTGCGCTATCTCGAACAGTCCGCGACCGGCGCCGGTGCAGCCGAGTCCAAGAGCAAGCTCATCGCGGCGGCCATCGGCGCCGACCATGCCGGCTACGAACTGAAGGAGACGATCAAACGCCATTTGCTCGGCCGGGGCATCGCAGTGGGCGATCTGGGCACCGACTCCACGAAATCCACGGATTACCCGGATTACGCGCAGGCGGTCGCGGGCGAAGTCGCCGCCGGCGAAGCGGCGTTCGGTGTGTTGGTGTGCTCGACCGGCATCGGCATGAGCATGGCCGCGAACAAGATTCCCGGCGTGCGCGCCGCCTTGGTGAGCAACGAGGAGACAGCCGAACTGGCGCGCAGCCACAACGACGCGAACGTGCTCTGCCTCGGTGCGAAGTTCACCAGCCCCGAGCAGGCCCGCCGCCTCGTGGACATTTTCGTGGACAGCCGCTTCGAAGGCGGCCGCCACGAACGGCGCGTGCTCAAGATGGAGACGCGCACCCCGGTCAACCTGCGGCTCGCCGCGGTGGACCCGGACATTGCCGGCATCATCGAACGCGAGCGCCAGCGCCAGCAGCAAAACATCGAACTGATCGCCTCCGAGAACTTCACCAGCCTGGCGGTGATGGAAGCGCAGGGTTCGGTGCTCACGAACAAATACGCCGAGGGTTATCCGAAGAAGCGCTGGTATGGCGGCTGCGAGAACGTGGACAGCAGCGAGCAACTCGCCATTGACCGCGCCAAGCAACTCTTCGGGGCCGAGCACGCGAACGTGCAGCCGCACTCCGGCTCGGGCGCGAACATGGCCGTCTATTTCGCCATGCTCAAGCCGGGCGACAAGATGCTCACGATGGACCTGAGCCACGGCGGGCATCTCACCCACGGCAACAAGGCCAATTTCTCCGGCAAATTCTTCGAGATCGTTCACTACGGCGTGCGCAAGGACGACGAGCGGATCGACTACGATCAGCTCGCCGAAATGGCCCGGCAGCACCGCCCGAAGATGATCACCGTGGGCGCCAGCGCCTACCCGCGGATCATCGACTTCCAGCGCATGAGCGAGATCGCGCAGGAGGTCGGCGCGTTGCTGTTGGCGGACATCGCCCACATTGCGGGTCTGGTCGCGGCGGGTCTGCATCCCAGCCCGGTGCCGTACGCCGATTTCGTCACCACCACCACGCACAAAACCCTGCGTGGCCCGCGCGGCGGCCTGATTTTGTGCCGCGAGAAGTACGCCAAAGAAATCGACTCGCAGACCTTCCCGGGCATCCAGGGCGGACCGCTGGAACACGTGATCGCCGCCAAGGCGGTTTGCCTCCACGAGGCGCTGCTGCCCGGCTTCAAGGCGTACCAGCAGCAGATCGTGAAGAACGCCGCCGCGCTCGCCGAAGGCATGGCACGCAACGGTTACCGCCTCGTGAGCGGCGGCACCGACAACCACCTCATGCTGGTGGACGTCGGCGCGCGTGGCCTCACCGGCAAGGAGTGCCAGAACGTGCTCGACGAGGCGGGCATTACCGTCAACAAGAACACCATTCCGTTCGAGACCCGCTCGCCCTTCCAAGCCAGCGGCATCCGGCTCGGCACGCCCGCCGTCACGACCCGCGGCATGAAAGAGCCGGAGATGGCGGCCATCGCCGACATGATCAGCGAGGTGTTGCTGGACGTGAAAAACGCCGCGGCGGCCAGGCAGGTTCGCCAACGCGTCCTCGAACTGACCGCGCGTTTTCCGCTGCCGTACTGACACCAGCCAGCGGTGGGGCGAGACTCCGTCGAGCCCTGCAATTTCAGCCACTGAGGCTTAGAGACCGAATTCGGAATCCAGGAAAGTCGGAATTCTGGAGCGCGATTCCTGAGTTCCAAATCGTCGATCAGGACGTTTCAACTGCAGCCTTCCCCCATCCACCGGAGTTGACTCCGCGCTCGCCTCGCGGCGGCGGCAGCCACTAGACTCGCGCCCATGAACACCGTCCGCATCGGCATCATCGGCATGGGCAACATCGGCAAGTACCACGCCGATTATCTCCTGAACGGGAAGGTCAACCGCTGCCAGCTCACGGCTGTCGCCGACGCGCTGGCCCCGCTGGATCCGTGGGCCGCCAAGGGCCTCAAGACTTTCAAAGACGGCGAGGAACTCATCCGGTCGGGCGCCGTGGATGCGGTCATCATCGCCACTCCGCATTACCAGCACACCACCCTTGGCATTGCCGCGCTGGACGCCGGTCTGCACGTGATGGTCGAAAAGCCGATCTCGGTTCACAAAGCCGACGCGGAACGCCTGATCGCCGCACACGCGAAGCATCCGAAGCAGGTTTTCGCCGCGATGTTCCAGCTCCGCACTGAACCGCGTTACGTGAAGATCAAAAAGCTCATTACGAGTGGCGAATTGGGCTCGCTCGTGCGCATGAGCTGGATCATCACGGACTGGTTTCGCACCGAGGCTTATTACGCGAGCGGCGGCTGGCGCGCGACCTGGAAGGGCGAGGGCGGCGGCGCGTTGCTCAATCAGTGTCCGCACAACCTCGACATCGTCCAGTGGCTGTGCGGCATGCCGGCGCGGGTGCGCGGCTTCTGCCAGCTCGGCCGTTACCACAACATCGAAGTCGAGGACAACGTCACCGCCTACTGGGAATGGGCCAGCGGCGCGACCGGCGTCTTCATCACCTCGACCGGCGAGGCGCCGGGCACGAACCGGTTCGAGATTTGCGGCACGCGCGGCAAGCTGGTGCTCGAAAACAACCGGCTCACCTTCACCCGCAACGAGACCGATATGGTTCAGTTCAGCCGCACGGCGAAGACCGGCTTCGCCCGGCCCGACGTTTGGAACGTGGAGGTGCCGTTCGACAACGCCCCCGCCCAGCACGCGACGCTCACACAAAACATGGTCGATGCCATCCTCGACGGCGTGCCACTGGTGGCGCCGGGCGCCGAGGGCATGAACTCGGTCGAACTCGCCAACGCCACGCTCTTCAGCTCGCTCACCGGCCAGACCATCGAACTGCCCCTGGACGGCGCGGCTTACGAAAAGAAGCTCCAGCAACTCATCGCCGACTCGCGCTTCGAGAAGAAGGTCGTCGAGATTCAAGGCGAGGATTTCACCAAGTCATTTGTCCGGTAGGCGGCTACTAATACTAGGTTAAGTGTGTATTGACCTTGGACTTGGATTGGGGCAGACGGCGCCCATGACCGACAAGGAACTGGCCGCGGTGAGCGGGCGACTGGACGAATTCTCGGGCGATCTGCCC
>JAKANS010000187.1 GCA_021823625.1 bacterium | reverse complement strand
GGCGGCGTCGTACCCGAACCCGTCGGTCCAGAACCCGGTGGGTTGCTGGAGACTCAGCCCCGCGCGCAGGCCCGCGGCGTTGTAGGCGTTGGTCAAGAGGCTGCTCGCCCACGGCGCCTCTTCGCTCAGCAGCAAACCGCCGGACCGGTACCTGAACTTCGTGGTGCCCGCGGCATCGACCATGTTGGTGAGCCGGTTGAAGGCGTCGTACTTGAAGCTCAGGTCGGTCGTGCCCGCCGGGTAATCGACGTTGGTCAGGCTGCCCACGGCGTCGTACTTGTACCGCGTGTCGCCCTTGGCCTTGCTCCAACGGTTGGTCAACCGGCTGTCGGCGTCGTAGAGATAGGCCAGCACGTTGGTGCCAAGATTGTCGTATTTGTAGGCGACGCGGCCGTACAGGTCGTAGCTCCAGGTGGTCTTCTGGCTCTTGCCGTCGCGGAGTTCGGCGAGGTCGTCGCCCGGCGTGTAGAAAAAGCTGTTGGTATAGACGCCCACCTGGATTTCGTTGGTCCGGCGCTGGGCGGCGTCGTAGGCCCAGGTGGTGAGCTTGCCGATCTGGTTGGTGTAGCGGGTGGCCTCGGCAAAGCCGAGCGTGTAGCTCCAATCCTCCTTGCCGCCGTCAGGCTGGCCGCGGACCAGCAAGCGGCCCAGGTTGTCATAGGCGTTGGTGACCCAGACGCCGGCGGCGTTGGTGGAAGCGAGCACCCGGTCGCGCCAATCGTAGCCGAAGCCTTCGACCAGGCCGCCGCCGTTCCGGCGAGCGATCACCCGGCTGAGGTTGTCGTAAGTGTTGGTCAGCTTCATCAGCCCGTCCTCGCGGAGGCTGAGGCGGCCGAGGAGGTCGTATGTGTTGGTGAAACTGGTGTTGTCGGGCAGGGTCAAGGTCTTGAGCGCACCCTGGTAATTGTAGGTAAATGAGGTGGTCTCGGGCGTGCCCGTGTCTGCGGCGCGCAAGATCGAGGCGGGCGAGCCGCAACCGCAGTAATTGATTGTGGTCTGGGTACCCTGGCCGCCGGGGGTGGTCTTGGAGGGCTCGATGATCTTCTCGGTTTGGCGCAGCCGATTCGGGAGCGTGTACCAGTAGTTGGTCAAGCGGTCCTTGAAATAGACGCGGTCGAGTACTGGCAAGGACGAGCCGGAGGAGTTGAACCCGGTGTAGGGCGGGAGCGAGTAGTAATGGATCTCCGTCGTGCCGTCCGGGTAACTGGTCTGGACCAGACGACCCAGGAAGTCGTATTCAAAGGTGCGGGTCAGGCCGTTCGGGTCGGTGTGCGTGCGCGGGTAGCCGTAGAGCCAGGTGTACTGGTTGGTGCAAACCGGCGTGCCCGAGATCGAGTCCACTACCTTCACCAGCCGCTTGTTCGTGCCGTCGTACGTGTGGGTGGACAGCAGCCCGGCGTGGGTGGTCTTGGTGGTCACCCGGCGGAAGGAGTCGTATTCGCAGGTTGTCACCTCGCCGACGGCGTTGGTCATGTACTTGATCTGGTCGGGGTAGGTGGGGTGGAGGCCGTAGCCGAAGAGCACCTCGCCGTAAGGGCCTTTTTGCTCGACCAGCAGGAGGTTGTCGATGGTCGGATTTCCCGTGCCGGCGGCGTACCGGAAGGTGTTGGTCCGAAAGGTTACCGCGCCGTTCTCGACCCACCGCTCGATTTCCTTGGTTTTCATCCCGCGGGCGTTGCGCTCGAAGCAGCGGTAGTGGGTCGTGCCGTCGGGCAGGCGACGGGCGATGACGGCCGGTAGGCTGTTGGTGCCAGTCACCCCGGCGTAAAACCCGCTGCTGTTGGTGTCCTTGCCCGCGTAGTCGTAAAACCAGGGCTGGGCCTCGGTCGAGCCGTCGGGTGCGGGCGGCAAGGTCCAACTCAATGTCCGGAGCAAGCCCTGGCCGACATTGGGATCGTACGCCACCAGCCAATGGGCCGTGCGACTCAGGCGGAAATCGGTCGCGTTGAGGCTCAGGAAGTTCGTGGTGGAGAGCGCGGCCGCCTGTTGGCGGTTCCAATGGTGACTGTTTCGCTGGTCGCGGACCAGATCGAGGGTTTGCACCGGTGGATCGCCGGAGCCACCATATTGCGGAATCTGTCCGCTGGCAAAAGCTGACGGGATGATGCCTTCAAACTCGCTGGGCAATCCATACTGGGGGTTGGAGTTGTCATAAAACAAGTAGAGCTGCCGGGAACCTTCGGGCTCCGTGACCGTGACCGCCCGGTCAACTCCTTCGCAGCCCAACTCATGCCCGTAACACCATCCAGCATCGTAGTGCGCGAAGGTCGTGGTCCCATACGGGGTGGTTATACTGTTGATCCACCAAGTCAGCGGATCGTAACTGAACCAACTGGTCAGGCCCTCAACATCGGTGACGCTTTCCAGGTATGTGGTCCCGGCGTAGGAGTTGTATCCAAAGTACACGAGGCGGGCGTCGGGTCCAGACACCCGGGTAATTCGGTATGCCTCGTTGGGGTCGTCATAGCCGAAATCGAACTGCGCCCCGTCCGCGGTCGTCACGCGTTTGAGACGCGTGTTGGAACCGCCTTCGTAAGCAGGCTCGTAAGTGAAAGTCAGGGCCTGGCCGGTCGCATCTTTGCGCCAGGTAAGCCACAGTCCGTAGGATTGTCCCGCCACTTCCGTGTACCGTTCAATCGACCCGTTTCGGAAATAGACATCAATTTGGGTGACAATGCTGCCTACCACGGTCCGCACCGCCCACATGCCGGTGAAGTACTCGGGTTCAGAGACTGTGGCTCCTTCCGCGAACTCCAAACGGTACTGAAACCCGTTGCCCCAATAGAGGGTGAAAGTGCTGGCGTTCGTCCCTTGGAGCCGCGCCGGGTAGCCGTCCACCCACGACAATAGGTCGCAGCCCCAGCCGCCGGCGAAGTAGCTCCGCGACGAGTTGGGCGGGGAGAAACGTTGCCGCCATTGCAGCGCGAGCACAAAATCAGGGCCGAAAGCGGCTTCATAGCGCATGGGAATGTCCCGGATTTCCAAGTTGATGTTCGGCTCATGGATCTTCCACGTGGCCATGCCACACTCGTTGGTGCCGCTGCCGGTCCCGGAACCGCCCGAGCCAGGCTCACAACATTCCGGCGGGCTGCACTCCGGCCCGCTGAAATCATCCATCGCCTGGGGATAGCCCTTGCCGAAAACCGGCGCGGCCTCGCCCCAGGCCAGTCGTCGCCAACCTGCCGGCAATCCGACGCTGGCGGGGATGAGAAAATAACCGCTGGCTTCTGCTTCCAGTGTGGCTCCATCCATCCAAAGGGAGGCCCCGAAAGTGGGGTCTTGGACCAGCAAGTTGCCGTCCTTTTCCGCTACGACTGCCGCATAGTGATTTTCTTTCCAATGCACCACGGCGGGAACGACCAGCGGCGCTCCCTCCGGTCGGAACGCCGCCATGAAGCCAAGGTTGTGGCGGAGGGATAATTGCTCTAAATCCGCCAGGGAAAAGCCGCTCACCGGCGAGGGTTCCCGGTGCAGCGCGCCGGGGGACTGCCCGCTCCATTGCCGGCTCGCGTTGAAGAGGGCGATCGGCCCGCACCGATACGCAATCCAAGGCTTGCGGACCATGTGCACGAACGCTTCGCGGGTCCGGACCCAAAGCTGGGCGGAGTCCGGATCGGAAAAAGTCCGCCCTTGCTGGGATTGGAGCAAAGCCTCCAGTTCGTCCACCCGGCCCAGGCTGGCCAGGAGGGAAGCAAGCTGGGGCAACACCCGGTCGCCCAGCCGCTTGCCGTTCCCGTCCGTGTACCCAGCACACTCGCCCCAGGCGGCGCGCCAGTGCTCCAAGGCCAGCGAGTAACGACCGGTGGAACGGTAATAAAACCCCAGTTCAGCCCGCAAGCTGGGGGCCAGCGTGGAGAACGGCCGCTCCCCGAGGTAGTTTTCCATCCAGGTTGCCAATTCGGCGGTCAGCGCTCTGGCTTGGGAGGTGTTTTGCACCACCTCATCCCGGTACTGCTTGACCGCAAAGATCATTTCTGCCGCCTCCGTCAGTGCTTCCTCCGAACTGGACAGGGGAATCACCGGCTGTTGGAACGGCGGCAGGGCAAGCCATCCCGCCGGGATGGCTTGCACGAAGGCTTCCGCGGCGTTCAGCGGGGTTGGGGCGGCAACGACACTGCCCATCAGTGCGGAAGCCAAGGAGACCAGCGAAATGACTCGGACGGGTTTCAGCATACAGGCGAAGGGTTGAATGTCATAGCCATCTACTAGACATGATTAATGCACCTTCAGGACTCTGGACGGGTCGTGGGACGGTGTCAAGCGTTCTTGCGGCGCCATTCGGGCAAAGGCGGGGACATCGTGCCCCCGGGTGGTGAAGCTCAAGGTGATGAACGCCTACCGCAAGACTGAGCGTCACGCGCCGACCCGCGTGGCCAGGCCGCGATGCTGAAACGGGGTGCCCCCGCCCGAATCCAGGATTGACACCTGGCGCGGCCGGGCTATTAGCTTCTTCCCGTCAGCACGCCGGGGAAAATGGATAGCGTGAACAGATCAACCGTCCAACCAAGGGAGTTCCTATGGCCTACACCTTCGCAGAAACCGTCGGCATCATCGAGGCGGTGCTCGCCTACATGCAGTCCGACGCCAACCAAGCCACGCTCACGGGGCGTAACTTCGCGGCCGCGCCCCACCTGACGCGGTTGCAAGGCAAGCTGGCCGCGATCAACGCGCTCAACGCCGAGCAGGAGCAGTTGAAGGTGGTTTTGTCCAACAAAACGGCCGCGCTCACCGACGCCACCAAGGACGCCTACACCGATGCCAGCGGCCTCATTGATGCCATGATTGGTATGTTGGGCAAGGGCAGTGCGGAGGCGCGCAATCTACAGGCCATCCGCAGCCGCACCCGCCGGAACAGCGGCGGAGCCCCCGCGCCGGCCGTCGCGCCCCAGTCCTGATCCGGGCGGGAAGGGTTGGCTGACTCCGAATTCCAAAGTTGGGGAGCACACCCGGCCTCGGGTGTGGCTGGACGCGCCTCGCGTCCAGCACCTGGGCCACGCTCCGGTCTGGCCGTTGGTCGCAGGGTTTCCGGCGCGAGCTCTCCCCATTCCACTTCGGTTTTCGGACGACACCCACTCGCTTTTACTGCGATTTTGCTACCCCCTCACCCCATCTCTCTCCCCCGCTGGGGGAGGGTGTCTGCTGGACGGGTGAGGGGGAGCGATTGGGAGCGGTTTACGCGCGTTTCAGTATCAAGACATAAATCTTTGAATTGCAGCGTGAAGCGCGTCTGGCTCGGGGCGCGCTTCCGGTTTTCCGGCCGGAAGATTCGATTTTCCATGCGGAAGACAGGAGATGCCGGCTGGAAGATTCGTGTTGCCGGCCGGAAACAGGCATCTGCCGACCAGCCGGGTTGAGATTCCGGCGGGAAGGCCGGGGATTCCGGCGGGAGGGGACGAGCTTCCAGCGCGAAGCCAATACGGCCGGCTGGAAACTCACCCTTTCCGACCGGATGGGGTTGCCTGCCGGCTGGAAAGCCGGTGCGTCCACCTGACGAGCGTGAGGTTCCAGGCAGCGGCAAGGAGCTTCCGGCGGGAATCCGGGCCGGCATACTGGAATCGGCGAACTTCCCGCCGGCACTGGCCGGAGATCCGCTGGAGGGTTCGCCTCCGCCAGGCTGCGCTGGAACTCAACCACCGCCCGCACGGATCGTACCGGTAGCTGGCTTGGAGTGTGCGCCGCTGCCGTTCACCAGTGCCGTCACGTTGCCGACCTGGTTGGTGCAGGCCGTGGGGCGGCGGACACCGGACGTGTAGCCGAAGGTTTCCACCGAGTTAAGCCTTCATTCCGCTGTAGCCGCCGACGTGAGTCGGCGCCAACCTTTGCCGGGCCAGCGTGAACTCACGTCTGCGTCCACGGCCCGCCCGATGCCGTCAGCGAGTGCTGGAAGCCATTATCGTCGCGCTGCAGTGCAACACCGGGGTCATTCGGAGCCGCGAATGGAGCCTAAACTCAGAAACTCCCCAAGGGTCTCCGCTTTCGGCCCTTTCTGAGTTTCGGCTATGGACCTGGATTTCGGTGCAGCCGCTGACGTGAGTCGGCGCAAACCATTGCCTGGCCAGCGCGAACTCACATCCGTGGCTACGGCCGGTCGGGTGCCACGGTCGCTGGGGCCAGTTCCCGGTAGTCGTCATCATAGCCGCGGGCAGGTGTTGTCCCAAAGAATTTCGGGTTTAGGCCGAGGCACCGATCCTTCATTTGCATTCAAGCCGCGGTGCCATTGCTCCATGAGGCAACCGGAACGCTTTCGCGGCAAATTCGGCAAGCTGCGAAATGACGATCTTCCACGTCACGTGCGTCGAAGTCTCGTGAATTCGCATCGCCTCGCAACCCCCGCCCGAGCCAACCTGCGCCTCGCCATGAACCGCCGTGCTTTTCTCCAAACCACCGCGCTCGCCTCGGCGGGTCTGCCTTTCCTCGCTCGCGGCGCTGACCAAACCGGTCGCTCCGACGACGCTCTTCTGGCCGAAGCCCGCGAGCGCATCGCCAAACATCGCCGCGGTGCAGGCGCGCTCGTCGTTCGCGACGGCGCCGGCAAACCCGTGCCGGGCGCCACGGTGAAGGTCGAGCAAGTGAGCCACGCGTTTCGCTTCGGCTGCAATTTCTTCATGTTCGACCACTGCGGTGACCCCGACCGCGAGCAGGCTTACCGGCGCCGCTTCGCCGACCTTTTGAACTACGCCACCCTGGGGTTTTACTGGCCGATGTACGAACGCGAGCGCGGCAAACCCATTTACGATTACACCGACCAGGTGCTCGACTGGACCCGTCAACACGGCATCACCTGCAAAGGCCACCCGCTGGTCTGGGACTTCGCCGACCCGCGCTGGCTCCCGCACGACTTTGCCGAAATCCGCCAGCTTTCCCACGCGCGCGTCCACGATTGCGTCAGCCGTTTCAAAGGCCGGCTTGACCTGTGGGACGTGGTGAACGAGCCGACCCACCTCGGCCGGTTTGGCACCCGCCTGGGCGAGTGGGCGCAGAGCCTCGGCGCCGTGCCGTACGTGACCGAGCACCTGAAGCTCGCCCGCGCCGCGAATTCCACGGCCACCCTCCTCGTGAACGACTACCGCACCGACCCGCCGTTCTACCGCATCCTCGACGCCCTTCGCGAAGACGGTAAACCGATGTTCGATGCGATCGGGATTCAAAGCCACATGCACGACGGCGGCTGGCCGCTGCGCCGGATTTGGGAAGTCTGCGACACCTATGCGAAACTGGGCCGGCCGATCCACTTCACCGAAACGACGGTGGTGAGCGGACCTCGATTGGGGCCGGGCGAGAACTGGGGCCCGACCACGCCCGAACTGGAGGCGAAGCAGGCCGATTACGTGCCCAAGTTCTACACCATGCTGTTCGCGCATCCGGCGGTGCAGGCGCTCACGTGGTGGGATTTCAGCGATCTGGGCGCCTGGCAACGCGCCGCCGCTGGTCTGGTGCGCAAAGACATGTCGCCGAAACCGGCTTACGACCGCTTGCACGCGTTGATCAAAGGCGATTGGTGGACCCGTGCCGAGATTGTGACTGACGCCGAAGGCCGAGCCAGTTTGAACGCCTTTTTCGGCGCGCATCGGGCGACGGTGAAAACGGCATCTGGCCAGAGCGTCAGCCGGGAGTTGCGCTGGTCTCCAAACCAGGAAAACCGGATTGAGTTGACCGTCTAGCGCGGTTTTCGCCCGTCGAGTTCAACCAACCGCCGCCCCGCCTTGCGTCCTCGCCGGGCCGGCGGAGTTCACTCCTTTACGTTGACGTGGACGACCTTCGCCGGTGGGAAGCCGTTGAACCAGGTCGCCGACGCGTTGCTGTACGCGCCGATGTTCTCGGCATAAACGAGGTCTTCAATCTCCAAGTCGGGCAGTTCTTCCGACTGCGAGAGCACATCCAGGCCATCGCAGGTCTGGCCAAACACGGCGCAAATCTCCGTCTTGCCCTTCTTGAACGCCTTCAGCGGATACTGGCAATGGTCGAAGATGATGCCGCTGAACGTGTGATAGACGCTGTCGTCGATGTAGTAGCACGGTTTCCCGTCGCGGACGGCTTTGCCAATAATGCGGGCGACGCTAGTAGCGGCGGTGGCCACCAGGAACCGTCCCGGCTCGGCCAGAATCTGGATGTCAGCGGGGAACAGGCGGTCGATCTCGGCGTTGATCTTGCGGGCCAGCTCCCGGAACGGCCGGACGTGCTTGTTGTACGGCGCGGGGAAGCCGCCACCGATGTCGAGAATCTTGATTGGGTGACCACGTTCGCGGGACTCCTTCATGACGGCGGCGGCGATGTTCAGAGCCTGCACGTAGTTCTCAAAATTCGTGCACTGGCTGCCGACGTGGAAGCTCAGGCCTTCCACGACCAAGCCCAGCTTTCCCGCGGCCAGGACAAGTTCCACCGCCTCGCCCGGATCGCAGCCAAACTTGGACGACAGCTCGCATTGCGAGCCGGTGTTCGCCACGCGCAGCCGCAGCACCACGCCGGCGTGCGGCGCGAACCGCTTGATCTTCTGCAACTCGGCGAGGTTGTCGAACGTGACGAGCGGCTTGTATTGGTCGAGTGCCTGGAGCGTTTCCTTTGGCTTCGTCGGATTGGCGTAAATGATCTTGTCCCAAATGTAATCCTGCTGGGCTTTTGCAGGCAGGTCCTTGATCAGGTCGTGCACGAGCATGAACTCGGCGACGGACGCGACGTCGAAACTCGCACCGGCCGCGTAGAATGTGCGGAGGATCGCCGGGTCGGGATTGGCCTTTACGGCGTAGTAGCACTGCACCTTGGGCAGGTGTCGCCGGAACTCGGCGAAGTTGCGGCGGAGGATTTCGTGATCGATCACCACCAGCGGGGTGTCGTGCTGGCGGGCGAGGGCTTGGAGTTCGCGGGTCGTCATAGCGGAAGCGCGGCCAGCGTTTAGCACGACGCGCGAAACGCGGCCAGCAGAACTCGCGGCGGGGCGGCTCGCCACTTGTCGGCCCGGGCCGGGGGTGACTCAGCCAAGCCAGCCGGCGCTGGACGGCACCGGCCCGCGATTCTACCCTGAAACGATGACTTCGACGGTTGCCTCTGACCTGCCCGACGCGCGCGGTTATTTCGGCGCGTACGGCGGCCGGTTCGTGCCTGAGACGCTGATGCACCCGCTGCAAGAGCTGGAGGCAGAGTACTTCCGCGCGCAGCAGGACGCGGATTTCCAGCGCGAGCTGAGTTATTACCTGCGCGAGTTTTGCGGCCGGCCCACGCCGTTGTACTTCGCCGAACGCCTGACGCGGGAACTGGGCGGGGCGAAGATTTACCTGAAGCGCGAGGACTTGCTCCACACCGGCGCCCACAAGATCAACAACGCGATCGGGCAGGCGTTGATCGCGCGGCGCATGGGCAAGACGCGGGTGATCGCCGAAACCGGCGCCGGCCAGCACGGCGTCGCCACCGCGACCGTCGCGGCGATGTTCGGGCTCAAATGCGTCATTTACATGGGCGCGGTGGATTGCGAGCGGCAGGCGCTCAACGTCTATCGCATGAAGATGCTTGGCGCCGACGTCGTGCCCGTCCACGCCGGGCAGAAGACACTCAAGGAAGCCGTGAACGAAGCCATGCGCGACTGGGTCACGAACGTCCGCACGACCCATTACATCCTAGGCACGGCTTACGGCGCGCACCCGTATCCGGTGATGGTCCGCAACTTTCAACGCGTCATCGGCGACGAGGCGCGGCGGCAGATTCTGGAGAAAGAAGAGCGGTTGCCCGATTTGCTCATCGCCTGTGTCGGCGGCGGCTCGAACGCGATCGGTTTGTTCTATCCGTTCCTGGGCGACACCGGCGTGAAGATGGTGGGCGTGGAGGCCGGCGGCGAAGGCATCATCCCGGAGCGACACGCGGCGCGTTTCCAAGGCGGATCGTTGGGTGTGCTGCAAGGCACGCGCTCGTACATTTTGCAGGACGCGAACGGCCAGATTCAACTCACGCACAGCGTCAGCGCCGGGCTCGATTACGCAGCGGTGGGGCCGGAGCATGCCTGGTTGCGCGACCAGAGCCGGGTCGAGTACCGCTTCGCGACCGACGCCGCCGCCCTCGCGGCGTTCATGAAACTGGCCCGGCTGGAGGGGATCATCCCGGCGCTGGAATCCGCCCATGCCATCGCCGAGTGCATCCGCCGCGCGCCGACGATGCCAGGAGAGGCGCTCGTAATCGTGAACCTGTCCGGTCGCGGCGACAAAGACGTGGCCCAGGTCGCGGCGAAGCTGCGGATCGAAATGCCGCTTTGAAAGTCCGTGAGGGCATATGGGTGCGCCCCATCCCTGCATTTTAACGGATGCCTCCTTGGAAACGCGTACCTCAAGGCAGGGTGGTGGGAATCGCTACGGAGATTCTCTTCCAGCGTGCTACCCCGTCTCTCTTTCGCCAGCTCGTTTGCTCCGTCGAACAATCCAGGTGCAGGTCGTAATCAGGACGTACGCGAGCGTTCCGGCGTCCAGAGTCAGGACACAATAGATCGCCATAGTGCTTGGCAGATGGATATTTCCACTGGCAAGGGCTCCAGCGAACGACACACAGTTCCAGATGAACTTCCACGGGTTTGGAAGCGGGCCTGCGTGCCGATCCGCCCACTCCACAAAGGCGCACGCACCAACGATACCGAGGATGAGGCTGAAAAGAATGCGTTTCTTCAGAGTCATTCCACCAAATTTATTGGAAGTCATTCCGTACCAGTAAACCCATGATACGTACGCTCAGTGGCAACGTCCAGTTCACCGCTAGCCTCGATTTCCACGGTCATGGAATGAGCTAACGCAACGGCGTCTTTTGAGGATCAGGCGAAGCCGATCGCAAGTTCCTTGTTGCCGAACCACGGCCTGGGGACGGGTTGGTTGGCCAAGCC
>JAKANS010000022.1 GCA_021823625.1 bacterium | reverse complement strand
CGCCTTGCAGAAAAGCCTTGAGGCCAAACGGAAGCCCTTCTTCACTGCCCCGGGTAACCTGGATCGGGAGTCAACGCAGACCTGACGGCCCCCCGCCTCCGGTAACGTCTTGCCGTGAGTCAACTCGGGGGAACTTTTGAGTTGCCCTCCGCGGTTGGCAGCGCTTGGTCTGGACGCAGAGCGCCGACTGCAAGTCGGCGCGCCGTCCGCCGGTGGGTGAAATGTCCGGCTTGGCCCCGCCGCGACCGCCTTCCGCTCCGATTTGACAATCGCGAGGGCGCAGCTTAGTGGTCCTGAGATGTAAACCCTGCAACCTCAACCTCCGCTCGATCTATGATCGTCGTTTTCAGCGATGTGCACCTCACGGACGGCACCACCGCCCGCAACGTTCACGCCCGCGCGTTCAACCTTCTGGGCGGGGAAATCGCCGCCGTGGCGGAGAAGAAAGGCGATCTCACGGAAATTCACCTCGTTCTCCTCGGCGACATTTACGATCTGGTCCGTACCAGCTACTGGGTGGACGAGGTGGCGGAGAAGGATCGGCCTTGGAACGGGACCGCCGACCCGGAGACGGCCATGAACGCTGACGAGGCCACCGCTCGCAGTCAGTTCCTCGCCGTGCTCGAACGCATCCTCGCAACCGAGCCGGCACGATCCCTGGCGCAGATGGTGAAAGACCTGCCGGCGGTCAACGGCCAGCCGCCGCGCGTCACGTACGTGGTCGGCAACCACGACCGCGCGTTCAACAATTACGCGGAGCTGAACGAGCGCCTGCAACGCGAGTTCGACCCCATCAAGGTGGAATTCGATTTCAAGGTGCAAGCCGATGCCTACGGCCTGCTGGCCCGTCATGGCCACGAGTGGGATGCGGAATGCCACGGCTGGGAGTTCTATAACAAAGTCCTCCGCCGCGACGGCAAGCTGGAGCAGTTCGATCCGCGCTGTTACCGCGTGCAGGCGATCGGCGAGGCGGTGACCGCCGAGTTGATGTCGGGACTGGTCCACAACACCGCGCGCGGTTTCGCCGAGGAAGGGTGGAACTCGCCGGCGGACCTGGCCTTCCTCGAAAGCTTCAAGGACGTGAACAATCTGCGGCCGTTGACCGCTGCCTTCAACTGGCTGGCCTGGTTCGTCCGGGGCCAGGGCGGGAAAGATGACCGTTACCTCCCGGTCATCCGCGAGGCCTTGAAGAACGCGTTGTCCGGGCTGCTCCGCTCGCGCCTCGCGCGGCAGTGGGACAAGCTTCAGAGCGACTTTCTCGTCGCGGGCGACCTCACCGATCATCTCGCCCGTGTGCTCGCCTTGGTGAAACAGCGCCAGGGCCTGAAACTCCTGGAGGGGCTGGCGTCGGTCGCGAACCTGTTCGGTGCCGGCGGGGGCAATGGCCTCGACAGCCTGGCGAAAGGCGCCGAAAGCGAACTCACCAACGGCGAAGCCTCTGGGGACGCCATCCAGTACGTCTTGTACGGCCACACGCACGAAGCGCGGGAAGACTGCTTCCGCGGCAGCCAGGACGGGCGCGTGAAATTTTACGTCAACACCGGCACGTTCCTTCCATTCATCGACCGCTCCCGCGACGGGCGGGGATTCTGGCACGCCCACCGCATGACCTACGCCCTGCTGTTCAACGGCGACGAAGACCGGGATGGTCGCCGCGGTCCCGGCCCCACGCTGGACGTCTGGAACGGCCTGCGCCGCAAAATGACCGATTAACCCGCCTGCCGCCATGCCTGCCTCCGACGCCGCCCGTCAACTCCACGCCCGCTGCCCCGTCGTGGACCTCCACGCCCACCCGTCGCTGAAAGTGGCGCTGTGGGGGAGCAAGTTTGCGGAGCGACACCGCACTGGCGGGGCGTGGAATCCGTTTGCGACGCGCGTGGACCTGCCCAAGTTGCGCGAAGGCGGGGTCAAGGCGTTGCTGTCGGCGGTGTATTTACCGGAGCGCGGCCTGCTGGACGATTGCTGGTTGATGAAAACGGCGAGTTGGCTGGCCCCGCGCCGAATCAAACGCTTCTTCGACGGCGATCCGTTCGAGGTCACGCTCGCCTTGTTCCAGGAATTCGAAGGCGAGGTCGCGCGTTCGCTCGTGAACGGCCAGGAAGTCGCACGGGTGGTCAAGTCCGTGACCGAATTGGACGCGGCGCTGGCGCAAGGCAAGATCGCCATCCTGCACAGCCTCGAAGGCGCGCACAGCCTGGGCGAGGATCCGGCCCGCGTCCGCCCGCTCTTCGACCGCGGGGTCTGCCTGCTGACGCTGGGCCACTTTTACGAAAACGCCTTCGTCGCACCCGTCGATGCCATCCCGCCGGCGCAGAAACTCGCCGGATGTTTTGGTCGGCCCAAGGATCTTACGAAAGGCCTGACACCACAGGGCGAGCAACTGGTCGAGCAATGCGTGGAACTGGGGCTGCTGGTGGATCTCACGCATTGCACGCCACCCGCACGCCGGCGGGCGATCGAGATCGTGAACCGCCGCCGGCCGCTGGTGTTCTCGCACGTCGGCGTGGCCACCATGAATCCCGCACCGATGAATCCGACTCGCGAGGAAGTCCGCGCCGTGGCCGACTCAGGCGGAGTGATCGGCATCATCTTGATGAACTTCTGGCTGACCACCGCCGAACTCAAACAGGGCCTGCACCTGGTCGTCGAAACTGCGCGTCACCTCAAGGATCAGGGCGGGATCGAGACCGTGGCGCTCGGCACGGATTTCGACGGCTTCACCGACCCGCCGGACGATGTGAAAGACATGGCCGACCTGCCCAACATCACCGACGCATTGCTGCGCGGCGGCTTCACCGAAACCGAGATCGAGCGAATCCTCGGCGGCAACGCCCTCCGCGCGCTGCGCCAAGGCTGGGGACGCTTGTGACCCGCGCTCGGCCCGGTCAGGCCTTCGGTTTGATCAGCGCGTGCCGGTAATGGCGCTTCACGCTGCGGCAGGAATCCAGCGAATCCTTGGCGTCGTCGTTCTCCCAAACCTCGTCGTAAACGGCCTGGGTCGGGCGCTTTCGCAGGCGATGTTCTTCCAGGATCGAGCCGTCGCTTTGGCAGAGAATCTCGATGAACCGCGGCTCTTCGAGCGGTCGAAAACGGTTGGAAAGAATGACCAGCACCTTGCGGGGCGGGTCTGCGGGTTTGCGCGTGCGAGTTGCCATAATCCGAATACGAACGCGGCGTGAAGTACTATGCACACGCGCGTTCGGCAAGCCTGGATTCCCGGCGGACGCGGCTCGGGCGGGAGGCAAATCCGAAACTCGAAACTCGAACATCGAAACAAGACCGAAGTCCGAAATGCGAAAGCCGAAAACGCCGCGAGGTCGCCGGCCGGTTCGAGTCTCGGATTTCGAGTTTCGGATTTCCACCGCTGCGTGGCGGCGCTTTCGGCTTTGCGGGCGCGGCGCTTTGGCCTGGAATGGCGCGCATGAAACGCCGTTCCTTCTTGCGCGCCACGACCGCAACACTGCCGCTGTTGTATTGCGGCGGTGCCTGGCGGGCTTTTGCCGAGGCCAACGCCGTCGAATTGGCGGCCGACGTGGCGGTCATTGGCGGCGGTTTCGGCGGGTGTGCCGCGGCGCTGGCCGCCTGCCGCGCCGGCTTGCAGGTCATTTTGACCGAAGAGACGGACTGGATCGGCGGCCAGGCCACGGCGCAGGCGGTGCCACCGGACGAGCATCCGTGGATCGAAAGCTTCGGGTGCACCCGCGCGTACCGCGCGTACCGCGACGCCATTCGTGCGTTTTACTGCGACCGCTACCCGCTCACGCCCGAAGCGCGGGCGAACCCCCACTTCAATCCCGGCAATGGCTGGGTTTCGCGCCTTTGCCACGAGCCGCGCATCAGCCTCGCCGTTTTGACTCAGATGTTCGCGCCGCACTTGAGCGCCGGGCGCTTGCGGCTGTTGCTCGATCACAAGCCCGCGTCTGCAGAGGTCGCGGGTGACCGCGTGCGAGCCGTGACGGTGCGCGACTTGAAGGCGGGCCGCTCGCGGACGTTGCTCGCGCCGTACTTTGTCGATGCCACCGAACTGGGCGATTTGTTACCGCTCACGAAGACCGAGTACGTGGTTGGCGCCGAATCGCAAAAAATCACCGGCGAACCGCACGCGACCGCGGAGGCGCGACCAACCGACCAGCAAGGGTTCACGTTTTGCTTTGCGATGGATTACCTCGCCGACGAGGACCACACCATCGCGCGGCCGGCCGAGTACGACTTCTGGCGCTCGTACATTCCGCAAATGACGCCGCCGTGGCCGGGACCGCTGCTGAGCTGGCAGATGGGCGATCCGGTTTCGCTCAAGCCCCGCGAGATCGGTTTCGATCCCACGCTGAAACTGTCAGGTCCGAATCTGTGGACGTACCGCCGGATCGCCGATCCCGCCAATTACGCGCCGGGGTCGCTGCGCAGCGCCATCTCGCTCGTCAACTGGCCGCAGAACGACTACTGGCTGGGCCGGATCGTGGACCTGCCGGAGGCCGAACAAGCCCGCCAACTGGCCCGCGCCAAACAACTCAGCCTCTCGCTGCTTTACTGGATGCAGACCGCCGCGCCGCGTCCGGACGGCGGCACTGGCTGGAAAGGCCTCCGCCTGCGGCCCGACGTGGTGGGGACCGAGGACGGCCTGGCGAAATACCCGTACATCCGCGAAGCGCGTCGCATCCGCGCGGAATTCACGGTGCTCGAACAACACGTCGGCACCGAGGCGCGGATGGCGGCGACCGGCAAGCCGCGCGACGAAGCGACCGCGGAGCGGTTCGCCGATTCGGTCGGCGTGGGCGCGTACCGGATCGATCTCCATCCGAGCACGGACGGCCGGAACTACATCGACCTGAGCAGCCTGCCGTTCCAAATTCCGCTCGGCGCCTTGATTCCTCAACGGGTCGAAAATCTGCTGCCGGCGTGCAAGAACATCGGCACGACGCACATCACCAACGGTTGCTTCCGCCTGCACCCGGTCGAGTGGAACATCGGCGAAGCAGCGGGCGCGCTGGTCGCTTTTTGCCAGGCGCGCCAGAAATCGCCGCGCCAGGTGCGCAACAACGCTCAATTGCTGGCAGAGTTTCAGCAATCGCTGCGCAACCAGGGCTTCGAGTTGGAATGGCCGAAGGTCCGTCCGCTGTGAAGCGGGCTGGGGACGGGCGGCCTCGCCAGGGTTGCGCGTTCAGCGCCGATTGCCGCCTTCGGGCACGGCGGTGAGCGGTCCCAGACCGGGGCTGTTGAGCAACAGGCGCTCGCTCTGAGTCGCGACCGCATATTGGAAGGATTGGCCGGCTGACGCCGAACCGAACCGCCCGCGCTTGTCCAAAGCGACAAAGCTTACGCTCAAGGCGGTGCCTTTCGGATCCTGCCGGGCCATGCGGCGCAAGGCCTCCATGCAAGCCTCGGCGGGGTGCAGTCCTTGGCGCATCAATTCCACCACCAGGAAGGAGCCGCAGTACCGCATGATGTTTTCGCCCAAGCCGGTGGCGCCCGCCGCGCCGACCTCGTTATCGACGTAGAGGCCGCTGCCGATGATGGGGGAATCGCCCACGCGGCCCGGCAACTTGCCCGCCCAGCCACTGGTCGAGCAACCCCCGGCGATTTCGCCGTTCGCCGCCAGCACGAGCAACGCAATGGTGTCGTGGTTCTCCGCGGACTTCCTGGTCTCGCTCGCGGCGCGCTTTTCCGCCATGCGCTGCTGGTGCCAAACCTCATTGCGCGCGGCCGAGTCGATCGGGACAGACTCGAGTCCTTCTTCGATGGCGAACAATCGGGCACCTTCCCCGGCCAGCATGACGTGCGGCGTCTTTTCCATCACGCGACGCGCGGCCGAGATGGGGTGCCGGATGCCCTCGATGGCGGCGACGCTGCCGGCCTTGTGGCCCGGCCCGGACATGATGCACGAGTCCAACTGCACCACACCCGCCGCGTTGGGAAGCCCGCTCAAACCGACGGACTTGTTGTCGGAAGACTCGACCTGGCGGATGCCTTGCTCGACCGCGTCGAGTGGCGATCCGCCGGCGAGCAGCGTCTTGAGGGCGAGATCGTTGGCGGCTTGCCCGAACGGCCAGGTGGAAACGATCAAAGGCTTTTCGCCGTCGGCCGGAGCGCCTCCAGGTTCCGCGGCCCGGAGCGTGAGCAAGGTGGTTGTTCCGGCGGCGGCGATGACGGTCCGCATTACGAAGGTTCGTCGATTCGTCTTCATGAGCATCCACGGCCGCGGCTGCTGACCGGCCGCGGCGGAGATCATGGAGACTCATGCCGTGTTTGCACGGCTGAAATGCGGAAGCCGCGCCGGTTCGAGCCGGGGCTCACTGTGCCGGACGTTCCGTTCGAGCGCCGCTCACTTGAGGCTCCACAGCGTCAGCGAATCCTGGTCTTTGATGAACACGCGGCTTCCCGCAACGACGGGTTGGGCGTAGGTGTCCGAGCTCGCCACTTTGTAAGTCGCCACCTTTTTGAACTCCTTTTCGCTGGGCGTAAAAACGGTGAGTTCCTGCTGCGGCGTCAAGGCCATCAGCACGGGGCCGGCGGCCACGATGGACCCAAAGTCACGCCCGTCCCGCGGCGCGGTCCAAAGCGTCTTGCCATCCTTTCCACGAACATGGGTGTTGATTCAGGTGATGGTGAACGAAATCGCACAAGGGCGGCCAGGAGTCGAGGCTGTACCTGGAGCGCCAGGCAGCGGCGGCGTCTGCGCCCAGCGGGCTTTTCCCGCTTGACTTGGACTTGGCGCAAACCTGCAATCGCGGTCGTACGCCGTTGTGTGTGACGCTTAGACCGAAGACAGCCATCGAGTTCCAGATATGAACATGAATCGCCGCCAGTTTCTCCGCACTTCCACCGCCGCCGCCGCCGCGTTCGGCGCGGTGCCGCTGATTGGCCAGGACGCCTTTGGCCATTACAAGACGGCTTTGATCGGTTGTGGCTGGTGGGGCAACAACATCCTGGGCGAAGCGCTCCAGTACGCGCCACCGCCTCCGGGCGACAAGAAGTGCAAGATCGTGGCGCTCTGCGACGTGGATCAGTCGAAACTCGACAGCACCATCGAACGGGTGGGGAAACTCACGGGCGAACTCCCCCGCAAATACCGGAGCTACCTGGAGTTGCTTGAGCAGGAGCGACCCGAGGTCGTGATCATCGCCACGCCCGACCACTGGCACGCCCGCCAGACGGTGGACGCGGTCAAGGCCGGTGCACATGTCTATGTGGAAAAGCCGGTCAGCCACACCATCCGCGAAGGACAAGCGATGGTGAAAGCCGCCCGCAAGTACGGCCGGACCGTGCAGGTGGGCCTGCACCGGCGGGTGTCGCCGCACAACATTTCCGCCATGAAATTCCTCCGCGAGGGCAAGGCGGGCAAAATCGGATTCATCCGCGCGTTCGTCGAGTACGATTGGGCGCGCCAGCACGAAGCGCCCACCCGCAACGAGGACGTGCCCAAAGGGCTGGACTGGGATGCCTGGTGCGGCCCGGCACCCTTGCGGCCGTACAGCAAGCTCATTCACCCGAAGGGCTTCCGGCAATTCCTGGACTATGCCAACGGCACGCTGGGCGATTGGGGCGTGCACTGGCTGGACCAGGTCCTGTGGTGGAGCGAAGAAAAGTGGCCCAAGCGGGTGTGCTCGACCGGCGGCCGCCCGATCCTCGGCCCGTCGGTGAACCTGCCCGATTACCAGACCACGGACGCGCCGGACAGCCAGAGCGCGGTGTACGAATTCGACTCGTTCACGCTGGCCTGGGAGCATCGGATGTTCGCCGGCAACACTGCCGAGAAGGGCGAGAACGTGGGCTGCTTCTTTTACGGCACCGAGGGCACGTTCCACCTGGGCTGGCAAAATGGCTGGACGTTCTATCCGCACGACAAGAGCAAGGCACCGATCGGCGAGCCCGCGCAACTGCACGAGCCCGACCAGCAGAATATCAAGGAACTTTGGGCGGATTTCATGGCTGCCATCATGAACCACCGGCTGCCGGTGTGTGACATCGAGATCGGCCACCTCTCCACCAATCTGAGCCTGCTCGGGATGCTATCGATGAAAGCCGGTCGTTCGGTACAGTGGAACGGCGTCACCGAAACGATTGTGGGCGATCCGTACGCCAGCTCTTTGCTCCAACGCCAATACCGGCCCGGGTACGATTACCCGGTCGTGCTTTAAGATCCGTTCGACCAGGATTGGTCCTCCGTCACGCCGCCGCTTCAACCGCGGCGACGTTTCACGTTCGTCGGGTTTTACGGTGTGGCGGGATCCTGACTCCCGACCGCGAGTATGATCGCGTCCTCCAGTGCGAGGCGGCGGCCTTCGTCGATGAACACCTTTCGGTTCTCGGCGGACCACTCCGGGCAGTTCACTTCGAGGTTGTGATCGAGCCGCGCTTGCTCGCTCGGCGAGAGCGGCGCGTCGATGGTTTCACGCAGTGCGGCAGCGGCTCCGGCGAGGCGAAACGCCAGTTCGGGCTGGGCCTGCTTTGCCGCCAGCACGCCGAAGTATTCGAGCAGAAACGCCAGGCCGGTCCGGTCGTTGAGTTCGCGGCCAATGGCTAGGCTTTCGAGGAGAAACGCACGGGCGGCCGCCAGGTCGCCTTGCGTCAACGCCACGTCGCCCAGGCTGCTGAGCGTGTTGGCGACGGACCACCGGTCGCCGATTTCACGGCTGATGGCGAGCGCCTGTTCCAACCAGGCGCGAGCCTCGGCCACCTCGCCCAAGTCGCGCAACACCAGTCCGAGATTGTTCAAGGAATTGGCGGTCGCCCAGCGGTCGCCCACTTCGCGGCGGATCGACAGCGCGGATTCGTAATAAACGCGGGCCTCGACGAAATCCCCGCTGAACCAGGCGATGATGCCCAGGTTGCTGAACAGGCTGGCGATCCGCGGCTTGTCGCCCAGCCGGCGGCGGATGTCCAGGCTCTGCCGATAGAGGGCAGAGGCCTGGGCGTAGTCGCCTTGCTGGCCGGCCACCGACCCGGCGTAATGAAGCGTCTCCGCGATGCCGGCTTCGTCATGGACCTCTGCGTAACGGCTCCGCGCCGCGGCGAGACAGGCGAGTGCTTCGGCGAATTCCCCGCGCTTCCGATGCAACTCTCCCATGGCTGCCTGGGCCGCGGCCTTGGCCGAACATGTCGCCCAGTTCCGCGGCCAGTGCCCTGCGTCTCGTGGTAATGCTGTGCCGCCTCGTTCCAGTTGCCCACCAGTTCGAGAACCCGACCGAGCTTGAGCCGCACGGGAATTTGTTCGGCCGGATCCAGCAACAGCAAACAGCGCTGAAAATAGCTGATCGCCGCGGCATTGGCGTAGCGGGCCTGCGCCGCCTCGCCCGCGCGCAACAGGTAGTGTCGGCGCCTCGGGGCGTTTTCGGCGCGGTCAAAATGGTGGGCGAGCAGATCGAGGTGACGCTCCACGGCCTCGGCGCCCTGGGCTTCCAAGTATAGTCCGATCTCGTTGTGCAGCGCGGCGCGCGTGCCGAAGGCCAGGCTTTCGTAATTTTGAAAACGACACGACAAAGTTTTCAAAAGTGCTTGACAGTCGAATCGTTTTTGAAATAGGGCAGGCGTATGTCCAAAACTGGCCGGAAACTTAAAGTCGGTTTGCTTGGTTGGTATCCCCGCGGGCCATGGCGGCGCACACCGCACGCTCCACGAGCCCCGTCTTGGGCCGGCGTGGGGCGCCCAACTCGTGGCGAGCCCTGCTGGGCAGCCAGCCGGTGGCGAGGCCAGGATGATGCTGGAACCATGCGCTGGGGGACTTAGTGGCGGAATGGATCATCCGTTCAAGGGTTTGGCGCTGACCTTCGGTGACCAGGACAGATGTCGCGGCAGGCGCAACCTGACATTACCCCGCGCCCTCCCAGAATGCAATCTCTTTTAAGGAACATCACACCAGAACCTCAACCAGCAAAGCCACTTCGCTGGTATGTGGAGTCGGGTTATCTTATGTCCTGCGGTCTTTTACTCCTAATCGCTGCCGTCCTTAAATGCTTTGCGTTGGCGAAGGGATCAGCCGCGCTTTTCCTGCCCAATGCGGTATTTCCAGTTCTTACGGAACGCACCGCAAGCCTTTTGGGCGTCCAATTGGATATTTCCACGGTCGTGCTTCTGCTTCTTTTTAAAAGGCGGTCCCACCTGTGCTTTTGCACTATTGGCACGTTGGGTTGTCTTTATGTGTGGTACCATCTGTTTGTGCATTATCTGGGGGCAAAGGATGTGGGTGCCTTGGCAGAGGCGATTCCCCGAGCGAAGAGCTGATTGCATTTCTGTCCGCCTGGTATTTTGCGATTGGAGGAGTGGGGTACTTTGTCTATGCTTTTGCGCTTTTCTATTGGCACTCTCGCGCACCCATCCTTCGGCCCAACCTGTCACAGAGGACGCAATGATGTTATGCACTTGCTGATGCTGGGTTTACTTGACCACCGATGGTCGCAGACTGGACTTCTTCTGTTGGGACTCTTGCCTGGCCAGGCCGGTTTACTTGCCAATGAGGGTCACCCTGTGCTTTTAGGCGGGAGCGGACAATTGCAGTGCGCTTTCTATCTAAGTAACGGCCGCTTGCGCACAAACCAGATATTCGGGTACGAATTCGCTGTATCCAATTCGTTATGGGCGATCCGAGCAGACCTCAATGACGGGGTGTCACGCCATGCTTTCTATAATGGAACCAACGTTTTTCTTACTACCATTGCATCCGCCTCAAACAGCCCCTCGGCCGACGTGCTAAAGCGTTACTCCCTTCCGACGGTTGTGGTGACCAATCCAGAAGCGAAACCTTTGCCGTGCGAGCTACTACCTGGGAACGCAATTTGGAGCGACTACATACTGAACGTGCCGTGGCTTGCAAACTTGTCTGGAGCCTACATAAGACAAGTTGGTCTGGCGCAGATGCCTGCGCCTTGGGAGGTTACCCAGCACACAATTCGCGCATTTTACTTCCGTGCTGAAGGAAAGACATTCACTGATGAACTCGGTCTGCCGCAGATCGTCCAATGGAGATTCTCGGAGAGACAGGCACGATCCGCGATATTCCGGCACGAATTGGCAAGGGAACTTTGCGGTCCCGACGAGCGGAAAGCGCAGGCGCGCGCGAGTATCCGCGGAGATGAACACCATATTGTCGCTGAGTACAAAATATTACAGTGCACAAATCTGTTTGGAGTTAATGTGCCGGAGGTGTACAATTTGTCACGCAAAATTGCATCTCAGACCGGCAAAGCGGGGGAGGACATTGTGATTCTCTCGATAACGGGCAAACAAGTAATTACCGGTTCGCCGGACCTGTCCCTATTGGCACTCCCGGCCTCCCCAAAAGGCTTCCTCGTCATTGACCACCGATTTCGTCAGGAGAGCAAGTTGGTGGATTTTATTCAATACACTACGAATAACCCCACCGCCGCAAGTACCTTTGATGAGAGGTTGCAAGCTGCCTACTCAAGAAAAGTGGCGGCAGCGATGCGTGATCCGGCACTGACAAGGCGCTGGCCGATGTACTTGGCGTTATTCGTGATCGTAGGATTCCCCATCATAATTCTTAAGTGGTGGAGGACTGTAACATCCGGTAAAACAACAATGCAAAGAAAGGAGTAATAATGAAGGTCCAGTTCGTTCATGCAGTCGTTGGTGTGGTGGTGGCACTCGCGGTCAATGCGGCCGTTTTGCAGGACTACATATGCAAACCGTATCAGGACATGTGGGGATTTCCCTGTGTTCTTACCGAGTTGGAGGACGGTAGCGAGGATTGCGTAACCCAAGCCGACGATAATCACTATTGTGAGCGCATTGTCTACGGTGGAAGTGGCAAGCACTGCTTTCCGCAAACGGGCAGCCAGTGTAACCGAATTGTTGATCCACCCGAGATTCCCTTTACAATATACGGCGGGACGTGTGTGGTCAAAGTTGGCTACTATGTTCCGGATGGTTGTTCCTGTGAAAATCAAAGTGTAGTCGTCTCGGGGTTTACCGCTGCTGACTGTAACTAATGTACCTGGACGCATCAGCATGGGAGGTGATATTTAGGACACAAATGCCAAGACCTTGTGCTATAAGCAGTTACGCTGTGAGCTGTTTCCGACACCGTTAACCAGCAAAAGTTAGGCCCAGTAGGTCATCTGTACCGGCCCGTTCTGGGACTTACAGCCTGGGCAGAAAATGACGTGAAATGTGTTTATGCTTGCCGAAATAGGAGCCGCCTCCCACGTTGGCTCCTATTATTTTGCCATTCCTGAACGGGCCATTGACGCTCAAATACGATTGTCGCAACTACAGCATGTTGTTTCATGCGATTTAGCAAAATCAGGAGTCATGCACGCGAGCGTATTTGCCGTTTTCGTCAATCACCAACATGGCGCTCGCTTTCGTGTATAATTTGGTTGCCCCCCTGAGGGGCACTATCCTAAGGCATTGGTTGTACATGAATAATTGCTGACGCCAAACAATGCAAACTACGAGGTTACGTCAGTGAAAAGGTTATTGAAGCTTTCAATAATGCCGCTGCCAAAAGTTGGTAAGATAGTCGTTGTTATCCTAACATACAAGTTTTTATACTTAACTCTCATTGTTGCAATCGCAGAGCTCTTGCCGTTCTTTGACAAAAGCAATTTTTATCATCAGTTTCACTGGCCTCCACAAGGAGAGCCAACGATGGCAAGTCTGTTCACCACTTGGGATGGCTCGTTCTACTTGCATCTAAGCAAGTATGGGTATGAAAAGGGGAGTCCTGCCTGCGCCTTCTATCCGCTTCTTCCTTTTATAATTTGGTGCGCTTCGAAGGTCGTTTTGGGTAATTTGTTCCTCGGGGGGATCATTGTGACTAACGTCGCGAGTATTTTGGCTTTGTTGAGCCTGCATCGTTTGATATCGGAGCAACAAGACAACGATACGGCCAATATTTCTCTTTTACTGTTACTCTCTTGTCCGGGTGCGCTATTTTTTTCATTTATCTATACCGAAGGAACGTTTTTGCTTCTGATATGTGTTTTCTTTCGATGCCTTCTCCGGGCAGAGTATCTGCGCGCTGCGATAGTGGGCTTTTTTCTTCCCCTTACACGAGCTACGGGAATCTTCTGCCTCGCGCCCCTTCTGTGGCAACTAGTGAGGAATCGAGCACAGTTGCGGAGCTGGTTATGTTGCCTTGGGCCACTGTCCGGCTACTGCCTATATTTTGTAATTATGCATGTGTATGCTGGCGATGCCTTTGAGGGTTTTCAAGCACAACAAAACTTCCCTACTCGTCCGTCGTTGACTAACATAGTTAATATGAAAGCGTTCGTGTCAAGTATGTGTGACGCTGCCGAACTTCATGGGATGACAAATTCGTTGATTGACCGATTATTGTTCATTTCGTTCATTGCATCCCTTCCGGCGATTTATTGCCTTAACAAGGCATATTTCTTTTATGCACTACCAGCGGGTTTGATTCCAGCAATGTCGAATTGGTTTATGTCTTACAATCGCTTTTTTATTCTCTGTTTTCCCGTAGTCGTAGTTTGGGCTATTCGACTGAAAGTAGAGAAAAATCGTGTACTCCTTTACTACGTGTGTGGCGTAATGGCGATAATTCAGATCTGCTTTTTAATCAGACACGTTAATTTTTACTGGGCTGGGTGAACAATGCGAGGCCACTTTGTGGATTCTCCCGAATGGCGTGTGAAATTTCTTCCGTTTGCCCACCTAAATTTCGTCCCCGGCCAGATACTTCAAACCCTTGAGCCGAGGCGGTCCCTAGTGGGGTTGCAACTGCTTTGGGACGATCTCCTTGACGGTATCCCAACTCAACCCGCTCAGCGCGCTCACGTCAGCCCGCGGCATCCCCCGGCGCAACGCATAGACGTATCGGCTCACCCTTTCGGTGTCGTGGACATAGGCCGGGGCCAAAGGGGGGCGACTGCAAACACCCGCCCGCATGGCCGACCCTGACCGCGCGGCCCTTCCGTCACCAGCCTCCCCGGTTTGAGCCCCCTGGGCACGGTCCGAATACGGCGGAAGCGCTTGCCCTGGCGGATAATCTCCCGCCCTTGGCAAGGCGGACACCCCCGCAGCTTGGAGGCAACGGTCCGATGAAACTCGACCGTGCCTTGAGGCTATTCGGGGCGGACATACTCGGAGCCTTCCCGCACCCCGAAGGCAGGATAAAGCAAACGCTGGCTCCTCCAGCCAGCCTCCCCGCCCCGCCCGAAACTTCCCGGATGAACCCGAAATAGAGCATGGTGATGAGGTGTGTGGTTGAGCGGTAGCCACGAGCTTTGCGTTGGGTTGCGCTAAACACGCGGTTGATCCCTTCCATGAAAGCGTGGGTCACTCCCCACTTCCAGTAGGCCAGTATTCCCGCCAAGTGGTTCTCGACCCTTTGCGCCAGCTTCACCACCGAAGCCAGGAGGTTGGCCCTGTAGAATCGAGCCACCCAGCGCACCCACCGGCATCGATATCGACTTGCCCTTGGCCTTCAAGGCGGGAAGCGGCTCCTAATCGAAATCGGTTTCGCAATCCTCGTGAATCCGGCCGCTCACCAACACTTCGCCGGGCGTGGCCTTTTCCATGAGCCGGGCCGCCAGGTTGACGTCGTCCCCCAGGACGCCGTACGTGCGTCGCGTGCTACCCCCGTAGGCACCGGTGCGCATGGTTCCGCGGCTGATGCCGATCTGGACGGTGCGCAAGAACGGAAACTCCGCCGGGGCGCGACGAAGCTTCGCGGCGACGTGCAGCGCCCGCCGGGTGTCGTCTTCGTGGGCGATGGGGGCTCCGAACGCGCAGTAAAGGTAGCTGCCTTTGTCGCCGACGTTGAGGTCGAGCAGAAAACCCTCGTAAGGCTGGAGGAGGCGCTGAATCCAGCAAACGAACGCATTCAGCTTGTCGCCCGCGGCTTCGTCGTCGTCGTCGATACCTTCGAACTTGAGAAAGAGCGCCACCGCTGGTCGCAACTCGGTCAGGAATTCGCCCAGGCCGGCCCGCAGCCGCGCGTACACGTCCGGGATCAGCCAGGGCCGGGTCAGTTCCTCGGCAGGCGAGGCAAGACGGGCTGGCGCCTCGGCGTTCACGGTTCGAGCGAGCCGTTCGATCAATCCAAAGCGCCCTTCTGGCCCGGCCCCGCTCCGCCATGCGCGCACCTCCACTTGGTCCGCGAGCGCGACGGCGGTTGACTCGTCCAAAACCACTTCGCCGCGTTTGGTGACCGCGGCGGTAGCGGCCAGGCGCTCCAACGTGTGGCCTGCCAGAATATCCAGGAGGCGGATCGCCGGATCGCCGGCGACGAAGCGTCGAGCGGGCCCGGCCACCACCGAGGTCTTCACCACCAGGCTGATTTCGCGCCCGTCGGCCACGCGGATCGTGGCAAAGCGCGTCATCGCGTTTTGCATGGCCAGCGCCGAGGCCGTCGCGTGCAGACCGGCATCCGCATCGAACCAACAGGTGATGGCGTCGCCGGCGAAGGCGATCACGCTGCCGCCCCAGACTTCCACTTCGCGGATCAACGCGTCGTAAACGGCGTTCAGATGGACGGTGAGTTCTTCAGCGGCGCGGCGCGGGCCGAGCGTTTGGGCGAGCGTTTCCGCCAGTGGCGTGAAGCCGGAGATGTCGGCGAACAGGACGGCGCCCGCGGAACGGTCCGGCAGCGCAGCGTTGCGTGCCAGCGCCCGGCAGCGGTCCTGCGGTAAATAGGCGGCCAGTACTTCCATGTGACGCCGTCCAACCGACGCCACCGCATCGTAGGGCATCGCCGGGCTGGTTCAACCGCGTTTCGCGGGGCCGGGTCGGGGGGGCGTCGTCTTTTTGCCTTTTCAACGGACGAAGCAGTGCTAATGTCCAGCGCATGAACGCCAGCGCAGTGAGCCGTCGTGATTTCCTGAAGACCGCCTCCGCCGCGACCTTGGGCGCCCTCGCCGCGGGCGCGCCGCGCGCCGTGCTCGCCGCCGCCGCCACCCCGCCCAAGGCTTCGGCCGACACGCTTATTGTCCTGTGGATGGGGGGCGGCATGGCACATACCGAGACCTTCGATCCCAAGCGCTACACGCCGTTCGAGAAAGGCGTTGAAGCCAAGTCCGTCCTGAGCACTTTCCCGGCGATCGACACCGCGGTGGACGGAATCAAGTTCTCACAAGGCCTGGAGCGGATGGCGCGGATCGTGGACCGCGGAACGCTGATCCGGACGTACACGGCGGGCGACCTGGGGTTCATCCTGCATTCGCGCCACCAGTTCCAATGGCACACCGGCTACCCGCCGCCGCAGACCGTGGCGTGCCCCCATCTCGGGGCCGTCATCGCCCGCACGCGCGGCCCGCACAACCCGGTGGTGCCGGCTTTCATCAACATCGGCCAGCGGTTCGACGTGGGCGAAGGCGAGGAGTTGAAGGCTTTTACCACCGCAGGCTTTCTAGGCAGCGAATACGGACCGTTCAACATTCCGTTTCCCGAGCAGGCGGCGAGCGCGGTGCGTCCGCCGGCGGGGATGAGCTCCAGCCGCTTCCAGGATCGCGACAAGCTCTTCAAGCGCCTCGCCGACGCCAGCCTGGTGGGCCAGTACGGCAGCGAGTATCAGAGAGAGTCGCTGGTGCGCTCACTGGACAACGCGCATCACCTGCTCAGTTCGCCCGCGGCGAAGGCTTTCGATCTGGCGCTCGAACCCATCGAAAACGTCCGCAAGTATCTCCCGGAAGGCGTGGACCCGGCCAAGACTTTCAACGCCGAGCAATCGCGGGACGGTTCGTACGAGCGCGAGACGCTGGGCCGTTTTGGCCTGGGTTGTCTGTTGGCACGTCGCTTGTGCGAGGTGGGTGCGCGGTACATCGAGGTCACCACCGAATACATCCCGTTCCTGAACTGGGACACGCACGAAAACGGCCACACCCGCGCCGCGAACATGAAGCGGCAGATCGACGCGCCGGTTTCCCAACTCATTTTGGACCTCGAAGAACGCGGTTTGCTGGACCGGACGCTCGTCGTGCTGGCCAGCGAGTTCAGCCGCGACATGATCACCGAAGGCAAGCCGGACAAGACGGTGAAGAACCAGGTGGAGGTGCCAGACAAGATCGAGGACCTCAAATACTACGGAATGCACCGGCATTTCACCGATGCGGGCAGCGTGTTGCTCTTCGGCGGCGGCATGAAGAAAGGCTTCCTTTACGGACGCACCGCGGATGAGCGGCCGGTGAAGAGTGTGGAGAACCCCGTTCACATCGAAGATCTGCACGCGACGCTCTACACGGCGCTGGGCATTTCGCCGAAGCAGGCGTACGAGATCGAGCACCGGCCCTTCTACGTCACTCGTGACGGCTTGGGCAAGCCGATCACGGAATTGCTTGCCTGACTGCTGCGGCTGAGGCGCACCGTGCCTCGGCGTGAACTGCCAGTTCGACCGCGCTTGAAGCGGTTTCCACGGGGTGGTGGCTTGGTTGGGGAGGCTCCGGAGAATTCTCGATAACGATGGAGCGAGCGAAGGGATTCGAACCCTCGACATCAACCTTGGCAAGGTTGCGCTCTACCAGACTGAGCTACGCTCGCTTCCGTCGAACGGCGGAAAAACTAAGGCAGGGCCGCGCGATTGCAAGCGCCGATTTCGCGCCCGCCCGGAATTTCATTGAAGCGCCGCGCCCGCAAACCGCATAAACCCGCGCATGAAGTGCTTCGTCACCGGCGCGACCGGTTTCGTCGGGGCCAATCTGGTTCACGAACTCAATGCCGGCGGCCACGCGGTCCGGGCGTTGGTCCGTCGGGGCAGCGATTCCCGTGGTTTGCAGGGCGCCGAATATGAAACGGTTTCCTGCGACCTGACAGATCGCACGGCCTTGACCACCGCGATGCGTGGTTGCGACTGGTGTTTTCACGTTGCCGCCAGCTATCACCTTTGGTTGCCCGACTACGCACCGCTCTTCGCCGCCAACGTGGACGGCACCCGCGCGGTGCTGGAAGCGGCGGGCGAGGCCGGCTGCGGCCGGATCGTGTACACGAGCACGGTGGGAGTTCTGCGACCGCCGCCGCCAGCCGCCGCCGATCCCCAGCCGGTGGACGAAACCGCGTTGGCCGACCTTGCGGAGATGACCAACCCGTACAAGCGCTCGAAGTGGCAGGCCGAAGCGGTCGCCCGCGAACTCGTGGCGCGGGGCCTGCCGGTGGCGATCGTGAACCCCACCGCCCCGGTCGGGCCGCGCGACATCAAACCCACGCCGACCGGCCAGGTGATCGTGGATTTTCTGAACCGCGCCATGCCGGCCTTTCTCGATACTGGCCTGAACTGGGTCCACGTCCGCGACGTGGCCCGCGGCCACATTCTCGCCGCCGAGCGCGGGCGGGTGGGGGAGCGCTACATCCTGGGCCACTCCGACGGCAACTGGACACTGCAGCAAGCCTTGGCGGTGCTGGGGGAAATCAGCGGCTTGCCAGCGCCGAAGTGGCGTGTTCCGTACGCGGTGGCACTGGCCTTCGCGCACCTCGACGAGGTCAAGTCGCGTCTCACCGGCCGGCCACCGAAGGCGCCGCTCGCGGGCGTGCGCATGGCGCGGTACAAGATGTTCTTCACGCCGGCCAAGGCGGTGCGCGAACTGGGCCTGCCGCAAACTCCGCCGCGCCAAGCCTTGCAGGACGCCGTGGATTGGTTCCGCGCGAACGGTTACGTGCGCCCGAAATGAGGCGCGCGTGAACAGCCACGAGACGCGGAGGTACAGAGGTCAAATTTGGAACTCAGGAACTCAAGAACGTGGAAACCGCGGTCTTCTTTCCGGCTTTCCTGGCTTCCGAATTCAGCCTCCGGGCCTTGGCGTCTCGGTGGTTAGTTAGGATTGCTCAGCCGCTGAAGCCGTAGTCGTACGGTTTGCGCATTTCGCGCGCGACGTAGGCATTGGCCTCCGCAGCGCTGTCGCCGACGAATTGTTCCGTCGCTGAATCCCACTTTAACGGGCGGCGCAGTCGCATCGCGATTGCGGCCAGGTGGCAGAGCGAGGCCGAACGATGCCCCACCTCAACGTGAGCGATGGGGTCTTTGCGCGAGCGCACGCAGGCAAAGAAGTTGCCCATGTGATCGCCGCTGGCTTCGAGGCGGACCGCACTGGCGGGCAGCGGCGTTGTGATGATGTCGTCCTTGGAGGCGTCGATGTCACCGCGAGTCACCCAGATCCAGCCGTCGGTGCCTTCGAATTTGAGGCCGTTCCGCTGGCCATTCCGGTTCACGACGCCGCCGAAAATATTGTCGTCCCGTGTGGTCTTGGCCACGTGCCGCACACCACCGGACCAAGTGAACGTCACCTCGTACTCGCTGATCGCGGTATAACCACCGGGGATCGGTTCGGCGAGCACCTTGGCTTCGACGGCGGTCGGCCCCTCCTGGCCCAGCGCCCAGCGGGCGATGTCGTTGTGGTGCGCACCCCAGTCGGTCATCGTGCCGCCGGAGTAATCGAGCCAGTAGCGGAACGTGGTGTGGCAACGCTCCTTCACGTAATCGACTTTGGGCGCCTGGCCCAGCCAGTAATCCCAGTTCAAACCGGCCGGCACCGGCGAACTCGCGAACGGCCCGCCGCGCAAACCGGCCGGCAGGAAGACGCTAATTTGCTGGAGCTTGCCGATGCGGCCATTGCGGACGAGTTCGCACGCGAGGCGGAAACGGTTGTCGCTGCGCTGCTGGGTGCCAGTCTGGAAAATCGCCTTGCGCTCGCGCACCGTTTTCACCATGCGTTTGCCTTCGTCGATCGTGAGCGTGAGCGGTTTCTCGCCGTACACGTCCTTGCCGGCCTTCAGTGCCGCCATGTTCACCAACGTGTGCCAATGATCCGGGCAGGCCTGAATGACCACGTGCACGTCTTCGCGTTCGAGCAACTTGCGGAAATCGCCGTACTTCGCCGGCACCTTGCCGTCCTTGGTGAACTGCTTGGCCGCGGCCTCGACGTGGCTTTCGTCCACGTCGCAGACCGCGACAATGTCGCCAAAGCGGCTGGCGTTACCCGCGTCGCCATGGCCCATGCCACCGCAGCCGATCAGCGCAATGCCGGGCCGGTCATTCGGTCCGGAGGACTTGGCGGCAGGTGTGGCTGCGGCGAGTTCGCGCTCCACGAACCAAAGGGGCAGGCCGGTGGCGGCGACGGTGGCGGTGCAGGTGCGGAGAAACGAACGACGCGAGACGTAAAATGGCTTCGGTGTCATGGCGGAATTCAGGCGGGCGGGCGCTGGGCCGTCAAGCGATTCAGGTTCGCGCGCCACGTGCCCTGAAAGGATTGGATGAATCCGGCACGGACCCAAGGCCGAATCCAGCGGGGCGGTGGCGGCACTCAGAAAAGGCGCTTGAGCCCATTGGCGAGACGGAAGCCGGCCAGGGCAATCCGCCGCCGCGCCACGCTGCGGGCGTTCTCCTCATAGCCGAAGTTGATGTCGGGTACCTCGGCGGCGGTGATGTGGCCGTGCCATTTGGCATGTTTGAGCTGGCCGTCCAAGTACGCAAAGGCGCGGGCATAATGCAGACCTTCCGCAGTCCAGGACGGGTAGGTTTGGTGCGACTTGAGTTCTCTCAGCCGCGCTCTCGCCAGCTTCGGGTCGGCGGCGATGTCGTCGGCCAGATACTCGATGAAGGTAGAGTCCTGACCGGTGCCGAGCAGGGCGTCCCAAAAGGTATGGAGACGGAGCGGCTCGCTTTGCGGTTTGATGGCCACCTCGTTGCCGCCACGATCGCCTTGGGGGAATTCCGGCGAAAACCACTCCGCACAGTGCAGCGGCTGGTGGATGTCGCCGACGAGGTGCAAATACCAACAGAGCGCAACCGCGCGGTCGGCTGCAGGCAACTGGGGCGACCTCAACTGCGCCTCCGCGTAGGCCAGCCGCTCGACGGCGTTCGTTGGCGGCGGCGGATGCGCGGATGGGAGGATCGTTGCCAGGTCGTTCGCGGCGACGAACGGGAGGTCGATGTAGTGCCAGTCCGGGTGGTGATAGGCGGTGATGTGCGCCGGTTGCGGCGGCTGGCCGGACGGCGCGGGTCGCACCAGGTCGGGCCAGGTGGCCGCGCGCAGAAAGATCCATTCGTCACGGTCCGCGTCCGAAGGGATGTCCACCGCCAGGAGTTCCGCGTAGTGGGGGTGTTGGCGGAGTAATTGCGAAACCGCGGACCGCTCGCCGGCGGACAAGCTGCGCCAGGCGAGTTCTGCCACCACCATGTGGCCGGTGTTGTTCCACGCGCATGCCTGAAGCGCGCAGCAAAGGGCGCCCAGGGTCAGCAAAAATCGAAAACTCAGTTTGGTGGTGAGGCGATTCATTGGTGAGGGAGTTCGCACCGAGGAGGATTCGTCGGCGCAGTGTCCACGCTCAACTTCCGCCAGCCGATCTTGAGGACGGTGACCAGGTCGTCGATTTTGTAGTTGTCGAGGTGCGGTCGCATTCGGGCGTAACCAACCACGCCGTCGAGCACTTGCCCGGGCGAGAGCTTCGAGCGCGCGAAGTGGAAAGTCTAGATCCAGTCGTCGGCCGGTATCGGCACGGCGCCTGTACCTTCCGCATCGAACACGCCGTATCAGGCCAGATGGCAGGCGACGCGGTGGCCGGGTTGGATTTCGCGCAGCGGCGGCAACTCCGCGCGGCACCGCGCCTCGGCGATCGGGCAGCGCGGGTGGAACGGACAGCCCGGTGGCGGCGCCAGCGGCGAAGGCGCTTCGCCCGGCAATACGAGCCTTTGGCGGCGCGAGGCCGGGTCCACCACCGGCACGGCCGAGATCAGCGCCTGCGTGTACGGGTGGCGTGGCGCGGCCAACAAATCGCGGGCGGGCGCCGTTTCCACCACGCACCCGAGGTACAACACCACGATCCGCTGGCTGATGTGTTCCACCACCGCGAGGTCGTGGGCAATGAAGAGATAGGCCAGCCCGCGGTCGCGCTGGAGATCCTGGAGCAGATTGACGATTTGCGCCTGCGCCGAAACGTCCAGCGCACTCACCGGTTCGTCACAAACGATCAACTTCGGCTCGACCGCCAGCGCCCGCGCGATGCCGATGCGCTGGCGCTGCCCGCCGCTGAATTCGTGCGGGTAGCGGTCGGCGAGACCGGGATCGAGCCCCACGGCGACGAGCAGTTCGGCCACGCGCGCCGTGCGGTGGGCGCGGTCGGGCACGAGCCGATGGATTTCAAGCGCTTCGGCCACGCTCTGGCCGACGGTCAGCCGCGGGTTGAGCGAACCAAACGGATCCTGGAACACCATCTGAAGCTGACGCCGCACGCGCCGCAACGGTTCGCTGCGGAGGTGGGTGATGTCCCGGCCCGCGAAACGGACTGTTCCACCGGCCGGTTCGACGAGGCGCACAACGGCGCGTCCCAGGCTGGATTTGCCGCAGCCGCTTTCGCCGACCAGGCCAAGCGTTTCGCCGGGTGCGATTTCGAGACTGACATCCTCGACCGCACGTACCCAGGCGGTGGGTCGCCCGAGCAGGGTGGGGCGCGCCGGGTAGCGGACGCTGAGATTCCGTACTTCCAGCAAGGGCGGCATGGCGTAGCAGGAAAGCTTGGTCCGAGCCGCGGCCGACGAGGCGAGGCTTGAACTGAGCCTCACCGGGCGGGCTTGAGCGTGGCCACAAAACCGCCGAACGGGTGCAGGTTGACCACGAACTCCCGACCCGCGACGACCGGCTGAGTTTCGGTTGAGAAGCTGCGGCCGTCAGCGCCGTCGCCGATCCGCTCCATCTCGTAGGTGCCCGTGCCCAGCCAGGACCCGAGCCTGACGCGTTCTTCGCGTGGCCCCTGGCCGCCGTTCACGCCGGCCAGATACCAAGTGTCGCCCTTGCGTCGGGCGAGGATCGCGAATTGCCCCGGATAGCCCGCGACGAAGCGCGTGTCGTCCCAGGTCACCGGCACGTTTTTCAGAAACTGTTTGGGCGCGTCCGGCAGCGTCAGGTACGCCTCCGCCTTGTCGGTGAAGTGGAGCAGGCCCGTCTCGAACAGCACCGACAGCGCCAATTCGTGTGCCCAAGTCGTCCGGTGCGGGTAGCGGTTGTCCGAGAAGCCGACCGGCGTGTAGTCCATCGGCCCGACCGTGTTGCGCGTGAACGGCAGGATGGCGTTCTGGACCGGTGCGCGTTCCGGGTATTGGGCGTCGAAGATGTAGCACTCCTCGCCACGCACGGCTTCCATCGACATGAGGTTCGGCCAGGTGCGCGACCAACCGCGCGGCAGCGTGCAACCGTGAAAATCCACCAGGATCCCGGCGGCGGCGGCATCGCGGAGGATGGCCTGGTATAGACCGATCACGTTCTGCTTGTCGCTCTGGAAGAAATCCACCTTCACGCCTTTGACGCCCCATTTGCGGAGCAACTCGAATTCGAAGCGGCGCAACTCCGGTGCCGACAGAGTACCGCGGGGCTTTTCGGTGACGACGTTGTGCGGACCGCCGGAGTTGTACCAGAGCAACACCCCGATGCCTTTGCTCTTCGCGTAACGGATCACGTCGTGGATGTTGCCGTTGTCCATGATGTCCCAATTGGCATCCACCAGCACGTACTCCCAGCCCATCTCGGCGGCGAGGTCCACGAACTGCTTTTGCTTCGCGCCGTCTTGTGGACTGGGCGGGTCTGACCACCAACTCCAGGCCACGCGACCCGGATGAATCCAGCCGGGGTCCTGGATTTGTGATGGCTCGGAAAGATCGGTGACGAGCGTGGATTCGACGATGTTCGCCAGCGAACTGCCAAGGATGATGACGCGCCAGGGCATTCCCCAAGGCAGCTTCGACGTTGGATTCACCGAACCGGTGCCGTGGCCTTCCTCGGGATCCGGCAGGGCGATGCGATAGACGCCGCCCGGTGCCGTGCTGGACAGCCGGGTGCCGCAATAATTGTCGCCCAGGTTCGCCTCGGTGATCAGCCCCCAGTGCTGGCTGTCGCCGGTTCGGAACAAAACGGGAAATGACCAGCCTTTGCCAGTCGGTGACGCGGTGCCGACCGGGATTTCGTTTTCATAGTAAGTCTCGTAGGCGGGGCTGTAGGTCGTGGCCTTGTCGCTGGGTGCCAGCCACAGCCTGGCGTCGGCCGGCAAGGCGAAACCGGTGGCTTCGGCGTTGAGCGTGCGCGCCGCATCGCCGCCGCCCGGCACGCGATAACGAAAAGCCGCGCCGTCGTCGTATGCGCGCAGATCAATTTCCAAAGCCTGGCCGGCAGGGTTGCGAAAGGCGAGCGTCACCTCGTTCGCGCGGTTGTGGCACTGCCGGCGTTTGCCACGGACCATTTCGTAGGACGCCTCGATCGGTCGCGGCTCGCTGGCCGACTGGAAGCGCAAGCCGTCGAGCAAATCGAGGCCGGCGATCTCGAGGCCCAGCGGCGAATCGCCGATGACCGCGGCCCGGCTCGCTTCCCGACCTTGCTCCACACGGTAGTAAAGCCGCGGTGGCTGCTTCGGGTAATCGGCGGTTCCGCCCAGATCGGCGAGTCGAACCGAAATCCGGACCTCGCCGTTGGGTGAGGTGACGGCCCAACTTTCAGCCCGAGCTGTGGAAGACACCAGGAAGAGTCCGGCACTCATCGCTGCCAACAGAACTTGCTTTCGGCGGCCCAGCAAAGGCAGGGCAGGGGAGGGAACAGTGACAGCCGGGCCGGGGCACAAGCGGCGCGCGCAGTTGTCGGCCCGACTCGCGAAGACAGAGATCGTTGCAGGCTTCATGCGAACCGAGGGAATAGCCGGTTTCACCCGCTGGCGCAAAACTGTTCCGCGACCTCGTCCATGAACACGGCGTCCCGGTATTGCCGGAGCGCTGGTGTCCAACCGGCGCTGGCGTGTCACCACCCCCGCAGCCTTGATGTTCGTCAAAGCCGCTGGCGCCGGTTCGCATAGCTTGTCCGCATGACCTGCTTGAAATGCTCGCTGCTCGCTGTCGTTGCGCTTTGCTCGGGTTTGCTCGCCGCGCGCGCCGCCGAGCGTCTGGTGCCCGCGCCCGCCAAGACGCCTTACCGCGTCTGGCCCTCCGAATCGCCGCCAGACTGTCCGTTTCCGAAGTCCGGGTCGCTGGTCGGCGTCGGCTTCACCGGCCGCCACGCGGAGTACACCTACGCCGACACCTGGTATCCGTCGTGGGCCGCGGACGGCAACCTTTATTCGCCCTGGACTGATGGCATCGTGAATGGCCTCGGCTCCTCGTCGGCGGGTGCCGACGCCACCACCGGACACGCGACGATCCTTGGCAGCGATCCACTCCATTTGGTCGTCACCAATCAGGGCGTCTTCAAGTCCAGCCCGCGACCGTACGAAGGCCGTTACCCGTGTGGGAGCCTCGTGTACGATGGCGTCTGGTATTACGGCACATATTGCCTGCATCCGAGCGGACAGGTGCGTCGCGACGGCATCCCTTACAACTGGCCCTGGCTGGGGCCGTTCGTCGGCTTCCGCTGGTCCACCGATTTCGGCCAGACCTGGACGCAGACGCCTTGCACGCCGGAGAAACCGCTGTTCGGCGAGCACGCGCTCAACGGCGAGCCGGTGAAAATCGGGTCGCCGCACTTCGTGGACTTTGGCCAGGCGATGCGCCATTCGCCGGACGGCAAGGCGTACCTCACCGGCCACGGCGCCAGCGTTGGCCCGGAGGGACGTCGCTTTGCCTACAACTCATGGATTACCGGCGACGAGATTTACCTCGTCCGCGTCACCCCCAGCATCGCGAACATGAATGACGCGTCGCAGTACGAGTTTTTCGCCGGCGACGACGCTTCGGGCCAGCCGACGTGGTCGAAGGACTTCAAGGCCATCAAGCCCATCGCCGCGTGGCGGGACAACATGGGGTGCGTGACCATGACCTACGACGCGCCGCTCAAGAAGTACCTCCTGTGCGTGACTGACGGCGGCAACACCGTCTCGCGTTTCAACACCTACCTGCTCGAATCCGACCGCCTCACCGGCCCGTGGAAGCGGGTGACGTACCTCAAGAATTTCGGCGAGCAGGCGTATTTCGTGAACCTCCCGTCCAAGTTCATCAGCGCGGACGGCCGCACGCTCTGGCTGTGCTTTGCCGGCAACTTCAGTTCCGGCTGGGGCGGCATCGTGTTCAAGTCCCGCCCGCGCGGCAGCCGTTACGGAATGTGCCTCCAGGAAATCCGGTTGCTCGCACCGGACGAACCGCGGGGGGACGGAGAACCGCGCCGTGTGGAACCAGCGCGCCGCCGCCGGGCGCGCGCAGGTGCCGGAGTGGGAACCGCCGGTGCCGTACGCGGTTCCACACCGACCCCGGGGGCGAGTTCCGCAACGGGGCGCTCTACCGGCATCGGACCGGGCGGCCGGCCCGGCTGCCCGGGGCGCGCCGCCGGGCCTGTCGCCAGAGCGACAACACCCACTGCGAGCAGAAAAACGGGACGCCCGGGCGGCCGCTCTTCGGGTCCGAACGTTTCGGGCAGCCCGCACTGGTGCCGTTGCTGAACGACCGCTAGGCCGGGGAAGGGCGTCCCTTCAAGCCGACGTTCAAGCGCCTGCAGCGGGAGAAAAAGGGCGGCAAGACCAAGCGGATCTACGAGCCGCCGCCCCCGGAGCCGCGGTGCCGGGCCGGCGCGGGCCTCCCGGAGGCGACCAAGGCCCGGCTGCGGGCGCAACCCGCGGCGCTGGATCCGTTCGCCTTGCAGAAAAGCCTTGAGGCCAAACGGAAGCCCTTCTTCACTGCCCCGGGTAACCTGGATCGGGAGTCAACGCAGACCTGACGGCCCTCCGCCTCCGGTAACGTCTTGCCGTGAGTCAACTCGGTTCTGCCATCGTCGCCGGCCTTGCCTTCGCACGCCACCGTGCCGAAGCTGGCGGGCCATGAACCTGGCGGATTACATCGACCACACCTGCCTGCGACCTGACGCCACCGCAAAGGACATCGAGTGGCTCTGCGCCGAAGCGCGGGAGCACCGTTTTTACGCCGTTTGCGTGAACGGTTCGCGCGTCGAATTGGCGCGTCATTGCCTCGAGGAAACCACGGTGAAAGTCGCCACAGTCGTCGGCTTTCCGCTCGGTGCGATGGACGCCGACGCCAAGCGCTTCGAGACCGAGGCAGCCGTTGATGCCGGCGCGCAGGAAATTGACATGGTTCTCAACATCGGCCGGCTCAAAGACGGGGATGACCGGTTCGTGTTCCGCGAATTGCGCGACGTGGTGGAAGCCGCCGATGGCCTGCCGGTCAAGGTCATCATTGAGGCCTGCCTGCTGAACCGCGACGAAAAACTCCGGGCCTGCAGCCTCATCCTCGAATCGGGCGCGCGGTTCGTGAAGACCTCGACCGGTTTCGCGGCGGGCGGCGCCACGATCGAGGACGTGAAGCTCCTGCGCGAAGCGGTGGGGCCGAAGTTTGGGGTGAAGGCCGCGGGGGGCATTCGCGACGCTGCCACCGCGCGGGCGATGATCGAAGCCGGCGCCAACCGCCTTGGCACCTCCGCCGGCGTGGGCATCGTAACTGGGGAGGCCGGTTCGGCGGCTTGCGCAATCACGCCAGCCTACCCAATCGAATGACGCAACCGGATCGGTTCACCTACACACCGGCAGAAAAGCCAGCGGTCAAATGCGGCACTGGCAGCTTTGTGCCTTACGAGCCCGCTTGGTAGAAAATCGAGAAGGGCGGAGTTGGACTTCGTCGCATCTGCCGCCACCGACTGAAATGGACGACCGTCGGGTCCAGGTAAACTGAGCCGTCGCGTAGTTTCGTGGTGCCGATGAGCGTTGTATTGTACGTTTCGGTGCGGCGGCTACCGGTTACCGCGTTGACCTTGCTGCCCACGTAAGTCCAGTCCGGCTCCGGATGTTGGTGTCCGTTCAACTCAGCCACCATTACGTGTATGAAGCGGACAGCGCCAGTCTGCGATTCGATCGCAAAGCAGGCAATCAGGTGCCAACCGGAATGGCCGTTGTGGCTTTCCCCGCCTTTACCTATCTGAATTGTGGACTTGACCTCGAGGCCGACGGTTTGGCTGTGTTCTCTTGCCTGAGGGTTGATGAGGTCAGGATAGCGTTGGTCGGAGTTGTGCTTGTACGGTGAGTGCTCGTGAAGGGCGTCGCAGAACACATTGGAGACGAGACCGCTGAAATTGTTCCCCTGGATGTATTCCGGTAACGGCTTGGCACCACTGGCCAGCAGGTTGGCATTGATGCGGAAGACGAGGCTTTGCGTCGCATTCATCGCGGCCTGCAGATGGCTTACCTTCATCCCCAACGGCAACGGCGTCTGAGGGCGAAAGTAATCGGGGTTGACCTCCGGGGGGGAGCCGGCGGAGTCGGGTGCGTAAGCTCCGGCCACCACTTGCTGGAGCGGACAGCCCAGGCTCTTGGCCAGAGATTCGAGCGTGTCCAGGGAGATGTTCTCGCGTCCATTCTCGAAGCCGGAGAGAAACTGATAGGAGATGCCGGTCCGGGCGGCGACTTGGTCTTGCGTCAGGCGTTTTTGCTCGCGGAGTTTGCGGACGAATCGCCCGATGATGGTCTTGGCTTCCATTTCGCCTTTGGTTGATACCAAGAATGGGCTTGCGCGTCTTTCGCCTATAGGCGAAAAGTCAGCCATTGCGAATGCAGCAACTTTTCCACGCCGATTGTTTCGATTGGCTGCGCGAGCGTCCTCAGCACTCGCTGCACGCCGTCTGCACCGACCCGCCTTACGGCCTGCTGGAATTCACCCAGAAGGAGGTTTCGAAGTTGCGTGCTGGGCGCGGTGGCGTTTGGCGCCTGCCTCCCACCATTGGTGGCAGTCGCCGCGACCCGTTGCCGCGCTTTACTGTCCTGAACGAGGTCCAGAAGGAAGACCTCAAAAGGTTTTTCTCCGAATGGGGCAGATTGCTCCTTCCGGTGCTGGTGCCTGGGGCACACGTGTGCGTGGCCGGGCATCCCATCCTGCAGCCACTGGTGCAGATGGCGATGGCGGAGGCAGGTTACGAGATCCGGCCGGCCATCTTGCGGCTTTACTTCAGCTTCCGTGGCGGCGACCGACCGAAGAATGCCGAACGCGAGTTCCCGGAAGTCTGTGTGACACCGAAAGGCGCTTACGAGCCGTGGATGTTGTTTCGGAAGCCCATCGGCGAAAAGACCGTCGCACAGAACCTGCGTCGCTGGAAAACAGGCGGCCTCCGCCGGCTTGCTGCCGACAAACCGCTGCCTGACGTTATACCCAGCGGGCGCACGCCCGACCGGGAGGAAGCCATCTCGAACCACCCCTGTCTCAAGCCGCAGCATCTCATGCGCATCCTGGTTCGTGCGCTCTTGCCACTGGGCGAAGGCATTGTGCTCGATCCGTTTATGGGTTCCGGATCCACCGTGGCCGCGGCGCAGACCATCGGATACGACGCGATCGGCATCGAAGTGGACGCTCAGTATTTCAGTCTGGCAGAGGAAGCCATTCCCCGGCTCGCCGCGCTATACCCGGACTTCAGGGGTGAGGAACTTGAGATGCAGGCCGACTACCGATCCCCGGAGCCCGACGACGAGAAGCAGATGGCCTTGCTTCTCGCTGAGGCAGCCGTTCCGTTCGGCAAAAGGAACGGCGGCGACAAGCCGGCGACACCAACCAACCATCACTAAACGCTGCCGAGTGCGCTGGCCTTACTCCCCCGTCCGGCTGTCGGGCACGCACCATAAGAGGCCGGGTTTGTTCAGACGTTGTTCCTGCTGGAATTTCTCGAACGTGATGAAGTGGACCTGGCCGCTGAAGCCCAGGATCACTGCGCCCTTCTTATGCCGGCGGCCTACGCCTTCGTCCAGGTTCGGGTACTGGCTGGCGTCGTGGCCGGGATTGGGGCCGTACACGCCGCCGTAGTTCTTGATGTCGGGCTCCCACAGGGCGTAGGCGGCGGGATTGAAGGCGCTGAGTTTGTACGTGCGGCCGTTGGCCTGGCGGCCATAGGCGCAGACGGCGCCGTTCATGATGTAGCTGGAGAGCCGTTGCTGCCGCTTGGTCCACGAAACGTCGTTGGTTTTGTCGAGCGGACAATTGTAAATCTTGCGCTCGCTCACGAACGGCCAGTACAGGCCGGCGGTGATGTACTGCCACTCGTTGGTCTTGAGCGGGTCGGGAGCGCGGCCCCCGACGGGCTGGTAAAGCCAGCCGGGGCCGTAGTCGTTGCCCCAGTTCGGCCACGGCATCCAATCGGCGTTGTCGTTGGCATACATGTGCATGGCCAGCGCGAGCTGTTTGTTGTTGCCCACGCAGGCCGTGCGCTGCGCCTTCTCTTTGGCCGTGGCCAAGGCGGGCAACAGGAGGCTGGCCAGGATCGCAATGATCGCAATGACCACCAGTAGTTCGATCAAAGTGAAGGCGATCGCCGGCCGGGGTGACAACGCGCGGGTGCCGCGAGGGGCGTTTGGATTCACGTTCGGAATATCCCTGGCAAGTCTGCTTTCTGCAACCTCGGACTCCGCGGCTGCGCGCCAACGAGCACATCCCCGTTTTTGGCGCGCGACCGTCTCGGTCGCAGCCGCCGGGTCTGGTCAACGGTAAGGTTCACGGACTTCGGTTCACCCAATGGTCAGCGCCATCGCGGCGTCAGGGTTTGGCGGGGTGGCGAACGGGCAGGCGGAGGCGCCCGACCTACTCGTTTTTCCCTGCGCGGCAATTTTTGTCGCAATTGCGACATTTTATGTACCATACGGTCCCGACGCTTCCCGTTTCCGCCTGCGGGACAACGGACCCTGGCCGATCCGGCCGTTGGCAGGCAGTCAGGTCCATTCGCCTCAGCCAGAAACTGAACTGCGCCCCGCGCCAACCATGACAGGCGAGCTGCAATCTTGCTGCGCAGCAGGCCGCCGATGCTCGCCGGGTCGCCCAACCGGTTCTGCACATCGACGTTGGCCGCGGACCGAAATTTCATCACACTGGCGCCGGACGGAAATGTTCTCGGTTACTTCTGCCTTGCGTTCCTGGCTGCTGCGTCTGCCCAAGCAGACGCGCACGATCCTGCTGACGACGATCTACGGCCTGGGCGCCGGCCTTGCCGCCGTCGCGTTCCAAGCGGCCATGAGCCAGCTCTACCAGGAGGGCCTGGTGAAGCTGGCCAAGCAGTCGGGGACAGTCTTCTTGCTTGGCAGCCTGGCGTTGATGCTGGGCGGCGGCCTGGTCGCGGGATGGCTGATGAACTCGTTTTGCCGGGAGGCGGCGGGCAGCGGCATCCCGCAGTTGAAGGCGGCGTTTTGGAAGGACTTCGGTCACGTGCCGTTCCGCGTGGCGTGGGTGAAGTTCATCGCTGGCGCCATCCAGATCGGGACCGGCAGCAGTCTGGGCCGCGAGGGGCCCAGTGTGCAACTGGCGGGCACGGTGGCTTCCAACCTGGCCGGCCTCGCGGGTGAGCCGAAACAAAAGCGACGGCAGGGCGCGGCCACCGGCGCGGCGGCGGGTCTGGCGGCAGCTTTCAACACACCGCTGGCGGCGGTGACCTTCGCGCTCGAGGAAATCATTGGCGATCTGAACAGCCGCCTGCTGGGCAGCATCCTGCTGGCGGGCATGTTGGGCGCGCTGGTGACCCACGGCTTGCTCGGGCCGCAGCCGGCGTTCCAATTGGAGCCGTTGGGCGAACCGCAGTGGCGGTCTTACCTCATCGTGCCGCTGGTGGCGGCGGTGGCGGGATTGGTCGGGGTGGCCTTTCAACGAGGCGCGCTTGGATTGCGCGCATTGAGCCAGCGTTGGAAACCCATTCCGCCCTGGACGCGGCCCGCCATCGGGGCGCTCATCTGTTGGGCGTTGGGCGTGGCCGTCTTTTTCCACGGTCACACGCGCGGTCATCTGGGAGTGTTCGGACTGGGTTACGGCGATTTGACCGACGCCCTGGCTGGCAAACTCGCCTGGGACATTGCGGCGGTTCTCCTGTTCACGAAATTCATCGCTACGGTGAGTTGTTACGGCACCGGCGGCTGCGGCGGGATTTTTTCGCCCAACCTGTTTTTCGGCGCGATGGTGGGTGTGTGCCTGTCCGGCCTGGTGAACCACGTGCTGCCGCTCGCCGCTGGCGACAAGGCGGTGCTGGCGGTCGTGGGCATGAGCGCCACATTGGGCGCGGTGGTGCGGGCCCCGGTCACAAGCGTGCTGATCGTCTTCGAAATGACGCACGAATTCGCCCTGGTGCCGCCGTTGATGCTGGGGGCGCTGGTCAGCCAGGCGTTGAGCCGACGCCTGCTCCGGCACAACTTTTACGACGCCCTGCTCGAACAGGACGGCCACGACTTGGATCGCTTCGTGCCGCCGCGCGATTTGCGTGCCTGGCAGGAACAACCGGCTTCTGCGCTGGCCAACCGCAATCCAGTCATCGCCGATTCGCTCAAACCCGAGGCGCTGGAGCGACTCATGGAGGCATACCCTTACCAGCGCTTTCCCGTGGTCGAAGCGGGTGCACTGCGCGGCTTCCTCGAACGGGCGGAAGTCCGCGCGGCGCTCAAGGAAAAGCGCGAACCGCGCCTGGCGGAGGCGGTCTTGTGCTCTGCAACCGCCAGCCTGCGGGAGGTTCAGGAACGCTTGATGGAGTCGCCGACGGGAATGGTCTTGCTGCAGAACTGGCCCAGCGGACCGGTGGAAGGACTCCTCACCCTCCACGATCTTTTACGCGCCGAAATGGCGGCGGCCGAGCGGGCTGGCGACGACGCCGGCTAGCGAATTTTTCAAACCGTCCGCGGCGCGCTACCCTTTCGCCCATGTTGTTTCTAACCAAATTGGTGCTCGCGGTTGGGGTTGGCGTCTTGATTCTCGCTTTGCTGTGAAGCGGTTCGCCTACGGCCGTGACCCGCTGTGCCTGGCCGGGTGCGCCTTGTACGTCTTGAATCGCTGGGCGCTGAAACCTCACCTGGCCTCGTCTTTCCTGCGCGGCCAATTCAACGACCTCCTGCTGATTCCTTGTGCCCTGCCGTGGGTGCTCTGGCTGCAGCGCAAACTCGGTCTGCGTACCCACGACGCGCCACCCGGCGCCGGCGAAATTGCCTTTCACCTCGTTGTCTGGAGTGTGTTGTTCGAGGTGATCGGACCGCACCTCATGCGCGTCACCGGCGATCCACTCGACGTGCTGGCGTATGCGGTCGGAGCGGTGCTCGCGCTAGGCTGGTGGCAACGCGACGGCTTGCGGCGGCAGTTCCAGCCATGAGCTTCGACCGGCTGGCGCCGCATTACCGTTGGATGGAGCGCGTGCTAACCGGCGGGAAACTTCAACGGTGTCGGCTCGCCTGGCTGGGTGAAGTGCGGGAAAGCCGGAACGTGCTCGTGGTGGGTGAAGGCCCGGGACGGTTCCTGGCCGAAGCCGCGCGCGCCTTGCCATCGGTGCGATTTTGTTGCGTGGACGCGAGCGCTGCGATGCTCGAACGGGCCAGGGTGGCTTGGGCGAACGCCGGCGGGAAGCCCTTGCGGGCGCAATTCGTACGGGCGGAACTGCCAGCCTGGCAACCGCCGGCAGGCGCCTTCGATCTGGTGGTCACGCACTTCTTCCTCGATTGCTTTCCGCCTGAGTCGCTGGCCGCGGTGGTGACGCGGCTGGCTGCCGCGGCTCGCGGCGACGCCCGCTGGCTCCTCGCGGATTTCTGTGTGCCGGCGCGCGGCGCGGCGCGGCTGCGGGCGCGGCTGGTGTTGTGGGCGGCGTATTCGTTCTTTCGGGTGGCCACCCGCCTGCCGGCCCGCCAGCTCGCGACGCCCGATGCCTGCCTCGAAGCGGAAGGCTTCCGATTGATGCGCCGCCGCACGAGCGATTGGGGTTTGCTGTACAGTGACCTTTGGCAGCGCGGCGCGCCCGCGTCCGCTGCCGGCCCGACCAGCGACGCGCTTGCGCCCGGCTTGCGAGCGGCTAGTGTGCGACCGCCATGACCGTCAAAGTCACGTACTACCTCGAAGTCATTTCGTCCTGGTGCTATTGGGCGGAACCCGCGTGGGCGGAGTTGAAGCGCCTGTTCGCCGACCGCCCGGTGGAGTTCGATTGGTGCATCGCTTTACTGGACGCCCCGGCTCTGCCGGTGTCGCGCGAGCAATGCGACTGGTTTTACCGCCGCAGCGGGATGATCGCGCGGGCGCCGTTCATGCTCAACTCGGGTTGGCTCGATCCAGCCCTCAGGGAGTACCTCGCGCCCAACCTGCTGGCCGAGGCGGCGAAAGACTTCGGCGTCACCGACGACCGGGTGCGGCTCGCGCTCATGCGCGCCGCCTTGCGCGAAGGGCGTCAGGTTGGCTCGTGGGAGGTGGCCACCAGCATCGCAGCCAGGGCGGCCGGCGTGGACGAGGCCGCTTTGCACGCGCGCGCGAACTCGCCCGAGGTTGAGGCCCGCGTCCGTGCGAGCACCACGGAGTTTCACGCGCTCCAAGTGACGCAGCGGCCGACTTTCCTGGTCGAGGACGACATTGGCGATCGCGCGGTGTTTTCCGGCCTGATCAAGGCCGCTCCGATTACAACGGCAATCGAGGCGATGCTGGACGACGCGGCGGCTTATGCTTCCTGGGCGGCGCACTTCGGCCCGCCGCCGAAAGCTTGACGCGCTTCGCCGCGATGAGCCCCCAGCTTGCCCCGGCGCTGCGCGAAGCCTACACGCGGATGCGCCGACGCAACGGACACCAGCATTGGTGGCCGGGCGAAACGCCGTTCGAAGTCTGCGTCGGCGCGATCCTCACGCAAAACACGAGCTGGTCGAACGTCGAACGCGCAATCGCGAATCTGAAAGCCGCCCGCGTCCTCGCGCCCCGCGCACTGTACACGCTGCCGCCAGCGCAGCTTGCGGAACGGCTCCGCCCGGCGGGCTACTTCAACGTCAAGGCGCGGCGCTTGCGGGCGTTTCTGGCGGTGCTGGTCGAGGACTTCGGCAGCGAGCTCAGCCGCCTCCTCGGCGGACCGCTTGGCGAAGCGCGGGCGCGGTTGCTGGCCATCCACGGCATTGGCCCGGAGACCGCCGACAGCATGTTGCTGTACGCCGGCGCGCAACCGACTTTTGTCGTGGACGCTTACACAAAGCGCATCTTTGCCCGCCACGGCTGGTGCGCTCCCAACGCGACTTGCGAGGAGGTGCAAGGGCTTTGCAGTGCGTCGCTGGACCAACGTCCGGCGGCCGGCCGCCTCGATTACTGGCAGGATTACCATGCGCAGTTGGTGATGGTAGGGAAAGACTTCTGTCGGCCGCGCCAGCCGCGGTGCGAGGTCTGCCCGCTGGGCCCGCTGCTGCCCCCAAACGGCCGGCCAGTCTCTACGCCCGCCCAGAGTTGAAGGCCGCAAACTAAGCTTCCTAGTTGGCCTGGAGTTTGCTAAGTAGTCTGCACCGTCGCCATGCCCCGGGACACCCTGATCATCGTGCCGACTTACAACGAGCGGGAGAACTTGCGTCCGCTCGTGGCCAAGGTTTTGGGTTTGCCGGTCGCGGTGGATCTCCTGGTCGTGGACGACAATTCGCCGGACGGCACTGGCAAGCTGGCCGACGAACTTGCCGCCGCCCACGACGCCGTGCAGGTGCTGCACCGCCCGGGCAAGGAGGGGCTGGGCCGGGCTTATTGCGCGGGTTTCGCGTGGGCGCTGGAGCGCGGGTACGAATTCGTGTTCGAGATGGATGGCGATTTCTCGCACAACCCCGACGACATCCCCCGGTTTCTCGCTGCTGCCACTGACGCCGACCTGGTGCTCGGTTCGCGCTACGCGAACGGCATTCGCGTGATCAACTGGCCGCTGCGGCGGCTGCTGCTCAGTCTGGGCGCGGCGAAGTACGTGCGGATCGTGACCGGCATGCCGATCAGCGATCCCACGGGGGGCTTCAAGTGCTTTCGACGCCGGGCGCTGGCGTCGCTGGACCTCAGCCAGGTTCACTCGAACGGATACAGCTTCCAGGTCGAGATGACGCACAAGATCTGGCGGCAAGGCCTGCGCGTGACGGAGGTGCCGATCACCTTCACCGACCGCTTTCAAGGCTCGTCCAAAATGTCGCGCAAGATCGTCTTCGAGGCGCTGTGGATGGTGTGGCGCCTGTGGTTTCAGAACGGACTGCGCCGGAAACCTACACGCGCACCCGCACCAGGGTCTTGATCGCCTGGTTGCCCGCGGCCATCGCGTGGAAGCGAGCGGGCAACTCCGCGAGGGCGCACTCGCCATCGACGAATTCCGCCGCGCGGACCACGCCCGATTCGATCGCTTCCAGCGCCCGGCGAATCGTGCGCGGCGTGTGGTGAAAGCTGGCGATCAGCGTCAGACTCGAATAGTGCAGCCGGCCGGTGTCGAGCGAAACGCGGGTCCCGGCCGGGCAGCCGCCGAAGAAGTTGACCCGCCCGCCTTTGCGCACCAGTTCCACCGCCGCCTCCCACACTTCCGGGCGGCCCACCGCCTCGACCACCGCGTCGAAGCCGCCGCCGGTCTGATCCTTCACTATTTTCGCGAAGTCCGCACCGGTTCCGACATCGACCACCGAGTTGGCCCCGAGCCGCTGCGCGGCCTGCAAGCGCGCCGGGCGTCGGCCGGCGATGGTGACTTCGCAGCCGAGCGCCCGGGCCAAAGCGACGAACATCAAGCCGATCGGTCCCGCGCCGAGTACCAGGACGCGTTCGCCGCGGGCCAGGCGCAGTTCGTCCACGCCGAGCACCACGCAAGCCAGCGGTTCGGTCAACGCCGCGTCGCGGAAGGCGGTTTCGGGTCGCAGGCGGAGCAGATTCTTCTGCACCAGCCGCGCCGGCACGTTGATAAACTCGGCGTACGCGCCGTTCAGGAACAGCAGGTCATCGCAGAGTTGTTCCTGGCCACCGGCGCAAAGCCGGCAGGCGCCGCACGGCGCGGAGTTCGCCACCACCACGCGGTCGCCCACGGCCCAGTCGCGCACGCCATCGCCGACTGCATCGAGGGTGCCGGCGAGTTCATGACCGAACACCGCCGGTGGCACGATCATCTTCGCGTGGTAGCCACGCCGGAAAACTTTGAGGTCGGTGCCGCAGGTCAGCGCCGCCTCGATGCGGATGCGTACTTCGCCCGCCTGGAGCGGCGGGAGGGGCACGTCTTGGATGCGGACGTCTTCTTTGCCATGCAGAACGGCGGCTTTCATCGTCCGCGCATCAAGCCGGTCAGTCGCGGCGCGCGTCAATGCCGAAGACGCTTCGCCGCTTCGTTCACGGCGTGGCCACCCGATAAAAGCGCAGACCGGCCGCGGACGCATTGGGGTCGAGAAAATCGAGCACGCCGTTCGTGTCGGTCGTGCCGCTGCCGGCGTCCTGCCATTGCGTCAACGTGGCGGTGCTTTGGAGACGGTAGGCCTGGCCCGGTTCGCCGAGGAAGCGGATCTGGAACGCGCCGTTGGTTGCGAAGCCAAAACCGACGATGCGATCGCCGAGGGCCACGAAGTCGAGATTGGTAATCGTCTGCGAGGCGCTGGTGAGTTGAACGTCGCGGAAGGCCGGATCGAAACCGCTGCCGCCGTTTGGCGGGAGGAGGCGGTACGTTCCGAGATCGACGTCCGGCAGTTGTACAAACTCGAAGCGCCCGTTCGAGTCCGTAGTGGTGGTGGTGGGCAGCGACGTGGCCGAAAGCAGCGCAATGGTCACGCCGGCAAACGCGCTGCCGTTGGCGCGGGTCACGTGGCCGGACAGGCCGGCGAAGCTGCGTTCGAAGGCGCCGATGTCGTAGGCGGCGCCTTGCGGTCGCGAGTTGCCGCGCTGGTCTTGCGTGAGTTCGGCCACGGTCGCGCCGGCATCGATGGCCGGGCTGCCCGCGAGCAGCGGGATCGTCCGTGTGGTGCCGCCGTAATCGCCCAGCGTGCCCAACAGCGGGTCGGTTTGATTGAGACTGCCCGGGCCGTTGAAATTGCAGGTGGCGTCGGAACTTAGATTGTGGCCGGCATCCGTGAGCGGTCCGAAGCCGTTGCCGCCGGCGCCGGCGTTGACGACGATGCAGTTCAAGAGCGTGATAGCGCCGCCCCCGTTGGCGACATTGCCGCCTCCGGTCTGGCCGGTGTCGCCAGGTCGGGGCGACCCGGGATCGATGCCGTCTCCGCTGGTGCCGGCCGCGCCGCCCGCGCCGCCGGTGGCATACCCCACGGCGAACGTGCAATTGGTAATCGCAATCTGGCTCTGGTTCCAGAGACTACCACCGAGTGCGGAACCGCCATCGCCACCGCGCCCGCCGAAGAACTCCGGGCTGTCGCCCCCCGCGCCGCCCGCGCCGCCGGTCACGGCGTTCGCGGAGAAAGTGGAGTTCGCGAACTGGGCAGTGCCGCCGTTGAAGAACGCGCCGCCGTGCGCGTCGCCACCGCGAAGCCCCTCGCGGCCCATGCCCATCGCATTCGCAAATTCGTCGGCGGCCTGTCCGCCGGTGACGGTGTTGGTGACGAAGGTGCAACCCGTGACGACCGCGCTGCCCAGGCTATAGACCGCCCCGCCGGCCGATTCCGCGCCCGCCGCACTCCGGCCGCTGGTGGGCGTGAAGAGGCTCGATCCGGAGCCGCCGCTGCCACCTGGGCCGCCGTTCCCGCCGGTGGTGGCGTTGCCCTGCAAAGTGCAGTTGTCCAAGACAAGTTGGCCGGTGCAAAAGATCGCGCCTCCCAAGCCGGGCCCGGCAGGCCCCGCATCGCCGCCGTCGCCTGCCTGCACCGCGCCGGTGCCGCCGGCGCCGCCGGCGCCGCCTACGCCGCCGTTGGCCAGGTTCGAATTCAAAGTGCACCCGGTTAGCTGCACGTCACCGGAACTCCAAATCGCGCCGCCAAGACCCGATCCGCCGGCGCCGCCCGTACCGCCCGTGCGCCCGACGTTGAAGTCGTCCTGGCCCGCGGCGCCGGCCACACCCGCACTGCCGACGGCGCGGTTGTTGCTGAACGTGCAGTTCGTGGCGACCAGCGTGCCGCCGTTGTTGTACACGGCCGCCCCATTGGTGCTCGCGCCGTTGATCAGCGAAACCTTCGCTAACTCGAGGCGGACGCCGGGGTTGATGTTGAACAGGCGCACGCCGTTCGTGCCACTGAAGGTCACGGAGTACGCCGACGCGCTGGCGTCCAGGATCGTGTCGCTCTGAATTTCGAGCGGTGCCCGGAGGGTGAAGGTGGCCGCGGCGCTGAGGCTGAAGGTGACGCGCCCGCCGCCCAGCAGCGCGGCGTAAAGGTTGGTCAGCGTGGCGGTGGTCACGACGCCCGCGGCTCGGACCGAAGCACTCGCCAGCAGGGCGCAGGCGACCGCCACAACCCAGCAACGCTGGGCGCCGCGCCGGCTCGATACGGGTTGGACACTCGCGCTCCGTGCCCCGGGCGGTTGGCCAGCGACGTTCCAGCGTTCAAGCACGCACCGGCGGCAAGGCCACAATTGAAGGAGAAGCCGGTTCATGCGGTGGAAAGCGGCGTGGCGCGGGCGGGATTACTTCCCGAACAGGGTGTTGAGCTTCTCGTGGAGCTTCTCGTCGCCCTGTTCGAAATCGCGTTCCAAATCCTTAATCCCTGGGATCCGTTGCCGCTGGCGTTCGGCTTCGACGCCGGCCGCCGTAGGGGTTTCCAGGATCGTCGGCCGGATGAGGACCATCATTTCGCTGCGTGTCTGGTTGCTGCTCTTGTTGCGGAACAGGACGCCGAGTCCGGGGATGTCTTTCAAGAAGGGGATGCCCGAGCTGTTCTTGGTTTTGCTGGTGCGGATGTAGCCACCGAGGATGATCGTCTCGCGGTCGCGGACGGCGACGGTGGCGAAGGCACTGCGGTGAGTCGTGAGGGGCAACTTGCCGACGCCGGCGAACTCCTGGTAGCCGGAGATATCGGCGATGGTCTGGTCGATATCCATCACGACCAGGCCATCCGGAGTGATGAAAGGCGTCACATCGAGCGTGGTGGTCACGTCGAGCTGGGAGAACGAAGAACTCGGGCCGTAGCCCCCGCCGCCGTAGAACGAGGTCGTCACGTAAGGCACGCTCTGGCCCACCTCGAAGCTGGCCTGGGTGGCATGCGTGGTCTGGATGCGCGGGCGCGCCAGCACTTGGCCGCGGTTGTTCGCGGCGAGCGCCTGGACCGCGACGTCCAGGTCGTCCTTGTAGCGTCCCAGGTAGGTGAAGCCGCCCGAGCCGGAGGTGAAGTTCGTGAGGCTGGAGACGAACGACTGGCCGTTCTGGCTGGCCGCCACCGAGGTGAGGTTCCCGGTTTGCTGGGGGTGCATCAGCAGCGAGACCCCCAGCGAGTAATCGTCCGAAAGCGAGACGTCCATGATGATCGCTTCGATGAGCACCTGGGCCTGGAGCGTGTCCACCTTGGCGACCACGTTGGTGATCATCTTCATGTCCGCCTTGCTGGCAAAGACGATCAGCGAGTTCGCGCGTTCGTCGGGGACGATCTTCGCGTCCTGGAGCAACTGGACCGGCTGCCCCTGCTGGCCGGCGCGATTCAAGATTTGGGCGAAACGTTGGTTGAAGGTGCTACCCGGCGTGGCGGGGCGGATAGGGCTGACCGGCATGGCCGCCACCTGTTGCGGATAATATCCGCCCGAGCGATAACCGCTGCCGCCATAGCCCGAACCGCCATAGCCGCCACCGTAGCCAGAATTGCCGTAACCGCCGTAGCCGCCGAGGCCACCAGAACGAGAGCTGCCCCGTGAGCCTCGCGAGCCACCGCGGCCCATGCCGGTGGTTCGGGCGACCGCGCCACCACCCGCGGCCACGCCGCCGCCGGCGCTGCCACCGATCAGGGAACTCATGGTGTCATAGATGTCGTCCACTTTGCCGAAACGGATGGGGATGACCTCGAGCTTGTAGTCGTTTTCCACCTCCACGTCCACTTGCTCGATGATCTCGCACATGCGTTTGACGTTCGCCGGGTAGTCGCGCAAGACCAGCGTCTGGGTGGAGTCGATCGCCACGATGCCACTCGGTACTTGGGCGAAACTGGAGACCAACTGCTGCACTTCGGAGGGCAGGGCATGCTTCAACTTGACCACTTTGGTGACGAACTGGCCGGTTTCCGAAAGGTCCTTCGCGTCGCGCTTCGTGAACGCTGCGCCCGCCGTCAAGACCGCGGTGTTCGGCACCGCGCTGACGAACTTGTCGTCCACGTTGATCATGCTGATGCCATTCATGGCGAGGACGGTGTCCAGCGCCTGCACGGCCTCCTCGGGAGTCCAGGGCGTCTCGTTGTTGAGCATGATCTGGGCTTTGGGGAGCGTTTGCGTGGGGCGCAGGACCGTGCGTTTGGTGATGCTGGCGTAAAGGGCAAGCACCTGCTCGATGTCGGCCATCTGGAGGGTGATCATTCCGGACGCATACTTGCCATCGACGCCGACACCCGACTCACTGGTCGCGCTGGGCGGAATGGCTCCGGCCGCAGTCGTGCCTTCGGGCAAGGTTGGCACCGTGCCGGCGGGGCTCGCGGTCGCCGGGGTCGCGGGCGGGGGCGGAATGGTGGGCGCGGGCTGAGGCACAACCGGGGCGGCGCCGGGGGCGCTTCGCGGCTGGAAGGGGGGAGGCTGCGGCGGAGCGCCACCCACCCGGCCGGGAAGTTGCCGCCGGACCGGCGCATTCGTGGCGGCGGGCGTGGCCACGGACAGGGGCGGGAGTGTGACGTTCGTGAGCGGGCGCTGCGGCGGCGGCGGGATCTGACCGGCCGGCGCGCCGGGTGCCGGTGACACGGCCTCCGCTGGCGGGACGACTGCCGGTGGTTCGTCGGCGGCCAACTGGTTGGCGGCAGGCGGCAGCGTGCCTTGGCCCTGCGACTCCTGCAGGGCAAGGAGGAGGCCACCGCCCAGGGCGAGGATCCCGAGTACGGTCAAGATTTTGGAACGCGTTTTCACAGCTTGTTTTGGGCGCCGGGTTTGGCGGCGGGCAGGTTGGTGCGGACGATTGCCGGTTTGAGAGTGGCGGCGGGCCGCGGGACGACTTTGGGTTTCTTCTGGTAGCTGGCGACCAGGGTGATGCTGCCGTTGAGCCGGTAGCGCGGGGGATCGGGCCGCAGGTCCATGTCGCGCACGCGGATCATGGAGCTGCCGCTGCCGAGCGAATACAGAAAGCCCACCAGCTCTTTTTCGCCGGTGTTCACGCCGATCAAGACGGTCTGCTCGTCGAAAAACGAGTTGGTGTTCGAGCTGCTGGCCGGCATGGGGGTGCCGGCACGAGTGCTGGTGATGGGCACGTGTTCCCTTTGGGCTTGGGTCTGGACGCTGCGGGTGAGTTGCAGCGCTTGTTCTTCCGGCAGCACGGCCGAACCCTGGCCCTCGAGTTCGCGCAGGCGGCTTTCATAAGCCGGAATCCGTGCGATCTCGGCCTGGTAGGCCACGAGGGTCTTGCGCGACTTGGCCAGGGCTTCCTGCGACTTCCGCCACTCGCCGAGTTTGGGCCAGACGAAGAGCGCGCTCAGCAGCAACACCACGCCCACCATCACGGCCATCGCGATGCGCTTTTCCTGCGGTCGCAGGTTCAGTTGGTCCAGGAAGCTGCTCATTCGAGGTCGCGCCGGTTGATTTCGCATTCCAGGCTCCAGCTCGCGGGCTGGTCCAGGCGACCGGCGGCGGGGCCCTGGATGGATTTGGTGACGACTTTGGTGAAAAGCGGCCGGCCGTTGACCTCGGCCTTGGCGAGCGCGGCGTTGTAGGCCGTGACCTTTTCCTGCTGGTCGTTCGGGACGGAACCGATCAAGCCGAGTTTCTTGCCGCGCTGAAAGATGATCGAGTTCAGGGTCATGGACTCGGGGAGCGCCTCGGCGGCCGCCTGCCAGCAATCGAGGGCGGCGAACTTGAGGTTGACCTGTTCCTGCAGGATTTCCAACCGGGCCTTGAGTTGCTGGGCTTTGGTGTAATTCGCGAGGTTCAACGCGATCTCGTGGTCCACGCGGCCTTTCTGGTAATCCAGCACGTTCAAGGCGGCGAGGTAGCCGAGGACCACGAGCACGTACGCCAGCGCCACCGCTCCCAACGCGCGCATCCACAGGCGGTCCACGAATTCCTGCCGGTAGCGCGCGAGCACCTCGGGCGGGACGAGGTTCGCCTGGGCCCGCGCGGTGGCCGTCACCGAGGCCAGTTCGGGGGGCGAGAGCCGCTCGCGCAAAGTGACGCTGCGGCCGGCGAAATCTTTCAGCGCGAGTTCCAGGCGCGCGGCCAGAGACGCCTCGGCGATCAAGGTGACGCCCTGGGAGGCTGGCAACCAGCCTTCGACCTCCGCCGCCCAGGCCGTGCGCCGCAGTGCGTCCACCAGCCGGTCGCCGGCCGCGGAGTCATTGGAGAAGCGGCCGAGGCTGAGGTGGCGCAACCGGCCTTCGCCCCACCACGCGACCAGACAGTCGATTCCGGCTGGTTCCTGGCTGGCGAGGATATAGACGCCTGCGCCGGGTTTCATCACCGCCAGCAATTCGCGCAAGGCCGGCAACTCGAGCCGATCCGGGCGGTAGCCCACCGCCTCCAAGTCCTTCAATTGGGCTTCGACCACTTCGCGATCGACGATGGCGACGATGGCAGTGATCGGCTCGCTGGGGCCCCCGGACAAGAGTTCGAACGTCCAGACCGACTGGGCGGCCGGCAGGGGCGAAAGTCGCTCGAGTTGAAACTCGATGAGCGCCGGCACCTCGGCCGGTTCCGCGGGCGGGAGTTCCACGACGCGCAGAAACACCTTGTCGGCCGGGAGCCAGGCGATGTTCAACCGCGGCTGCCAGGTCTCGCGCAGCGTCTTGGCCACCTGCTCGGCGGGCAGACGCGCGCCCACGGCGAACCGCTTCTCGCTTTCAAGCGTGGCTTGATCGCCTTTCCGCGAGAACGACCAGAGCGTCCGGTCGTCGGCGGTTGGCGCCAGCACGTTGCACGAAGTCCAGCGTTGGGTTTTCGCGGCCATGCGATCAGATTTTCTCGTCGCCCAACAACGCGCTGAGGTGTTGCTCGATCTGGGTCACGCGCAGCACCTCCTCCAGAGTCGTTGGCTGGGTGGGATGCTGCACGCGCTCCCAGCCGGCCATGCGCAGGGTTTTCATGCCGTCCGCGATCGAGCGCTGGGCGATGGTGGTGGCCGGCGCGCGGCTCATGATCAGCGGCCGCATGCCTTCGTTTACCACGAGCAATTCGTAAATTCCGGTGCGCCCCTGGTAGCCGAGGAAGCGGCATTCGTCGCAACCGGCGCCTTTGTAAAACGTCGTGCCGTCCACCTGGTCGGCGGGAAAACCGATCTTGGTCAGGTAATCGCGCTCGACCGCCTGCGGGGCTTTGCACAGCGGACAAATCAAACGCACGAGGCGTTGCGCCATCACCGCTTCGACCGAGGACGCGACCAAGAACGGCTCGATGCCCATGTCGATCAACCGCGTGAACGCGCTCGGGGCGTCGTTGGTGTGGAGCGTGCTGAAGACCAGGTGGCCGGTGAGCGCGGCGCGGATGGCGATTTCCGCCGTCTCGAGGTCGCGGATTTCGCCGACCATCACCACGTTCGGATCCTGGCGCAAAATGTGACGCAGCCCCACGGCGAAGGTGAGACCGATGTCCGGCCGGACGGCGATCTGGTTGATGCCCGCGATCTCGTACTCGACCGGTTCCTCGACGGTGATGATGCGCTTGGTTGGGAGGTTGATCTCGGTGAGGAACGTGTAGAGCGAAGTGGATTTGCCCGAGCCGGTCGGGCCTGTGACCAGGAAGATGCCGTGCGGTTTGCGAATCAATTGCTTGATCGCCTCCTCTTCGCGCGGCGGCAGGCCCAGGCTGGGCATGGTCCAGATTTGGCCGCCGCGGCGCAGCAAGCGCAGCGACGTGCTCTCGCCATAAACCGTCGGCACGGTCGAAACGCGGATGTCGATCTCCTGGCCTTTGATGCGGACGTTGATGCGGCCGTCCTGGGGCAGGCGCTTCTCCGCGATGTTCATGCCGGCCATCACCTTGATACGCGACAGGATGGCGGACTGGTACTTCTTAAGTTCGTTGGGGACCGGCGCGCGGTACAACATGCCGTCGATGCGGTAGCGGATGCGCAGATCGGTCTCCATCGGCTCGAAATGGATGTCCGTGGCGCGGCTGTTGTAGGCCTCCCAGATGATCTGGTTGACGAACTTGATGACGCTCGCCTCTTGATCCTCCTGGGTGATGTCCTTGCTGACGGTCAACTCCTCGTCCGCGGTGTCGTCCTTGGCCATGCCGTCGAGCGTTTCGGCGCCCACGCCGTAGATGCCTTTGAGGCCCTTGTCGATCTCTTCGCGCGGGGCCAGTGCGAACTGCACCCGCTCGCCGGCGTCGAAGAGCACGGTACTGACCATGGTCGAGTCAAATGGATTCGCCGCCGCCAGCAGGACGCGCTCGTCCTCGATCCTCACGGGGCTGACCTGGTGTTGAAAAGCCACCTTGGCCGAGAGCCTCCGCCGCAATTCGCGTTTGGCCTCCTCGTCCTGCGGCAGGCTGATGCGTTCGAGATACGGCCAACCCAGTTCGGTCGCCAGTTTTTGGAGGAAGACTTCTTCCGGAAGGTCCACGCGCCGTTGGAGGTGCGCGATGAGCGTCTTTGCCTTGGCGTCGGATTCCGGCTCGGCCAGCCACTCGCGTCGCCAGAGATCGAATTGATCTGGCGTGGCCAGTTGGGCCTGGCTCAACACGTTCTTTATGGACACGACTGCCATGTTCGAAGTTCGCGGACAAAGGTTTATACAACCGATCTGCCGGAAAGTTGCGCCGCTCCGGAAAATCGATTCTGCCGGGAGTTCACCGGCACGGGAAGTCTTTACGCGTTCCCGGTTCGCTTTGCTGCCTCGAAGGCCGCACCGGTCGCCGGCAAGCAGGGCAGGGGAGGAGAGCCGAATGGCACGAATCCTTGGCGGTCAGGGTGTGTAACCGGGCCGTTCGCGTAAACGATCCAGCACGCGGACCTCACCTGGCGCTGCAAACCGCTTGGGGATGCGGTTTGCCAACGCTGGCCGAGCTTGCCACGGAGTTCACCGTCGAGGCGGTTTTGCCCGGAGGCTCCCCGCGCCAGTGGGCATCCGCGGTTTCAGCAGGCTTTGGCTTTTGGGAGGTGAATGATCGCCGGCTGGACGCGCAGCGGTTTCGGATCCAGCGGATGCCGCCAGGCCCAAGGTTCACCGTTCGGGGCGGCCGCGCGCGAGGCGCCGGCATGGTCGCCGGCCCAGAGGCCGGGATGCCGGTCGAGTCGGTGCTGTTCAGAGTCCGCGCTGAGTATCTGCTGGGCGTAGCTCAGCGCGGCGGAGACATCGACCCGCCAGCCCGCCGCCTTCGCCTGGTGCCAGAACCCCAGCGCCAGGTCGTACATGCCTTCGATCACGTCGTGGTGGACGATCCAGAAGGCGCTGCCGCCAAGCCAGGGTTCGTTGACGACGCCTCCCTGAACCATCAGCTCCCGCAGGGCGCCCACTCGCGTGCCCTTCCACTCCGCGTCCTCAGCCACTGGCGCCAGGCTGACCTCCAGCGGCACGTGGATCGGAGACCGCCCCAAAGGCGCGAGCACATCGACCGGATTGCGCGCGAACACCGTGTCGGCGTCCAGCCAGACGAAATAGTCGAAGTTCAGCCGGCTCATCCCCACCTTGAGATGGTGGAGCTTGAAGAGGCCGTGGGCCGGGTCGCACGCGTAGGCGTCGTAGCCTTCGCAGCCCTCGAGCGGGCGGTCGGTGAGGACGTGAAACTCCTTGAACACGCCCGCCGCCCGCGCCGTGCGCACGCACTGCTCCATCCGCGCGCCATACTCGCCGGTGGCCACCGACCAATAGCAGAATTTGGGTCTCATTAATCGCTCCCGGCCGATCCGGTCGGCGGGCCGCCGGCCGGGGCGGGCGGGCCGCTTGCGCTACGCTGGGAATTCGGATCAGAAGCGCAGCGCCTCGATCCACCGCCGCCGGTGCGTCTCCGGGTTGCAGAGCTGCTCGCGCGCGTGCTGGGCGGCCTGGCGGCTCACCTTCAGCCGCAACGGATAGTTCTCATAGAGTTCGCGCACCACCGCCTTCCACTCGCGATACGCGCGGCAGATGAAGCCGCTCTCGCCGGGCGTCAGCAGCTTGTCGAACTGGTGGCCGTCCGGCACCACCGGCACCGCGCCGGTCAACAGGGCTTCCACGACCGCCCGGCCCCACGATTCCCGGATCCGGTGGCCCAGCGGATAGACGAACGCATCCAGGCTGTAGAGGAACTTGAGCGCCGGCTCCCGGTTTGCCGGGAGCAGCTCCCACTCCGGGCCGAAACGGTGCCAGCGATACTGCTTCTGCACCTCCGGACTCCAGGCCATGACCCGATACCGCACGTCCGGCAACCCGAATTCCTCATAGAACACGGGGAAGTCCAGCGGATATTTCATGGGATCGGGCCGGGACAGCCGCCCGAGGGTGAAGACCGGATTGCGCCGCTCGCGCCAGGCGTAGTCGTCCGGGTCGATGTAATTGCCCACCAGGAAAGCCGGGACGCCGTGGTGGACCTCGGCCAGCGCCTGGGCCTGGTGCTCGGAGACGTAGAGCACGCGGTCAACGAGACCCTCACGGCAAGCCTCTGCCTCGCCTTTGAAG
>JAKANS010000186.1 GCA_021823625.1 bacterium | reverse complement strand
TGACGACGATCATGGGAGTAATTCTGGTCTTGCTCATCGCGGGTCGCTCCTTCGGACCCAGGATCTCTGTTCAACCCTCCGAGTTTCCGAAAGCGGGGCTTTTTTGACGGGCTGCTAAGCCAAAGAACACGCTCGTCAACAGCGAGACCACCGCTGTGAAGCCAAGCGCCGTAGAGTCGATGGCAACCTCGCTGATTCGTGGCAATTGAGAGCCGGCGACAGCTAACCATGCGTGCAGTCCCCAAGAGGCCAGCAACAAGCCAACGCCGCCGCCCACCAGTGCCAGCAACAGGCTTTCCGTCAGGAACTCCCGGACTAAACGAAGCCGACTGGCTCCGAGCGCCAAGCGAATAGCTGTCTCGCGAGATCGGGCTGCAGCACGAGCCAGCAGCAGATTTGCGACGTTCGAGCACGCGATCAGGAGCACAAAACCTACAGCTCCGAGCAGAATCCACAGCCGCAGCTTCACTCTGCCCACCAGTTGCTCCCGGAGCCGCACGAGCTGAACACCCCGGTCGGCATTACTGTCGGGGTACTGTTCCTCTAATTGGTGTGCGATGGCATTCATCTCTGTCTGGGCTGCCGCCAGAGACACACCGGCTTTGAGTCGGCCAATGGCAGAGAGAAAGTGATCGCCCCTCACCACCCTCCCGAAATCAATGGCCAGTGGTGCCCATAGCTCAACCGAGGCAGGGAACTCGAATTGGGGCGGCAGGATACCGATGACCGTGAAGCTTTCGCCATTGAGTGTGATCACTTGCCCAAGCAGCTTGGCGTCGGCACCGAAGCGACGCTCCCACATGCCGTGGCTCAAGAGGACGACCCGATGCTTGCCGGGGATTCCTTCTTCTGCTCGGAAATCTCGCCCCGTAGCAGGGTTGACGCCCAAAACCGTCAAAAAGCTTGCAGAAACAGCTGCCCCAGGCACACACTCAGGTTGATCCCCGCCTGTCAGCGTAAATGACTCGTGGCGGTAAGCGGCCATGCCTTCAAGGGTACGACTCCGTTCTCGCCAATCTGCGAAGTTGAGAGGTGAAACAGTGTCCAGTTCCGCCTTCTCCCTTCGGCGGTTTTCCCAGATTTGTACAAGCCGCTCCGGTTGGCGAAAAGGAAGCGGGCGCAGTAGCACTGCATCCACCACGCTAAAGATGGCCGTGTTTGCCCCCATGCCGAGCGCGAGCGTGAGCACGGCCACGACGGTGAAGCCGGGATTCTTCCGCAGCATCCGCAGGCCAAACCGAACATCCTGCCACGTCGCTTCGCCGAAACTTGCGCCACGTCTCTCTCGACATTCTTCGCGAACGCTCTGCAAATTGCCAAACCGCTTCCGCGCCTCACGCGCCGCCTCCTCCGGCGACATACCCGCCGCAATGTTCTCCGCCGTGCGTTGCTCGATGTGGAAGCGCAGTTCCTCGTCAATCTCCTGCTTCACCGCTCGTCGTTGTCCGAGCGAGCGAAGCCAGCGCCAGATTTTTTGAAAGACGTTCATGCGCGGATCATTCGTGTCTGAGGGCAACCATCGGATTGACCTTCGTCGCCCGGCGGGCTGGAAGCCAGCAGGCGAGCAGGGCCACACCCGTCAGCGCCACTGCGACACAGAAAAAAGTCACCGGATCGGTCGCTTTCACAGAATACAGCAGACTCGACAGATAGCGCGTTAGCGCGAAGGCTCCGATCAGTCCGATCATGACGCCGGTGAGTGTCAGCCGCAGTCCGCTGCTCACCACAAGCCCCAGCACATCGCTCTTCTGCGCGCCCAAGGCCATGCGCACGCCAATCTCGCGCCGGCGTTGGGTCACCGCATACGACATCACGCCGTAGATACCCACGGCGGCGAGCAGCAACGCCAATCCCGCAAAGCTGCCCAGCAAGACCGTGTTCAGTCGCCGCGAGGTCGTGGTGTTCGCCAGACGTTGTTCCATCGTCATCACGTTGTGGAGCGGCTGGTTCGGTTCCACTTCCGCCATCACCGCCCGCACGGCGGAGATGAGACGGGCCGGCTCGCCGGTGGTGCGAATGACGAAGCTCAGCGCCTCTCCCACGTCTTCCAGTTCCGGGCTATACACCTCCGAGATGACGTCTCCCGCCAATCCGGTCTGCCGCACATCGCTGACGACCCCCACCACCGTCTGCCAACGCTTCTCCCCAACGCCCGTCATCAGGCGGATTCGTTTGCCGACCGCGCTTTGTCCGGGGAAGTGATGTTTCTCAAACGTCTCGTTGACGATGACCGATCCTGCCGGGGCGCGCGCATCCTGCGAAGTGAACGCCCGTCCGTTCTTCAACTGAATGCCCATCGCGTTGAAGTAATCGAGAGTGACCGTCGGCCTCGAATGCGGCGTCACCTCGCCCGGCTTGACCTTGCTGAAGTCGATCGGTGGCCGGCCTTCGACGTCCGCCACGCCAATGCGCGAAAAATCGGTGAGCGGCAGAGAATCCGTGGCGGCCGCCGCCTGCACACCGGGCAGCGCCTTCAACCGTTCGACGATTTGTTCGATGAAGTTGATTTTCTGGGGCGAGGACTTCCCCTCTGTTAGAGTTACTTGAAACGTCAACACGCCATCGGCCCGGAAGCCGGGATTGACCTCCATCAGCCGCGAAAAGCTCTTGATCAACAAGCCGGCGCCGATGAGCAGCACCAGCGCCAGCGCCACTTCCGACACGACCAGCAGATGCCGGAGCCAGTGGCGCTGCCCACCCGTGTCGCCGCGGCTTTCCTCCTTAAGCGCGGCGTTGACGTCCGCGCGCCAGGCTTGAACTGCCGGCGCGAGTCCGAACGCCAAGCCGGTGATCACCGACACGCCGAAGGTGAACGCCAGCACCCAGGCATCGATGCCGATCCCGTGCATCGCCGGCAAGCTCGCGCCGCTCCATTGCCCCAGCGCCCGGACGCCCCAGAACGCCATCATTAAACCCAACCCGCCGCCGGCCAACGAGAGCAACACGCTTTCCGTGAGCAACTGGCGGGCAACCCGCAGCCGTCCGGCTCCGAGCGCGGCGCGGACGGCCATCTCCCGTTGCCGCGCGGCCGCGCGCGCGAGCAGGAGGTTGGCGACATTCGCGCAGGCGATGAGCAGGACCAACGCGACCGCGCCGAGCAACACGAACAACCCTCCCTTCACGTCGCCGACGACCTGCTCGTGCAGGCCGACCAACGTCAAGACACTCTCGCCGCGGCCGCCGCGCCCGCCGCCCTCGCCGCGCGGCCGGGGATTGCCGCCCGGAGTCGCGGTCGGTCCTCCTGGCTGAATGCGCTGCGCAATTGTCTGCAACTCGGCTTGCGCCTGCTCAAGCGCCACGCCGGGTTTCAATCGAGCAATGGCTTTCAGAAGGAACATGCCTTCGCCATACTTCGCAAAGGTTCCCCCCCTCCCGCACCCGTTTCACCCAGCGCCAGCGGAGTCCAAAGTTGAAACGGTTCGGGATATTGAAAGTGCGCCGGAAGAATGCCCACGACGGTGTAACTTTGTTGGTTCAACGTGATCGTCCGGTCCAGCACGTCCGCGTCGCCGCCAAATCGGCTCTGCCAGAGGCCGTGTCCGAGAATGGCCGCCTTGGGGCCGTTGGGCGTGTCCTCTTCCCGGGTGAAGTTGCGTCCCAACGCCGGCTGGATGCCGAGCAGTGGAAAGAAATCCACCGTCACTGCGCCAGCCACGACTCGTTCCGCCGATCCGGCCCCGGTGAGGGTCATCTCGCCGCCACTGTACGCGGCGATGCGCGCCAGCGACTGGCTCTGGGTTCTGGCTGCGATGAACGTGGAGCTGCCAATGACGGTGCTGGGGCTGCCCGACCAGTCTGCGCGCAACTGCACCAGTTGGTCGGGCTCGGGATAGGGCAGCGGCTTGAGCAGGACGGCATTGACCACGCTGAAGATGGCGGTGTTGGCCCCGATGCCGAGCGCCAGGGTAAGCACGGCCACGGCGGTGAAGCCGGGGTTTCTCGCGAGTTGGCGGAAGGCGAATTTGAAATCGTTCATGGTTCGTGGTCCGTTGTGTTTTGTTCCTGGGCGATTCGATAATCACGCCACTGGCCCTTTTCCTGTCCAGACTCGCAGCCCATGGCAGCCGCGGATTGGGCATGGCGCTTGATTCGATTGGAATTGAAGGCTATTTTCGATTTATATGAACTATGGAATTCTGTTCGAGCGCATCGACGCCGAGGGTTTCCCGCCCGGGCATTACTACGCGCATGTTCCTTCGCTGGGCTTGACCACGCATGGTTTGGGTGTCGAGGGAGCTCGCGAGGCGGCTCGCGACCTCCTGCAGCAGTGGATCGCCGAGAAAAGAGCCAGCCACGAACCTGTCCCGGCTCCGCGCGAGTTCTTCTACTCCACCCTGGACTTGCCCGACGATGCCTTACAAAGCGCGTGAGGTGCTGGCAAAATTGCAGCGCGCCGGGTTCGTGATTCGAAGACAATCGGGCTCGCACGTCGTCTTGAGACATCCAGACGCCCGCCAAACCTATGTGGCCATGCACACGGCCGACGTTCCTACCGGCACCTTTCGAGCAATTTTGAAGCAAGCCGGTTTGACCGAGGAGCAGTTCAAGAAGCTGTAGCGCATGGCACGATCCGGAACTCTCCCGCGGAAGCGTGAGCACCGCGACGGCGGTGAAGCCGGGGTTCTTCCGGAGTTGGCGCAAGGCGAATTTGAGGTCGTTTATAAAAGGGAACCATTCAACGTCCAACTTTCAACTTCCAATGCGCAACGAACCAGCCGGTTGAAAGTCGAACGTTGAGCGTTGAAAGTTCATCTTCATTCATACCTCAGCGCCTCGATCGGATCGACCTTGGTTGCGCGGCGCGCTGGAACATAGCAGGCCAGCAGAGCGATCAGACTGAGCAGCAGCGCCGCCGCCGTCAGGGTGAGCGGGTCCAGAGGACTGACGCCGTAAAGCATCCCGCGTAACAGGCGGGTCAAAGCACACGCGGCAGCCAAGCCGAGCGCCAGCCCAATCCCCACCAGCGTCATCCCCTGCCGCAGCACCATCCGCATCACGCCCGATCGTGTGGCCCCGAGCGCCAGGCGGATGCCCATCTCGCGTTGTCGCGAAGCGACGGAATAGGCCAGCGTGGCGTAAATGCCGGCGCTCGCCAGGAGCAGTCCAACCGACCCGAAAACGGCGAGGCACCACATGTAGGTCCGATGCAATCGCGTGCAATCGTAGAAATCATCCTTGACCAAGCTAACCGCGGGTTTGCGCAGTTCCGGCCCCGCCGCCTTCAGTTCCGCCAAGAGAGGCTTGATCAATCCGGCGGGCTTGATGCGGGGTCGCACAAACAACGTGTAGCCTCCATACTCCTGGCGAGGCTGGTAGAACATCGGCTCGATCGGTTCTGTCACGTACGCGCGCCATATCCACCGGACATCGGCGACAACCCCCGCGACCTCAAAGGTGCGGTGGTCGCCCTTGGCCGTCGCTTGGATGGTTTTCCCGACAGCGTTCTCCCCCGGCCAACAACGCCGGGCCAGCGTCTCATTGACCAGGACCGCCATCGCGTTGGTTCCCAAGTCCCGTTCATCAAAGGACCGCCCGAGAAGCAGCGGCGCCCGCATGGCCTTGAAGGCGTCAGCGGTCCCGACCCCTGATGAGCTCCACATCAGTTCCACCGGCTCCTTCTGTCCAGAAACCGCGAACTTCCCATCACCCCCGGCCGTCCCGAGAATACCCACGGCTTCGACTCCCGGCACGGCGCTTAGTCGCCGGTGAACCTCGGCCAGCAAGAGGGTCTTGGCCTCAAACGTCCGGTATTTCTTCGAATCACCGGCCGGAGAGATCCGAACGGCGATCAGGTTCGTTGGCTCCAGCCCCAGGTTGGTTCGCAGCAGGCGGACGACGCTTTGGATCATCAAACCGGCGCCGGCGAGCAACAACATCGCCAGGGAGACTTCGAGGACGACGAGTCCCCGGCGATACAGGTTTCGGAAGACGCCTGACGTCGCCTGTCCTCCGCCTTGTTTGAGCGCGTTCGCCACCGGGCGCGACGCCCCGTACCACGCGGGGACCGTCCCGGAGACCAAACCGGCGGTGACCGCAAGCAGCAGGCAGTAGGCCAGCACCTGCCAATCGATTTCAATGGCTCGCAGGCGGGGCAGCGAAGCCGGGAGCAGCCACTCCATGAGGCCGAGGCTCCAGTACGTCAGAACCAGGCCGGCCCCCGCCCCGGCCAGGGCCGGCAGCAGACTCTCGATCAACAACTGACGGAGCAGTTGAAATCGCCCGGCCCCAAGCGCTCCCCGGATGGCCAGTTCATGCTGGCGGGCCTCGGTCCGCGCAAGGTTCAGATTCGCGACATTCGCGCAGGCGATCAGCAAGACGAAGATCATGGCCCCCACAAAGCCAGGAATGGTCTTCCGCACCTCGGCACTGGCGAACATCTCGCGCACGGGGCGCAGGTGAAGAGAGAATGGGTGCCACCAAATTTTGCGGTACCCGCCCTCGTGCCGTCGCACCAACACATCCAGCACTGCCTGCGCCTGCTTCATGGACACTCCGGGAGCAAGTCGCGCAATCAACAGGGTGCCGGAGTCGAAGCCTTCCGGGTCTTTGTCCGCTGGCCCCACCTGCGGATCATCCTCTGGAAGCCAGAACTCCTGGGGATATAAGACAGAGCCTCCCATCGGGTTGAAGTGAGGCGGCATTACTCCGACCAGCGTGCGGTACTGATCGCCGAAACGGAGCGATTTCCCAATCCAGCCCGGGTCCCCCCCCAATCGTTTGTTCCAGAACGCATGACTAACCACAATAACCGGAGGAGCGCCGGGCCGACCCTCATCTGGGGCAAACGTTCGCCCAAGCCAGGGCCTCACGTTCCAAAGAGAAAAAAAGTTCGGAGAGACGTGAAAGCCAATGACTCTGTCGAGCCACCCGGCATCCTCCCAAGGTAAATTGCTATATGTCATTCTGGTTAGATCGACGAAGTGATCCCGGTGAGCGCGTAATTCCTGGAGAATCTCAAAGCTGCCCCCTCGGTCGCCGTAGTAACTGTTCTGCCTCTTGTCAAAGAGGCGAATCTGGACAATCCGATCTAGCTCCGCCGCCGGCACGGGATTGAGCCACAGTGCATTGACCCCACTGAAGATCGCCGTGCTGGCCCCAATACCCAGGGCCAGTGTGAGCACGGCCACGGCGGTAAAGCCAGGCGACTTCCTCAGTTGCCGACATGCAAACTTCAAATCGTTCATGGCTGGTGGTAAGTAGTCGGTAGTCAGTTGTCAGTAGTCAGTAATCCGTTGCTGTTCGTTCCACAATCGGTTATTTGGAAAGTATGACTCATCGCTATTGGTTGAAATTCTCTTTACACATTGTCACTGCCGACTTCTGACTACTGACTTCTGATTACTGATCTCGGGCGATTCGACGTTCTCTTCGACAATGCGCCCGTCGAACAGATGCACCTGCCGATCCGCGTGCCGCGCGAACCGCGGATCGTGTGTCACCATACAGATCGTTGCGCCTTCGCGGTGCAAATCCTGGAGCAGGTTCATGACGGCGTCACCGTTCTTCGAGTCGAGGTTGCCCGTCGGCTCGTCGGCCAGGAGGATCGACGGTTTGCCGCCGAGCGCGCGCGCCACGGCGACCCGCTGCTGCTGGCCGCCGGAGAGCTGCGACGGATAATGTTTCACGCGATGGACCATGCCGACTTTTTCCAGGGCGTCGTTCACCCGCTGTTTGCGCTCGGCGGCGTTCATGCCGCGATAGGTCAACGGCAGCTCGACGTTTTCATACACCGTGAGGTCGCCGATGAGATTGAAGCTCTGAAAAATGAAGCCCACCTCGCGGTTGCGGATGCGGGCGCGTTCGGCGTGGGCGAGGTTCGCGACCGGCTCGCCGTTGAGCGTGTACTCGCCGTCGGTGGGTGTGTCGAGCAAGCCGAGGATCGACAGCAGCGTGGACTTGCCGCAGCCCGAGGGCCCGGCAATGGAGGCGTACTCGCCTTTCCGGATCTCCAGGTGGATGCCGGACAGCGCGTGCGTCTCGACTTCGTCGGTGTAGAAGACCTTGGTGATGCCTTCCAGTTTGATGAGGGAGCCGTTGTTCATAGGATTTGCCACAGAGTCGCGAAGACACAGAGATCAGAGGACCATTCGTTTGATGCCGTCTTTGAGCAGCCGCGTATTGAAGTTGATCAGCAGACCGAGGCGCTTGCCGGCGATTTGTAGATAGGTGAGCAGTTGAGCCTCGAACAACGGGTCGTGCCGCTCGACGCTCTTGAGTTCGACGACCACCGCGTCCTCCACCACGAGATCGAGTCGATGCTCGCCGATCGGGCGATGTTTGTAGGTCACGGGAAAGATCGCCTGTCGGATGAAACGAAGCCCGGCGAGCTCGAGTTCGATGGCCAGCGCTGCTTCGTAAGTTGACTCCAACAAGCCCGGCCCAAGTTGCCGATGCACTTCGATCGCGCATCCGATGATTTTCTCCGTCAGCTTGTTCAGCTCCTCCGGGATCGCATCGTGGCCCATAACTAACTCCTTTGTGGCTCTGTGTCTCCGTGGCTAGTTTAACCGCACCCGGTCATGCGCGTCCCATTGCGACATGTCGGAGAGGATCACGGTATCGCCTATGTTCAGGCCTTGCAGGATCTCGATGGTGTTCACGGAACTGCGGCCCAGCTTCACCGGCACGCGGATCGCCTCGCGCCCGCCGGCCACGAGTTTGAACAGGCCCACGGGGCTCTCGGACTGGCCATGCACCGGCCGGCCGACGTAAAGCACGTTTTGCAGCAGCTCGAGTTCGATGGTGCCCTCGACGCTCAAATCCGGCCGGGCGCCTTTCGGCAACTCGCCGTCGAGCGCCACGTCCACTGTGACCGTGCCGTTTTGAACCGCCGGATCGATGCGCGTGACGTGGCCGGGAATCAGGCCGTTGCGCGTGTCGATGACCGCCTTCTGCCCGATGGCGATGTCCTTGGCCTGGGTCTCGACCACCTTGACCTCGGCCTTGAGCTTGGTCGGGTCGGCCACGCGGGCAATGTTCGCGCCGGCGCCAAGCTGCTGCCCAACTTGGAGCTGGTCGCGATCGCCCAACCGCTGCAGCACGCCGTCGATGCCGGCGCGGACCTTCAACTCGGCGCGCTGTTTGCGCTTCAAGTCGAGGATCGCGCGCAGGCGTTCCAGTTCCGCGTCCTGGGCGTCCAGTTGCGCCTTGTGGTTTAGCTCCAGGATCGTCAGACGCTTCTTTTCCAGCTCGCAGCGTTCGGTGAGCTGGTCGGCCCGGGTCTTGGAGCGCATCGCGGTGAGGCGGTCCACCAACTTGTCGGCGGCGAGCTTGGCGTCCGCCTCGGCATCGAGCTGGGCGACGCTGCAATCGGCGTTGAGTTGCGCGGCCTGGGCGGCTTCACTCAGGCTTTCGCTTTCGAGTTGGACCTTCAGCTTGTTGTACTGAGCCTGCCCGCCTTTCAATTGCCACTCGGCGTCGAAGGCCGCCTGTTCGACTTCGGGATTCGTGAGTTCCACCAGGATCGTGTTCGCCTTCACCTCGGCGCCCGGCAGAACCAGGATGCGCTCCACGCGACCCGGCGTGGTGGTGGGGATCCAGTGAATCTCCTCCGGCACGAGCGTGCCGTTGCCGCGCACCTGGCGGGGGATGTCGCCGCGTTTGACGGTGTCGGTCCAGACCTGGGCCTTGTCCACACTGGGCGCGGCGGGTTTCAGGCGCGCGAGACCCAGCGTGACCGCCCCGAGCGCGATCAGGCCGAGGGTGCTGTACACGATGCGGCGCCGACGGCGCTTGCGGGCGAGTTCTGGTCGGGCGATGTCCATGAGTTCGGGGGTGGGCTTGCGGGTTTCGGGGTGAGTGAACGTGGGTTCGATGGCCTCGGTCAGGCCGTGATCGGCAACGGCCTTTGCGCCACGCGGCAGTGTTGCCAGGCGTCGAGCAATTCGCGGCGGTGCAGCCGCGCCCATTCGAAGATGCGGTCCGCCACCGGCGGCGGCACCGACCCGCCCACGATGCGGAGCGGGAAGACCTCCACCACGACTTCTTCGCCGCCGTAAAACGCGTGAAACCGGGCCGGCAACGCCTTGCTGAACAGCATCCGGATCACGATCCCGTAAAACCTTGCGAGGACTGGCATAACTTCTTTTCGGTTTCGGCGTCCGGCTTTTCGGGCCGGGCATTCCAGGTTCAAGTTCCAACTTCTGCGACACTCTCGGTCGGCGGCTGGTTTCAACGATTCCAACCGCCGCAGGCACCTTTCGCAGCAGGCGTGCCAGACTCGGTGCGGGTAAAAACGCGAACCCACACGGCGGCTCTTCGTCCACGTCACTGCAGAGCTTAATCCGCTTCGCGGCAGTGGCTTGCGGTGGATTGGCGGTGCCGTGGGCGAGCCGCGAAAATTCTCCGGACGGCGCGGTGGCGCGAGCGCGGAAAAGGGCCGGCCGTTCGTGGTCGGGACGCCGGCGTCCCATTACCGGGACGCAGCCATTGTCCCGTAGCCGCGGACGTCAGTCCGCGCTGACCGGCCGAAAGACGCGCCGCCGCACTGGTGTCGGGAGTTTCGTGCTCTTCGCCTCAGCGCCGCAGCCGCCAGACGCCTTTCAAGTCCTGCCCGATCGTCCGCAGCAGGCGCACCCGGCTGTCGGGATCGTCCACCCAGCGCACCGGCAGTTCGACGATGCGCCAACCCTGTCGTTGGGCGAGCACGAGTAATTCGGTGTCGAAGAAGAAACCGCTGTCTTGCACCGGCGGCAACAACGCTTGCGCGGCGCGACGGGAAATCGCCTTGAACCCGCATTGGGCGTCGGTCACCCGTAGCCCCAGCGCCCGGTGTAAAAGCCAGTTGTAACCGCGGGAGAGCAGCTCGCGTTTCCAGCCCCGCGTCGTCCGCGACGCCGGCAGCAACCGCGAGCCGAGGGCCAAGTCCGCCCGCCCTTCGGCCACGCCGCCGATCAGCTCCGGCAGGTGCGCGAGGTCCGTTGAGAGATCAGATC
>JAKANS010000185.1 GCA_021823625.1 bacterium | reverse complement strand
GCGGCGGGCGGCGGGCCAACCCGCCAAGGTCGCCCGCACCGCGGGCGTGCGAAAACGCGTCGTCTTGAGGAACCCCATCCTCCAACATCCCAACTTTGCCCTCGCAACTTACATACCGTTGCTCCCCGCGGGAGAGGGAGGGACTTGCCCAACACAGGAGAACCTTCAGCGTTCAGTGACTCTTGCCCACGCGGCGCCCGCGGGTTTCCTCTCCTGGAGGAGCGGGTTAGGGTGAGGACGAACCAGCGTTCCGATTGCATACTTACGGCTCAAATTGGTGTCGTCGCCAAGCCCAACTCGCGCAATGCCCGGCCGGTGTGGCTCGCATCGCAGCCGGCGATTTGCTCCGGCGTTCCCGCGGCGACGACCTGCCCGCCTTCGTCGCCGGCTTCTGGGCCGAGGTCGATCACCCAGTCGGCGCATTTGATGACCTCGAGGTTGTGCTCGATCACGATCACCGAATGGCCGGCGTCCACAAGCCGCTGAAAAACCTGGAGCAACACGCGCACATCGTCGAAGTGCAGGCCGGTCGTGGGCTCGTCGAAAAGGAAAAGCGAGTGGCTGCGTTCGTCAGAACGCGGCTGACTGGGCGGTCCACCAGGACTGGAATTCAGCGGCGAACTGACGTTCGCAGCCACGGCGGCCAGGTGCGCCGCGAGCTTGAGCCGTTGGCTCTCACCGCCGGAAAGGGTGTTGATCGGCTGGCCCAGCCGCAGATAGCCCAGCCCGACCTCTTGCAGCAATTTCAACTTTTCGGTTGCCCGCCGGGCGTAGCGCGAGTCGCCAAAGCCGTCCAGCCAGCCCAGTACTTCATCCACACTGGCATCGAGCACATCCGCGATGGACCAACTCGCCACGGGGCTCGGGTTTCGGATTTCGGATTTCGGCCCGGCCTCTCTGCCTTTGCCTCCCACCTTCTGACTTCTCACTTCTGGCTCCTGACGACCGACTTCTGCCTTCTGAATTCTCACCTCCAGAATGTGCTCCCGGTAGCGTCGCCCATCGCAATCCGGGCAACGGATAAACACATCGCTGAGAAACTGCATTTCAATCTTCTCGAAGCCGGCGCCGCGGCAGCGTTCGCACTGGCCTTGTGCCGAGTTGAAACTGAAAGCGCTCGCGTTCAACCCCCGCTGGCGCGCGGCCTCGGAAGCCGCAAACAATTCGCGGATGTCGTCGAACGCGCCAATATAGACGGCCGGATTGGAGCGCGGCGTCTTGCCGAGCGGCGCCTGGTCCACCATGACCACGCGAGCGAGTTCCTCCCAACCTGCCAGGATCAATGTGGGATACCCGACGACAGAGGTCGATCCGTTGTCGTCGTCTCCGGCTCTGCTGGAATCGTCGGGTTCAGTGTCGAGGCGATCGGAGGCTTTCGCCGCGGTAGGACCGCTGAGCTCCGATTTCAAATTCGCCTGCAGCGCCGGGAAGAGCACCTCGCGGATCAAAGTGGATTTGCCCGAGCCGCTCACGCCGGTCACGCAGACAAATCGGCTGAGGGGGATGGCGAGCGAAAGGTCCTGGAGGTTGTGGCGCGCGGCATGACGGAGGCGCAGCCAGGGTAAATTCGAAGATCGAGATTCGAAATCCGAAGGAGACCCGAAGTCCGAAGCCTGAAGCGACGTCGCGCGAGGCGCTGCTTCGATTTTCGGACTTCGGACTTCGCACTTTGGGTTTCCAACCGGCCGGCGCGGCGGGATCTCGATCTGTTTCCGGCCGCTCAAATACTGGCCGGTGAGCGACGCCGCGCAACTCTGCAACGCCGCGAAAGTGCCTTGAAAAACGACCTCGCCGCCGGTCTCGCCGTGGCCAGGACCAAGGTCCACGATCTGGTCCGCCGCACGCATCACGCTCGCCTCGTGCTCGACCACCACCACGCTGTTGCCGGCGTCGCGGAGGCGTTCGAGGATGCGGATGAGCCGCGCCGTGTCGCGGGCGTGCAGGCCCACGCTGGGTTCGTCGAGCACGAAGAGAGTGTTGACCAGCCGTGAGCCGAGGCAGGTGGTGAGGTTGACCCGCTCGGTTTCGCCGCCGGAGAGCGTGCGTGTCGGGCGGTCCAGTGTGAGATAGCCCAGGCCGACCTCGGCGAGGTAACTCAGCCGCGCGTGCACTTCGCCGAGCGCCAGCGCGACGGGATCGTTCGCGGTGGTCGCGCGCCCGCGGCTGGCTCGCTCGCGCCAAAGCGCCTCCACCAGCGCGAACGAATCACGGATGGGCAGGGCGTAGAACTCAGCGAGTGTCAGAGAGGGTGGAGGATGGAGGGTGGAGGAACGAGGCGCATCAGCCATCTTTGATCCTCCATTCTCAACCCTCAGCCGCCAAAGCAGCGCCTCCGGCTTGAGCCGCTGGCCACGGCATTCCGGGCAACTCGTGTACGCCCGATACCGCGAAAGCAGCACACGGACGTGCATTTTGTACGCCTTCGACTCCAGCCAGCGAAAATAGCCCTTGATGCCGTACCAGGCCCGCGGCCATTGGTGCTCCTCGTCGCTGCCGTAATCGGCGTCGCCTTCAATCACCCAGCGCTGATGCTCGGCAGAGAGTTCCCGAAACGGCACGTGCATGGGCACCTTCCGCGCCCGGCAGAACTTCGTAAGATCGTCCTGGCACTCCGCGCTGAAACCGCTGCGCCACGGACGGACCGCGCCTTCGGCTAGCGAGAGCGAGCGGTCGGGCAAGGCGAGGTCGTAGTCGATGCTGATGATCCGCCCGAAACCCTTGCAGGCCGGGCACGCACCGACCGGGTGGTTGAAGCTGAACAACGCCGGCGTGGGCTCGCGGTACTCGAGGTCGCACTCCGCGCAATGCAGGCGATTGGAGAAACGGCGCGACTCGCTAATGGTGAAGCGTGAGGCTGCCGGGCCCTGCGGCTCGAGCTTGTGCACGGCCAACCGGCCTTTGCCGAAATGGTACGCCTGCTCGCACGCCTCGACGAAGCGGGCGCGGTTCGGGGCTGTGAGGCGCAGCCGGTCCTGCACGACCGTCAGCATCTCTCGGATTTCGGATTTCGGACTTCGGATTTCGTCCAGTCGCACCACGTCGCCGCCGACCAGCAACCGCTGGTAGCCTTGCTTCGTGATCAAAGCGAGTTCCTCGGCGAGAGTGAGCTTTTCGGAAAGCGGCAGGTCGAAGGTCACCAGGCACTCGGCGGATTCCCTTCCGACTTCTGCCTTCTGACTTCCGACTTCTTCCGAGAGCTCCAGCCAAATCTGTTGCGGCGTGTCTTTGCGGACCGGCCGGCCACAACCGCGGCAGTGCAGTTGCGCCAGGTGCGGCCAGAGCACCTTCAGGTAGTCGCAGATTTCGGTCATCGTGCCGACGGTGCTGCGGGTGGTGCGAACGGCGTTGCGCTGTTCGATGGCGATGGCGGGCGGGATGCCTTCGATGCTGTCCACGCGCGGCTTGTCCATCCGGTCGAAGAACTGGCGCGCGTACGGGGAGAAGGTTTCGATGTAGCGCCGCTGGCCTTCCGCGAAAAGCGTGTCAAACGCGAGCGAGCTTTTCCCCGAGCCGCTCAAGCCGGTGATCACGATCAGCCGGTTCTGCGGCAGATCCAGGTCGAAACCCTTGAGATTATTGTGCCGGACGCCGCGCAGGCGGATGACCGGCGGTGGCGCTGGCTGCGACATCGCGGTGTCAGGGTAGGGAGGCCGGCCGGCCTGTCAAACGGCCAGCGGCCAACGCGACGGTGGGTTCTGTGACTTGACCCCTGCCGGCCGCCGCCCAAACCTCCGGCATGATTACCTGCACCCGATCTCTGGCCATCGGCCTGGCAACCCTGGCTTTTTTCTGCCGATCCGCAATCGCCGCGCCGGTGGAACTTGAACTGGTCGGCGACTGGACCATCCAGGCTGTGCTCCGAGACGCGTCGCCGCCGGTCGCGGCACTCCTCCAAGTGCCGTCGGCCAAGTTCGTAACCGTCAGGGCGGAGAAGTACGATGCGCTGCCGCTGTTCAACCCGAACACCGGCGGTTGGGTGAAAGGCGCGCAACTCCGCGGCGTCCGGGCGCAGGAAACCACCACCCCGTTTCTGCTCGATCCCAAGAGCCTCGTGCTGCGCGCCGGTCCCGATTCAGCGGCGGAGGCTTTCCGGGCGGGGGAGGATTACCAAGCTGACTTGGACTGGGGCACGTTCGGCCGAACGGAGAACGGACGCATCCACGAAGGCCAACCCGTCTATGCCAGCTATCGTTATGCGCCACTGCGGCTGGACGCCATCGTGCTCACGCCGGGACGCGGGATCGAGTTAAGGCCCGGCGAGCCGCGGTCCGCCGCTCCGGCGATGCCCGCATTGCGAGCCGGCGAGCGGCTGCTGGGCAGCGTCTGGCTGCCCGGTCGGATTGCCCGGCTCGCGCCCGAGCATTTGTTTCCTGTGCTCGAAATTGCCTATCCGGAGCCGGTGAAGCCGAAGCCCAGCGTGGCGGAACGGCTAATCCCGCGGTCGATGGCCAAGCTGCGCGACGGCGAAACGTTGCGCATCCTGGCGTGGGGCGATTCCGTCACCGACGGCAGCTACGTGCCCGACGTGTCGAGGGATCGGTGGCAGGAACAGTTCGTGACCCGGCTGCGCGAACGCTTCCCGGCCGCGAAAATCGAACTCGTGACCGAGGCTTGGGGTGGGCGGAACACGGCCAGTTACCTCGCCGAGCCTCCCGGCAGCCCACACAACTACCGCGAGAAAGTGCTTGGGGCAAAGCCGGACCTGATTGTTTCCGAGTTCGTCAACGACGCCGGCCTCGACCCGCAGCAGGTCGAGGAACGCTACGCCAAGCTCCTGGCCGACTTCCGCGGGATCGGCGCCGAGTGGATCATTCTGACGCCACATTACGTTCGCCCCGACTGGATGGGCCTGAACCGCGAGCGGGACATCGACGACGATCCACGCCCGTATGTCGCGGGCCTGCGAGCGTTCGCGGCCAAGCACAACGTCGCTCTGGCCGACGCCGCGAAGCGCTACGGCCGGTTGTGGCGGCAGGGCATTCCTTACACGACGCTGATGCTCAACTCGATCAATCACCCCGACGCCCGCGGCATGAAGATTTTCGCGGACGCGCTCATGGAGTTGTTTCCGTGAGGAGCGCGGTCATTGCGCCTGGCTGGCCTTGCGCTCGGCGCGCTGCAAATCGCGCAGCGGCCGGTAGCCGATGCGGATGATGCCTTGCTCTTCGATGACCTTCCGCACCTCCGGATCGTGCGCGAAAGTCTCGAATTCCTGGCCGCGCGTCCGCCAACTGCCGGTGATGGCCTGTAGTTCCTCGGTGGGCTTCGCCGCGTGGATGTACAATTCGGTCACGCCCGGCTTGAGGTTTTTGAGCACACGCAACCAAAAGCCCTTCACGTCCTTCGACTCGTCCTTGAGTCCTTCATAGACGAAATCGTCCGTGAATACGACGCCCTTGGCGGCGAACACGGCGCGGAGCCGGGGCTGCTGGAACGCTTCGAGCGTGTGCTGCGAAGCCATGCGCACCGGCAGGTCGAATTCGAGCGCGAGCTTCAGATACGCCTCCATGTAGCGGGCGTCGTATTGGAGGGTGCCCATGTGCGAATCCAGGTGCGTCACGTCCACGCCGGCAGCGATCGCTTTCTTGATCTGGGCACGGCCTTCGATCAACGCCTCCTCCGGCGTTGCGTGGGCATAGACCTCTTCCACCGAGCGCCAGAGGCAGCCGTCCGCATCCACCAAGCCCGGCACCTCTGCGTGGGGCGCCACCGGCCCCCAGCGGTAGAATTTCCACTCCGAGGTGTGGCAAAGGTGGATGCCGAAGTCTTTCTCCGGGTGAGTGTGGGCGTAATCGGCGATTTCCAGGAACCACGGACAGGGAACCATGATCGTGGAAGTCGTCATCAGCCCCTGTTCGAGGCATTCGATGGTCCCCAGATTGGCGGCGTGGCACATGCCGGCGTCGTCCCCGTTGATGATGAGCAGCCGGTCAGTCGGCTTGTAGCCGAGGCGCTCGGCCAAGGCGCGTGGTTCGGCAGCGAGCGAGGAGGCCAGCGTGGTCATGAGAGCGGTCAGAAGCAGAATGTTGCGCAGGTGCATTCGGCAAGGATGGAAGACGCGTCGAATCGCGGCAAGCGCAGGATGGTCGCCAAGCCTGCAGCCGTCGGGCCCGCTGGACGCGTCGCGTTTGGCGTCCGGGGCGACCTCAACTCGCGGTGGTTTCCAGCGGCAAAGCGCTCAGCGGCACTTTCGCGTTGGTCTGGCCGAAGTACTCGGCGGACCATTCCGTTGGGAACAACACGACCGGGTGGTTCGCCACGTCATGGGCGATGCGCGCCCCGGTCGGGAGCACCAAGGCGTCGAGGTCGGCGTCCTTGAGCCCGGCCGGCAGCCAGCGCATCACCGTCCACGGTGCCGGTTCGAGACGCGACGCCGCACCGTATTCGCTTTCGAGCCGGAATTGCGTCACCTCGAATTGGAGCGGCCCGACCGCCGCCAGCAACGGCACTTTGCTGGTCGCGTGACGGAGGTGCAGGATTTGGACGACGCCTTCCAACAAGAGTTGATCCAGGCCCTGGCGGAATTGCTTGAACTTCGCCGTGTTCGGATTGTGCAGGTAGGCGAAGGCTTCCGGCGTGAAGCGCGGAATCTCCCGGTAGCGAATGTCCGGGTCCAACGTCAGCGTGTCGCCGATGCCAAAGCTGTCGTGGCCCACCAACCCCACGATGTCGCCCGGGTAGGCTTCATCCAAAGTCTCGCGCTCGTTGCCGAAGAGTTTGTGCGAGCTGGCGAGGCGGATGCGCTTTTCGCTGCGCGAGTGCAGCACCGTCATGTCGCGCTCGAACCGGCCGGTGCACACGCGGAGGAACGCGATTCGGTCGCGGTGCCGCGGGTCCATGTTTGCCTGGATTTTGAAGATGAAGCCGGAAAAGGCCGGGTGTTCGGGCGCGATGGGTGTGCCGGCGATGAGCCGCGACCGGGGCGGAGGCGAATGTTCAAGAAAGCCGTCCAGCAGCAATTGCACGCCGAAATTGTTGACCGCGCTGCCGAAGAAAACCGGCGTGGTCTGCCCGGCCAGCACCGCCGCCTCGTCGAAGGTCTCGCCGGCCAGGTCGAGCATCTCCAGTTCTTCGACGACCTTGGCGAAATTCGCCGCGCTGAGGCGGTCGCGGATTTCCGGATCGGATAACCCGCCCACCGCAACGGGCGCCCGGTACTGGCCGCCCACCGTGCGCTCGAACAAATGGAACTGCTGCGCGCGCCGATCATAGACGCCCTGAAAATCGGTCCCGGTGCCGATCGGCCAGTTGACCGGGAAAGCCCCGATGCCGAGCACTTTCTCCAGTTCATCGAGCAGCGCGAGCGGGTCGCGGGTCGGCCGGTCGCATTTGTTGATGAAGGTGAAGATCGGCACCCCGCGCTGGCGGCAAACCTCGAAGAGCTTGCGCGTCTGCGACTCGATGCCTTTCGCCGCGTCGATCACCATCACCACCGAATCCACGGCGGTCAGCACGCGGTACGTGTCCTCGGAAAAATCCTTGTGACCGGGCGTGTCCAGGAGGTTGATGTGGTAACCGTCATAGTCGAACTGGAGCACCGTCGAACTGATCGAAATGCCACGCTTCTTTTCCAGTTCCATCCAGTCCGACGTGGTGGCGCGCTGGTTTTTGCGCGCGGTCACCGAACCGGCGAGTTGGACGGCGCCGCCGTAAAGCAACAGCTTTTCGGTCAGCGTCGTCTTGCCGGCGTCCGGGTGCGAAATGATGGCGAACGTCCGCCGCTTCTGTATTTCTCGCGCGATGTCCATCGAAAGGGCGCGCAAGTTAGCAGAGTACGGCCCCGGAACAAGCGGAGAACACGCAAGTGTCGCGCGCGCTTCAGCTTCCAGGCAGCGTGCGCAGCGCCTTGATCGGTTCGGGTTCCTTGTAATGCCGCTTGAGGCCGGCTTCGCTCAACAGGCCGGCGGGCACGCGCGCGATGAATTCGGGAAAACTGCGCTCGACGCGGTCGCGGATCAGTTTCTGGCCGGTTTTCGACGCCCAGAAGTCTTCCTCCGCCTTGGTCAAGGCGATGGCGGCTTCCTCCGCCGTCAGGTTTTCGCGCTTGGCCAGGAGCCAGACCAGCCCCGGATCGCCGGGCAAGCAGACCGGGAACGGCACGAACTTGAGCGTGATTTCCTGCTCGTCGCTGGCTTCGGCGGCGGCGTTCGGATTCACCTTGATCTGACTGCTGAACTGGCTGCCGTCCGGCAACGCGACTTCGACCGCGAGCGTCTTCTCCTTTCGGTCCGGCTTCACCGTTACGTCGCCGTCGCCGAAGGACGCGGCGAGCTGCGTTTTGACTTCGGTGACGCTTTTCGGTTCGAGGTCGGGCAACGCGACTTTTGCGCAGAATTTGTCGAACGCCTTGGCGCGGGCCTTGGCCTGGAGCTGCCGCTCGATCGCCTGGTAAATCTTGCCGGCCAGCTTGGGGTCGTGAGTCGCCTGGGGCAGCACTTCCTTGAGCAAATCCAGCAACTGGTTTTCGGTGGCTTGTTTCGGTTCTTTCTTCATAAACGAAAATGGGGCGCTCTTGTGACAGAGATTCCGCGGGGGCGCAACAGCCGCCGCCAACGAGTTATCCACCGCCGGTTCACCACCCCGCCGAATGCCGCAGCGGTGCGCGGCGGGGCCTTGCCTGGGCAACTGGGGCGGCGGAGACTGCGCCCCGCTTGAACATCGAGATCCTGAACACCGGCAGCGAACTCATGCTGGGGCGCGTACTGAACACCCACCAGCAATGGCTCTGCCGTCAATTTGCCGATGCTGGCTACGTCGTGGACCGGCAGGTCGCGGTCGCCGACACCGCGCAAGACATCCAGCAAGCGGTGCGCGAAGCGCTAAGCCGCGCGGACTTGATCGTGGTCACCGGCGGCTTGGGGCCGACTTCGGACGACCTCACGCGCGACGCGATCGCGGAATTGGTCGGCCGTCCGCTGCGCGAAGATCCGGCGATCGTCGCGCAATTGAACGCCTGGTACGCCGCGCGGAAGCGCACACCGGCGGCGGCGGTGCTGGTGCAGGCGCAAGTGCCGGAAGGCGCGACCGCACTGCCCAACGCCCACGGCACGGCGCCTGGACTGCTCATCGAAGTGCAGCCGAACCCGCACTCGCCGACTGGCAAGGCAGCGTGGTTGGTCATGTTGCCCGGCCCGCCGCGCGAGTTGCGACCGATGTTCGCCGAGCAAGTCCTGCCGTGGGTGCAACGAACGCTGCCGCTCGCCGCGCCCTTCGTTTGCCGCACGCTCCGCAGCACCGGCGTGCCGGAATCGACCATGCAAGAACACATCGCGGGTCCGCTGGCGGACCTGGTTTCACGGGGGCTTGAAATCGGCTACTGCGCTCGCCCCGGCGAAGTCGATGTGCGCTTGTCCGCCCGCACGACCGGTGCTGAATGTCTGGTGGCTGAGGCGGAAGCGGTGGTCCGCCAAACCGTCGGTCGCCACCTTTACGGCGAGGAAGGCGAGACGCTGGAAGCGGCCGTGGTGCGCTTGCTCGGCCAGCGCCGCCTGACCGTGGCGGTGGCCGAATCCTGCACCGGTGGGCGCCTGGCGAGTCGCATCACCGACGTGCCGGGGGCGTCCGCGGTTTTCCTGGGCGGCTGCATCACTTATTCGAACGATCTCAAGCAACGGCTTTTGGGCGTACCCGCCGAAGCACTTTCCCAGCACGGCGCGGTCAGCGAACCGATGGCCCGGTTGATGGCAGAAGGCGCTCGGACCCGGACCGGCGCGGACTTCGCCCTCGCCGTCACGGGCATCGCCGGTCCGAGCGGCGGCACGCCTGAGAAGCCGGTTGGCACCGTATTCATCGCGCTCGCCAGTGCGAGTGACACCGCGGTGAAGCGGATGCTGAACGCCTTCGACCGCGAGACGTTCAAGCACATGACCTGCGAGCAAGCTTTGGAAATGTTACGGCAGCGACTCCTGGCGGGCGGAGGTTCATAGGCCCCGCCCGAGAGCGACTTCTCGCCGGCATCTCCGGCTCGACGCTTCGCGCCAGCGGCGTCAACTACGACCTCCGCAAGGTGGACCGTTACGGCCTCTACGACCGCTTTCTGTTCCGCGTGCCGCTCGGCGAACACGGCGACACTTACGATCGCTACATGATCCGCATTCTCGAAATGCGGGAATCCCACGCCATCCTCGCCCAGGCGTTGCGCGAACTGCCTGGCGGTCCGGTGATCGACCCGAAGGCCAAGCTGCGCGGGTTTCGCCCCAAAGCCGGCGAGGTGTACGGCCGCATCGAGGCGCCCAAGGGCGAACTCGGCTTTTACCTCATCAGCGACGGCAGCCCGAATCCCTACCGCTACCGCGTCCGCCCGCCGAGCTTCATCAACCTCACCCTCCTCGAGGACATGTGCCTCGGCCACACGTTGGCCGACGCCGTGGTGATCCTCGGCAGCGTGGACATCGTCATGGGCGAAGTCGATCGGTGAACGATCCGGCCAGCCCGCCAAACACACGAAAGCCGCTAAAGAAGGTGGCAGTTTGCGGTCGGTTTCGGAGCTGGATCATCCATGTTCGAGTCAGGTGCATCTAAAGCGTGCAGAAGCGGCCCCTTGGAACCACCGGTCGGCTTCGAGACGGTCTCCGTCAGAAGCCAGATTTATGCTGACATGAGCCAGAGCACTACTGCGAGTCTCCCAATTGCCACTTTCGGCTCCCAAACGGTTCTGTGCATCATCAAAACCTTCCACGGCGCCGTGCCAACGACCACTCGCAGTCCGCAACCCTGCTCTTTCCCCGCCCAAGACGTAGCGAGCAACATCCCGACGACAACCGGCGACCCAATAATCATCCTTGAATCTGGCTTTGTGTCTGCTATCAACTGTTATGTGAACCACTCGCTCGTGCCGGATTCACAGAAGAACTGACATGAGTGGAGTGCGGGGCAAGAAAGGACAAAGGCATGAATGCAAGGCAGGAAACCAGATTCTCCATGTACCTGGCCGCCCACGCTGTGCTCGATCGCCACACCGCGGCGTGGCAGGGCCTGAAAGCCTTCGCCGACGGC
>JAKANS010000021.1 GCA_021823625.1 bacterium | reverse complement strand
CAAAAAGTCTTAAAGTCGTTTTCGTTGACGCGCCTCGATGCCTTCGGAAAAACCTTCCGAATATCTCGAATCACGGGGCTATTGGGACGACACCGATTTGAAAACCCGCCGCCACATTACCAACAACTTGCGAAGCGGAACCCCCGGAAAATCATCGTTTTCTCAGTCGAATAGCGGAGGCCGGGCTAGGCACGTTGGCGGACATGCGTCCTCGGCTGCGGGTTGGAGCACTGTCCCGATGCGTGGACCAAGAACTGGCGGCGAGACGCCGCTGCAACTCGCAGGCGCGGACGCCTGCGGTACGGTCATGTCTGACGAGCCAGGGCCAAACCACCTTGCCGCGGGATTTCATTCGCGGGGTGTACTTCCGCATCTGAAACGCGAAGGTGGCACATACTTTGTCACGTTCCGGCAGGCAGGCACTCTCCCGCGCGAGGTTCTGCTGCGCTTCAAACAAGAACGCGAGGCGATTATTGGCCACGCACTGGCTGCCAGGCGCCCGCTTACGTGGCATGAGCAGGAGGATTTGTTCCGCTGGTACTCTGATCGCGTGGATCGCTACCTCGATTGCAGTCATGGGGATTGTCATCTGCGCCGACCGGCTTGCGCCGATGTGGTTACTGGCGCGTTGAAATTCTTCGACCGGGAGCGCTACGAGCTTCGGTCATGGGTGGTCATGCCCAATCATGTGCATGCCGTAGTCCAGCCCAAGCCGCCCCATACCTTGAGCGAAATCCTCCACAGTTGGAAATCCTTCACCGCGCATGAAATCAACAAGCTGCTGTCGGAGAAGGTCGTTCCCTTCTAGCAGAGCGAATCTTACGATCACCTGATTCGAGACGACGATGATTCGCACCGCTGTTGCCACTACACACTCATGAATCCCGTGAACGCGGGATTGTGTGCTGAGGCCCGCCTGTGGCCGTGGAGCAGCGCTCATATAGCGCAGCCGTCCTCGGCTGCGGGTTCCGGCACCGTCCCGGTGCACGAAGATGATTCTGTCTCAAGATCACCAACTTGCGGCGGGACGCCGCCAGAACTCGCAGGCGGGGACGCCTGCACTACATAAGCACGCCGGCCTGCATTGCCCCCCATGCCAGACTCTCCGCTCCCGCCGGGAGCGGAGAGGGAATATTGCCGCCTGCCCGCAGGCTTGTCCGCGGTCTCGTCGGTATGCAGTGCAGGCCCGGCTCGCAGGGACGCCGCCCTGCCTCGCTCAGGTCTTGGCCGGAGCCGGTTCGGTAATGGCTGCTGGTTTCTCGGCCGCGCGGTCAGCGCCGGCCAGGCGGCGCGCCGTCTCGTATTCGCGCACGAACTCGGGCGCGGTGTCTTCCAGGCTCGACGCCAGGTTGTCGAGCACGTTGGCCAGAACCTGGTCCGCCGCCGCGAAGGCCGCGTCCATCGCCCGGGTCGCGTTGCGCGAAACGGCTTTATCGGTGCGCGGCTTGGAAATCAGCACTTCGTAGGCCGTCAGCGCTTCGGCCACCCCGTTGACGCGCGCCTCGTTCACACCCGTAGTCGGCCAGCGCGGCGAGCTGCGTGCGGGCGGCCCCAACGATCTGGGCCGCGGCGCGGGCGCAGTCGGTGTCCCGCAACGCCAGGAGATCGGACGGCGATTGGTCCACCTGCCGTGCCAGCGAAGTGTCACCGGTCTGGCGCGCGTAAACGAGCAGGGCCTTGCCCAGCTTGCTGGCCGCGGTCGCCAGGGTCTGTCGGGCGATCCGTTTCTGTTCCCCCGAGCCGCCGGCCGCGCCTTGCGCGCGGGCCGTGTCGTTGACGACCGCGACCTGCTGTTTGAACTCTACCACGCCATCGGCGAAGGCCTTCAAGCCCTGCCAGGTGATGGTGTGGCGATCGAGTACGGCCTGGACGGCCAGGTACATGGAGAACTTGGTTTCCTGCCTTGCATTCATGTTTTTTTTCCTCTGTTACCCCTCATTGCGCCCCCGGCAGAGCGCTTCTGGAGTAGGTGAATGGTTCAGCAGCGATTGATAGCGGATGCCAGGCCACATTCAAGGATGATTATTGCGTAGCGCGCGGCATTTTTGCCGAATATTTTGCTTGCTAAACAGGAGGAACCCTATTCATCTTCGCCTGTAAATGCAAGCCTCCCATCCAGGATTCAGGGGTGATAAACCGCACGGTTTTGCGTTTTATCACGGACCCGTTCTCTTGCTAAACCGCACGAGAGAGCCATTTTTGCGGTTTATCACCGGAAAACCCGTGCTATACGACAAGTCGGTTATTACCTGTTCGCCAGACACGAGCAAACACATGAAAGATGCAAAGAAACCGATTTGTTTCGCGGGTTTCGTTTTCGGGATTTGCGCTGCACTTCTCCTTTCCTCGTGCAGTGACACCCCGATGTCCGCCCGCGTTCCGCCAGCACAAAATGATGAGACGGTGTGGGAAGGAAAGAAACTGCGTGAGTGGAGACGAGACTTGCGAGGGTTCAGGAATGTTCAGAAATGCGCGGCGGCGAGTGCCGCTCTCACTCGTGCCGGATCGCTCGCGGTTGATGGCTTGAGCAAGGACGTGAACGACGGCAGCGTGTTCTTCGTCAACGTCTGGGCTGCCCAATCCCTGTATAAGATCGGCCCTGATGCCAAGGAGGCTCTTCCTGCGCTGCAGACTGCTGTGGCAACGGCCCAAGAAAATGGAAAGTCCCACACGGGATGGCGCAACTTTGAGCCTTGGGGCCGAGCGGCAATCGTCTCCATCTGCGGAGAAAGCGGCGACCACATCTCGAAAATCGCGTTGTTTCTCCAAGACAGTGACGGATTGGTGAAGATCAACGCATGCCGCGCCTTGGGGCAGCTTGGTCCACGTGCGCAATCTGCCCTTCCCGCCTTGAACCGAGCAAAGCAGGACAATGACAAGAGCGTCCGCGAGTGCGCGAGTGAAGCCATCTCAGCAATTGAAAGCGGTCGGTAATGACGCAGAAGGAGCCGGAACCATGAAAACAATTCACAGTCATCCCACAGAAAACGCATGAAAACCATCGAAAAGCAGAGCTTTCTGACAACTCCGGACGCTATGGGACGGAGTGTGCCGGTTAAAACGCCAGCCCCTTTTCAAATCGCCAATGAAATCAGTGGTTTTGAGCATGTTTCCTGTGGGACGGCACTGAAATCATATAGCGTATCCAGCGCTTAAAAAGAACCCCCGACAGTCCTCCGCGGTAACGGTGGCGAAGGCGGCTCCCGCAGCCTTTACCATCTGGCGGGCCGTGCGGGGTTCCCGGCTTTTGAGTGCCGGCTTCACCTTGCGCCACATCGGCTCAATGGGATTGAAGTCCGGCGAATACGGCGGTAGATACTCCAACCGCGCCCCGGCGGCCTCAATGGCCTCCCGGACGCCTGCCACCTTGTGCGTCGCCAGGTTGTCCAAGATGACCCTGTCGTCACGGCGCAACCCCGGCACCAGTCCGGCTTTCACCCAAGCCAGGAACAACTCGCCCTCCATCGGCCCGTCAAAGAGCCCCGGGGCTTGCGGCCCCTGTAAGCTCACGGCGGCAATCAGCGTGTGGTCGTCTGGTAATGCCCCTGCGGCACGGAACAGACCAGCCGTTGGCCCAGCGGACTGCGTCCGTAGCGCCGGGTCATTTGGGTGTTCGCCCCACTTTCATCCGCGAACACCAGCCGGGGGGCGGGCCCGCCCGCCCGCCGTTGCGGCCATTGCTTGCTTTGCTCCGCCACGGCGGGCCGCGACTGCTCGGCGGCGGGCCGCGTTTTTTTTACAGCTCCAGCCCAGCCGGGCAAGCCACAAGTCCAAGGTGGAGGTGGGGCGGCTAAACTGCGCCCCCAACTCTGCCAGCGTGGCGTCCGGCCGCCGGGCCAGCAGTTGTTCCAAGCGGGCCTGGCGGGCTTCGGTCAAAAGTGTTTTGCGTCCGCAGCGGTGGGTTTGCGGCTCCAACGTGCCACGTTCCTTGAAGTGCTGGCGCACCCGGCGCACGGCCGCCACGCAGTAGCCAAAGCTGGAGGCGATCTCACGGGTGCCTTTGCCCTGCTCGTAGAGTTTGAGGCTGCGTTCGCGCACGGTGACTGGGATGGCTTTCATGCCCCTACCTTCCCACACCAATTCCCACTGTGAAAGCTACATTATTTATGGAAATGCTCGAGCCTAATAAGGTTCATTGCCCGAAATGTGAATGCAGATTGCCCAAAGCGGGAAGACGCGGCGGCTCGAGAGTGGTTTGATGCTGCGCAATATGAACACCTGCAGGCTACTGATCGCATCTCTTATACTGCTCGCGCTGGCCGCCTCGCTGGTCCGAGCCCAAGAGCCCATCCGCCCCTACGCCGAGGAAATCGCGGCCGATGCCCCCGACGGCTGGTGGCGCCTGGGCGACGCACCCCTGGCCACCAGCAACCGGGCGGCGGATTCCGGCCCGGGCAACAACGGTGGAACCTACTCCGCGGACGTTCATCCCGCGCCAGGCATCCCTGGCGCCCCGGATGGCGCGGCGGACTTCGCGGGCGGCCACGTTGACATCGACAATCCGCTCGCTTTCGATGCGGGCGGAGGTGCCTTGACCATCGAGGCGTGGGTCCAACCGGAGGTGGCGGGGGCGTTCCGGTGGGGCGTGGCCAAGGACACCGACAACACCAGCCTCGACTATCTGCTGGGGATGAATACGGACGGCACCTGGCGATTTATCACGCAGGGCCTGGCCAACGACCTGACCGACTCCGCGCCCAGTGTCCCCGACGGCGTCACCTGGTATCACCTGGTGGCGGTGCAGGACCCGGCCACGCAGGAGATTCGGCTCTACGTGAACGGGACGAAGGTGGGCAATCTGCCGATCACGAAGACCGGCATAACCTCCTCGAACCCGCTCCGCATCGGCGCTCGCGGCCAATCGGCCACCCAGAACACTCGCGGACGCATCGACGAAGTCGCCTTCTACAAAGTTGTCCTGAGCGACGCACGCATCGCAGCCCATTATCAGGCGGGGTTGGTCGAGGGCGGCGACTACGCCGGAGCGGTCACGGCCGATGCGCCCTTTGGCTGGTGGCGCTTGGGCGACGCTCCGCCGCCGGTGGTTCACGTCGCGGCGGATTCGGGCAGTGCCAAGAAGGACGGTGTCTTCCAGGGCAGCGTGGCGAAAGCGGCGGGAATTCCGGGAGCCCCGGACGGCGGGGCGGATTTCGCCGGCGGCCATATCGACGTCGACGACCAGGGGGCCTTCGACTCCGGAGGTTCGGACCTGACGATCGAAGCCTGGTTTCAGCCCGACACGGCGGGAGCGTTCCGTTGGATTCTGGGCAAGGACGACAGCAACGAGGCGCTCGATTTCCTGCTGGGCCACAGCGCGGACGCACATTTTCGTGTCATGACGCAAGCGCTGAGCAATGACGCCGCCACCACGAACGCCCTGCCGTTCGACGGAACCACCTGGTACCACCTGGTCGGGCGGCAGGACACCGCGGCGGGTACTTTCAGTCTGTTCGTGAACGGCGAACTCGCCGTCAGCAAACCTCTGAGCGCCATCACCGGCGTGTTGGCCACGCAACCGCTGCGGATTGGCGCTCGAGGCTCCGACGCCGCCCAGGCCGTGGATGGACGCCTCGACGAAGTGGCTATTTACCGAAAGGCCCTGACGCCGACGCGAATCCAGGCCCATTTCCGGTCCGGCATTTACTCGACGAACGTGACCCTGGTCATCGTGGCCCAACCCCGGTCGCAATTGGCCGTCGTGGGCGGTCAGGCGACCCTGGCCGTGCAGGCGAACGCCACCGGCACCGCTGTCACGCCAACCTACCAGTGGAAAAAGAACGGCGAGAACGTTCCGGGAGCGACCGGGGCGCAGTTCTCCATCGACCCCGCCACAGCCGGGGATGCCGGTGTCTACACGGTGTTGGTGAGTCTCCCGGGCGGCATCCAGGCGCTCAGCAGTGAGGCCACTTTGATGGTGGTTCCCCCGGTGGGTTCGTTCGCCTCGGAGGCCGGTGCCGACGCGCCGTTCGCTTGGTGGAGCCTGGCCGATGCTCCGCCCCTGGTCGAAGCGAGAGTTCAGGACAGCGGTAGCGGCGGAAACGATGGGACCATCGCGGGAGCCGCCTATGCCGCAACGGGCATCGCGGGCTGCGAGGATGGCGCCGGCGATTTTGCGGGCGGCCACGTGGACGTGGACCAGGCCGCGGCCTTCAATTCCGGTGGAGAGGCCTTGACCGTCGAGGCCTGGGTTCAGCCGGACAAGGCCGGGAACTACCGGTGGTTCGTGGGGAAAGACGACGACAACACCTCCTTGGACTACCTGCTCGGGATGAATCCGGACGGGACCTTCCGCTTCATCACCCAAGGCCTGACGCATGACGTCCAGGATGCCGCGGGACCCCGAGGCATCGATGGCCAGACCTGGTTTCACCTCGTCGGCGTGCAAGATCCGGGCACGGCCGAAGTGCGGCTCTACGTCAACGGCGAGCTGGCCGCCAGCGTGCCGCGGACGCAAACGGGCGTGACGGCCATGAACAAGCTCAGAATCGGCGCCCGCGGCTCCGACGCGAACCAGAACGTGGACGGTCACATCGATGAGGTGGCCATTTACAAGGCGGTGCTCGCGCCCGACCGGATTCTGGCCCATTACAATGCCGGCCTGGGCGGCACCGCTTACGCCGCCGCCGTCCAGGCTGATCTGCCGTTCGGCTGGTGGCGCCTCGGCGACCTTCCCGTCCAGGTGATCAATCCGGTCGCGGACAACACCGCGTCCAAGCATGATGGCGCTTACCCGGCCAACGTCTTTTCGGCTCCGGGCATCCCGGGTGGCGGAGGCGACCTGGCCGCCGACTTCAGCGGAGCGCACGTGGACATGCCCGAGCCGGCCTTCTTCGACGGGGCGGGTGGAGCGTTCACGATCGAAGTCTGGGTGCAACCCGACGCGGGGGTGGGTTGGATTCTGGGCAAGGACGACAACAACGTGAACCTGGATTACCTGCTCGGGTTCAATGGCAACAAGTTCCGGTTCCTGGCCCAGGGATTGGTCCATGATCTCAGCAGCGCCCCGCAAGTCTTCGACGGACAGAAGTGGTATCACGTCGTCGCTGTGCAAGATCCGGCGGCGGGAGTTTTCACGCTGTATGTGGACGGAGTTTCGGCCGCCTCGACCCCGATCGCGGACCAAGGCGTGCTCGCCGCCGGCCCCTTGCGCCTCGGGGCGCGCGGGCAGGATGCCGGCCAAGCGGCCGACTCGCGGCTCGACGAGGTCGCCCTTTATCGCTCCGCCCTCAGCGCGACGCGGGTGCTGGCCCATTACACCGCCGGAAGCGCCGCCGGCGGCGGTTATCCAGCCGTCGTGGCCGCGGACAGCCCGGTGGCCTGGTGGCGTCTGGGAGACGCGCCCTCCAAGCCGGTTCACCTGGCCGCCGACCGGGGCACCGGCCAACACCCGGGTGAATACGAAGGGGGCGTGGCGCTCGCCCCGGGCATTCCCGGAGTCCCCGACGGTTCCGCCAACTTCTTCGGCGGACATGTGAACGTCCAGAATCCCGGGGCCTTCGATTCGGGCATGACGGCGTGGACGATCGAGGCTTGGCTTCAGCCCGATGCCGGGACCGGCTGGATCCTGGGCAAGGACGACAACAACACCGCCCTGGACTACCTGCTCGGCTTCAATGGCAACGCCCTTCGGTTCATCGCCCAGGGCCTGGTCCACGATCTGACCTCCGATGCCATCACAGTGAACGGGACGGATTGGCATCACGTGGCGGCGGTTCAGGATCCCACCGCGCAACAAGTCCGCCTCTACGTGGACGGGTTGCTCGCCAAATCCGTGGCCATCTCGCAGTCCGGGGTCACCGCCGCGAACCGGCTCCGCATCGGCGCCCGCGGCGCGGACGCCGCCCAGGCTGTCAATTGCCGCCTCGATGAAGTGATGGTTCACAAGCGCGCGCTGGGCGCCGATCGCATTGCCGCGCACTACCTGTCCGGCCTGTCGTCGGTCTCCCCCGAGCTCCGGCTCACGGCCGCTCGCGAGGGCACCGGGTTGCTGCTCACCTGGAACGGCGGGGTGCTTCAATCTGCTTCGGAAGTGACGGGCGAGTGGTCCGATGTTCCCGAGGCGACCAGTCCGCGAACGGTCGATCCCGCCAATCAGCGCGCGTTCTTTCGGCTGCGCCAGGCCAACCCCTGAAAACGCACCATCGAGCGCCTTGACCTCAGCCATGCCAACGCTCATCGGGACCATGAACCGAATCGAGCCGGCCCTTCGATGGGGCCGGCTCGCGGGGAGGAAACCAGCCCCACACGATACAAACGCACCCCATCGACGGTTTATGAAAATGAAACGTGACATGCTCAAGGCGGCTGAACTGAAGCCGGGTTTTACCCTGATTGAACTGCTGGTGGTCATCGCCATCATCGCGATTCTGGCCTCCCTGTTGTTGCCGGCGCTCGCCCGGGCCAAAGAAAAGGCCCGGGCGGCCCAGTGCATCAGCAACTCGCACCAGATCGCCCTGGCATTCCAGATGTACGCGGACGACAATCAGGAAGTGTATCCGCGAACCGAAGGCTGGAACGCCCATGGCGGCCAGCGTGGCATCGTGTTCGATCACCACGGCGGGGCGGCCGACCCGACGAATCGTCCTTTGAACCGTTACACCCAGAACCTCCAGGTGTTTCGCTGCCCCAGCGATCAAGGCGACACCGAGCAGCCCAGGATCAAGACCTCCTGGGAAGCCTACGGGAACAGCTATCGAACGCAGCATCACCTCAATACCTTCAGGATCAGGCACGTGACCGCCCAAGTCGGCGATCCGTCGGCTCAGCCGATCACCACCGCCATGATCGCCCTCAGTCCGGTCAACAAGATCATTCAGGGCGACAGCTCATTTCATTCGAACCGCGACCTCAACAGCCGGAAGTCCGCGTGGCATAGCTATCGCGGCCAGCGTCGAAGCAACATGCTCTTCGGTGACGGGCACTGCGAGTTCTACCGATTCCCAAAGGAGTTCGAGCCAAAGTATTCTCCCGGGATCGATTCCACCTACGTTCCCGATGGGGATACCTCCAGCAAGTACGCTCCCAATCCGTCGTATGTTTACTGGTAGGTTCCCCGGCTCGAGCAACCGGGTCCGCTCGGCTTCGTCAGCCCTACCTTGCGCCTGGCCCGCCTATTTCACACTATTTGTGAACCTGAAGCCGGTCCGACAACGAATGTCCCCTATGCGGGCTCGAATGCGAAACCGCGAGTGCGTCAGCCCGGGAATCCTTGCCGCCCAGAACTTGTTCAGATTGATTCACCGCTTGGCCCCGCCCTCCCCTTCTGGCAAGGAGTCTGCAGAGCGAGGCGTGGAGCGTGGGGCCCGGACGGCGGCGCAGCGTTGCCTGGGGCGAGGGACCGGATCGGGTCAGAGGCCGCGCCTCGCTGGGCTTTCCCATCGCAAACCGATGGCGGTCGGGACCTGAGGACCTGTGCAACTGGAGACCGCCAACAAATTATCGCATGCAGCACCCTGTCCAAGCAACCGGCTCCCTGCCCATGCACTGCGGCATTGGCCTCGAATGCAGTCGCGCCCGGGGCGAGACCTTCGACCAGGCGATCGCCCAGGCCTCCGCCGCCGGGTTCGGGTTCGTCGAGCCCTTTGTTTACTCGGGGGTCGAGCTTGAACTGAACAGCCACCAAACGGTCCGCACCCACAGCCCCTTCCACCACCTCGATCCCCAACACACGGATGCGGCGGCGACGCGGCGCCTGATGCGCGCGGCGGGACTTCGCTTCTCGGCGTTCGACGCCCATAGTTCGTTGCTCCTCCCGCAGATCGCCGTGCCCCAATTGACCCGGGTTCTCGATTTTGCGGCCCAGCTCGAATGTCCCGTCGTGATGTCGGATGAAGGTCCCGTGGCCCTCGAGTGGATGTCCCTGGACCGGGCCTTCGACGTCCTCAGCTTCACGCTCGAACCGATTCTCGCGCACGCTCGGGCCCGCGGGGTCCGGTTCGCGATCGAGCTGCACAACGCCCTGACCGTCCGGCCCGAATACCTGGCCAGACTCCTGCAACGCTTCGGTCCGGACGAACTCGGGCTCAACTTCGACACCGGGAACTTCTTCCTCGCCGGCAACGATCCGGTCGCTTTTCTCAAAAGCACCGCCGATCGAGTTGTCCATGTGCATTTGAAGGACATCCCCGAGTCCCAACTGGCCCAGCGCGGCCGGGTGACCGGAACCCGGGTGGGTGTCGCCGTCGGCGACGGCACGGTCGACGTGCCCGGGGTGGTCGAAGCCCTCGCCTCGGCCAACTATCGGGGTGTCCTCTCGGTGGAGTGCGAAACCTGGGAGCAAGCCAGGCGCAGCCGTGCCTACCTGGAGACCCTCCTGGCCCCCGCCTGGAAAACACCCGCCCCCTCGTCGGCGACCGGCGCTCCGTAAGACGCCCGTTGTCCGCCGCCCGATCCTTATGCGACCCAATCCACCCCACGCAAGGCCCGGCCCGTTCGGCGCACGGGCCCTGGCCTTCTCCCCGTCCGCCGGATTCTTCCGCCAGGCATTGCCTTCGGGTACGCGAGCGCTCCTGGTTCTCCTCCTGGCGGGTCAATTTCACGCCGCCCCCCTTCCGGTTGAACCCGGCCCTTTCAATCTCCGACTCCAATCCCGGGCTCCGCAGACCGAGCGGCTCCAATGGGAGGATGTGCGCGTCGATCCACACAAGACCGCCGTGGTGGTGATTGACATGTGGGATCGACATTGGTGCAAAACCTATACCGAGCGCGTGGCGGGGTTGGTGCCGCGCATGAACGCAACCCTGGACGCCGCCCGCAAGCTCGGCCTCCAAGTGGTCTGGGCGCCCTCGGACGTGGTCGATTTCTACCGGGACGAACCGCAACGGAAGGCCATGGTGGCCGTGCCCAACCATCCCGAGCCGGCCCTGGTTGCATTCAGCCCACCCCAGGTTCCCCAAGGCGACTACTGCGAGTGCGGCCCCGACCAGCCCTGCAAGAGCCGCAAGGTCTGGTCACGACAGCACGCCGGACTCGTCATCGCCGCGAACGATTTGATAGCGGACTGCAACCAGGGCCGCGAGTTGCTCAATCTCTGCCAGGAGCGAGGCATCAACACCCTGATTTACCTCGGCGTGGCCAGCAACATGTGCGTGTGCTACCGCAGCATGGGCATGATTGCGATGCGCGCGCACGGGCTGCGGACGATTTTCGTCCGCGACCTGGTTGAATCGATCATGGCGAACGGCTTCGACCCGGCGCGCAAGGTGCCCGACCCCAACTTTACCCCGGCCAAGGGCTCGGCCCTCGTGCAGCGGTTCCTCGAACAACACGTGGCCCCGTCCATCGAGAGCCATCAACTTCTCGGAGACGCCGGGATGCTGCCGGCCGGAAACGACCATCGCCGGACGATCGTGTTCGTCATCGGTGATGACGAATACTCGACCGAGCGGACGTTGCCGGATTTCGCCCGGCGCCGGCTCGAACCCGAGTTCCGCTGCGTGTTCCTGCAAGCGGACCCCGCGCATCGGAGCGAATTGCCCGGCAGCGAAGCCCTCTATGACGCCGACCTTGTCGTGCTCAGCGTGCGCAGGCACTTTTACACCGTGCCGGTCATGGATCGCCTCGAGCGCTGGCTTCGCGCCGGCAAACCCCTCGTGGCGCTCCGGGTGAGCGCCGCCCCCTTTGCGGAAGGAGCGGGAATCAAACGCGCGGGTGAAGGCTTGGTGGTCTGGCGGGACTTCGACCAGGAGGTGCTGGGATGCCACTACAACTATTACGACCCGGAGGCGCGCGCGACAGGAAGCGACGTCTGGCCGGTGAACGAGGCGTCCGACCACCCCATCCTGCGCGGAATCGCCGGCCTGGCCTTTCACACGAAGTCCTGGATCTATCGAGTCAATCCCCTGGAGCCGGGCGCCACCGTGCTCCTAAAAGGCCGCTGGTCCAACGCGAAGCCGGAGGAACCCGTCGCCTGGACTCACAGCCACAACGGCGGTCGGGTGTTTTACACCTCCCTTGGACACCCCGACGATTTTGAGGTCAAAGCCTTCCAGGAACTGCTCGCAAACGGTGTGCGCTGGGCGCTGCAGCCGACCTCCAGCCAGCCGTGAATCCGGTCGCCAAGCCGGGCGTTACCTGCGCCGCCCTCGGATTGTTACTGGCGAGCGCTGGACTCGCCGAAACCCCCTCCCAAGCAGTCTCCGCCTTCACCCTCGATCCCGGGCTGAGCGCCGAATTGGCCGTCGGCGAGCCCGACCTCGCCCAACCCGTCTATCTCACTTTCGATGAACGCGGGCGGATGTGGGTCGTGCAATACCTCCAATTCCCGTTCCCCGCGGGCCTCAGCGTCGTCGGCCACGACGAATACTGGCGGGTGCAATACGACCATTTCCCTCCGCCCCCTCCACCTCGCCATGTCCCCGGCGCCGACAAGGTCACCATTTTTGAGGACCGGCATGGCGACGGACATTTCGAGAAGGTGCGCGACTTCGTCACCGGCCTGAACATCTGCACCGCCGCCCTGCCCGGACGGGGCGGCGTGTGGATCATGAACCCGCCCTACCTGCTTTTTTATCCCGACGCGAACCGCGATGACGTGCCCGACGGCGATCCCGTCGTGCATCTGGAGGGGTTCGGTCTCGAGGACCTGCACGCCGTCGCCAACAGCCTCACCTGGGGGCCGGACGGCTGGCTCTACGGATGCCAGGGATCCACCTGCACCGCCACCATCCGGCGGCCGGGCATCGACCGGGAAGGCGTCTCCTTCAAGGGCCAGTGCATTTGGCGTTACCACCCGGAGACCCGCCGTTTCGAACTGTTCGCCGAAGGAGGTTTCAACAACTTCGGCATCGCCTTCGACAACGCCTTCAACCTGTTCACCGGGAGCAACGGCGGCATCATCGGAGTCCACTATGTGCCACACGGATTCTACCGGAAGATCTGGGGCAAGCACGGCCCCTTGACCAACCCCTACGCGCTCGGATGGTTCGAGGGGATGAAGGATCAAAGCAGCCAGGCCAAGCTCTCGCAGGCTATGATCGTGTACGAGGCCAACGCCTTGCCCCGGGAATACCGGCATCAGATGCTGGTCGCGCGCGTCCTGCAACGGCGCATCGACCTCTGTCAGTTGACTCCCGACGGCTCCACCTACGCCGCCCGCGAGGTTCGGCCCATCCTGTCTTCCTCCGAGGGTCGCTTTCGCCCGGTCGACCTCAAGATCGGGCCCGAGGGCGCCGTGTATATCGCCGATTGGAACGAGGACAACGTGACCTGGAACGTCACCGCGGAAGGCAAGCCGCTCCAGAAGAGCACCGGGCGCATTTACAGGCTGGCTTCGACCGGAACCCCGCACTTCAAACCCTTCGACCTCGCGCAACGCTCGTCGGCCGATCTCCTTCCTCTCCTGAGCCACGCCAACATCTGGCAGCGCCAAATGGCCATGCGGCTGCTCTGGGATCGCCGGGATCCAACCCTCGCCCCCGAGATCCGGCGCCTGGCGAAAGACCCCACCGCCCTCCCGGCCCTCGAAACCGTTTGGGCGACGACCGCCACCCGCGGGTTCGACGCCGAATTCGCCGCGCAGGAACTCGTCCATCCCGATCCCCTCGTCCGGGAGTGGGCCATTCGCCTCGTGGGCGACGAAGGACTGCTGGACGCGCCCATTCGCGAGCGACTCACGGCCTTGGCGAGGGATGAACCGCACCCCCGGGTTCGCAGCCAGCTTGCCTGCACGGCACGGACCCTGCCGACCCCGCTGGCGTTACCCATCGTGCGCCATCTGGCCGCGCGGACGGAGGACGAGAATGACCCGCACCTTCCCCTGCTCCTGTGGTGGGTCGTCGAAGCCAAACTGCGCGCCGATCCCAAAGAGGTCTTCACCTGGCTGGAAGACCGCGCCTTGTGGTCAGCGCCTCTTTTCCGCAAGGCCATTATCGCGCGGTTGGCGGAGCGTTTCACGTTCGACCGGACGTCGGCGGGATTCGAGGCTTGCGCCAGGCTGCTCCGGCTCGCCCCCAACGCCCGCGCCGTCACGCAGTTGATCGCCGGCATGACCCGCGGTCTGGCCGGAAACCGCGTGCAGAGCATTCCCGGGGCGCTCGCCGACGAGCTCGCGCGATTGGAGGAGACGCATCGAACCAACTCTGAATTCCTCCTGCTGGGATTGCGCCTCGGAAGGGCAGAGGCGGTCCGCGCGGCGGTGAGTTTGGTCGGTGACGCCGGCGCGCCCCAGGCGCAGCGCCTGGAGCTGTTGCGCCTGCTGGCCGAGAGCGGGGCGCCCGCCACCATCGAACCGGCGCTTGCGTTGCTCCGGGACCCTCAGCAGACCGCCCTTCACACCGGGGCCATCGAAGCCCTGCAGCGTTTCGGCCAGGAAAACGTCGGAAGCGCCATCCTGGACGCCTGGCCGGCCATGGACCAGGGCTTGCGTCTCAAGGCCCTGACCATCCTGGCCAGCCGGCCTTCCTGGGCACGGTTGCTGATGGATGCGCTGGCCCGGCAAAAACTGGCCGCACGCGATGTGCCCCTCGATGTCGTGGCCGCGTTGCGCGGGTCCAAGGATACCGACATCAGCGCCAACGCCCGGAACCTCTGGGGCAAAGGGGGCGCGTCCTCGGAGGAGAAACAGCACCGGTTCAAAGAGCTGGCGGCGATGTTGGGCCGGACTCGCGGCAAGCCGGACGACTCCGGCCGCGCCCTTTTCACGCAACTTTGTGCCACTTGTCACACGCTCTTCGGCGAGGGTGGACACGTGGGCCCGGATCTCACCGGCATCGACCGGGGCAACCGGGACAACCTCCTGCGCGCCATCCTCGAGCCGAGCGAGGTGATCTTGCCGGAATTCCAGGGCTGGGAACTCACGCTGAAGGAGCCCGGCAATGACGATGAACAAACCATCACCGGATTCTTGGAGAATGAAACCCCCAACGCGGCCACACTCAGGAACGCGGCCGGGACTTCGCTGGTCATCCCCAAGTCGAACATCGCCCAGCGAAGGCCGATGACCGTTTCGATCATGCCTGAAGGTCTCATCGAGCCGCTCACCGCGACCCAAATCGCGGACCTGTTCGCCTATCTCGGAAGCCAACCCGCCTCCGCTCCCAACCATGCAGGCCGTCCCTGACCTCACCGTCGGCGGGGGCGAGGGAGTCGCTGCGCTCGCCTCGCCGATCGTGAATCACCCCGGATCACCTATATTATCGTTCAAAGGCTCTTGATGCGTCTCGTAAGTGATGAACCTCAGGTCCTCCTAGGACCGTCACAAGCGACGGCTTGCCGTTGTGCGCGACTACATCTCCGGTGTTGACGCGTACCAGACGTTTGAGGTGATCCAAAGTTATCTAGCCGACGCACCGGCTACTTTGTCGGCCGCTTGCCTTCCAGTTCGTCCGCGAGGCGGGTGTTCTGATAAACCTTGCGCAAGCCCTCGAGGATTCCCTGCGAGTGTACCGCCACGGCGCGGGCCACGGTGTCGGTGTAGTAGAAATCGAGCACGAGCGACTGGATGTTGCCGTCGAAGATGATGCCCACCAGTTCGCCGGCACGGTTCACCACCGGGCTGCCCGAGTTGCCGCCAATGATGTCGGCCGTGTTCACGAAGTTCAGCGGCGTGTCCAGGTTGAGCTTCGGCTTGCGCTTCACCCAGCGCGGTGGCAGGTCGAACGGCGGTCGGTCGCCTTGCGCGGCGGAGCGTTCGTAAAGGCCGCGGAACGTGGTTTGGAAGGGCACTTTCTGGCCGTTTTCCTCGTAGCCTTTCACGGTGCCGTAAGCGAGCCGGAGCGTGAACGTGGCATCCGGGTAACCGCTGGTGCCTTCGACGGCGAGGCGCACCTGGGCGATTTGCGCGTGCGCCTGCCGCTTCACCTCGTCCTGGGTTTCCATGATTTTGCGCACCGCGCGCGCCGCGGGATCGACCAGCCGGGCCAGTTCGATCATCGGATCCTTCGCGGCGTCCACGGCTGCCGAGCCGCCGGCGTAAAGTTGTTTCCGCACCGCCACGTCCTTGACCCGCGTCCCGCGCACCAGCTCCGAAGCGCGCTCGCGGGGCGACTTGCCGGCGAGCACGCGCTGTACGAGTTCGTTCTCGTAACCGAGCTTGCCGACCAGCCAGGTGAGCGAATCGGCCAGCCGCAGCGTTTCGTAGTCGTCATAAATCGGTTTGGTAGAAAACAGCTCCAACTCGAGCGAGGCGCGGCTGGATTCCTGGAACTCGCGCAGGCGGTCGCCGTCCGGTTTCGCGCGCTCCTCGCCCGCGCGGAGCAGCGTGCGGGCAATGTCGAACAAGCTGCCGGCAAAGGCGTGTCCGGCTTCGAGCAGGCGGTACTCGAGGGCGTGTTCGGCGATGATCTTTTGCGCCGCGGCGATCCGGTCCCAAGCGCCGGCGAACTCCTTGAGCTTGTCGTCCTTCGCGGCGGCTTCGCGGAGCTTCTGTTCCGCGGCCCGTTTTTCCGTGAAGAACCGGGGTTCGAGCAGGCCGGCCAGCCCGCCTTCGCGCGCCTTGCGGCTGTTCTGAAAACCGAAGAGGTCGTCGCGGGCCCGGCGGGCGTTCTCCGCGCTGCGCGCGCTGTAGGCGGTCAGGAGCACCTCGTTGCGGTGCAGCCAGTCGAGCGTGTACGGGAAGAACACGTCGCGCAGGTATTCCAGTTCGGCGACGGTGAGGAGGCGATCGGTGTGCCCCGGATGGCCGGAGACGAAGACGAGTTCGTTGTCCGCGGCACCGGCCCGGCTCCACTTTAAGAAATGCTCGATGTGGGCCGGCTTGCCGTTCTCGTAGGCGCGGAAAAAGCAGATGTCGAGGTCGAAGCGCGGGTATTCGAAGTTGTCCGGGTCGCCGCCGAAGAAGGCGATTTGCTGCTCCGGAGCAAAGACCAGCCGCACGTCGGTGTAGCGCTTGAATCGATACAGATGGTAAGCGCCGCCTTGGAAAAGCGTGACCACGTCGCTGCGCAGGCCGGTTTGGTCGAGCGATTCCTTTTGGATTTCCGCCATGATTTTGCGGCGCGCGGCGAAGGCAACCTCGGGCGAAGCGCCGGCGGGCACGGCGGCATTTACGCGGGCCGTCACGTCCTCGATGCTTTGCAGGACGTTCAGTTCGAGGTCCACGCAGGGCACCTCTTCGGCGAAGGTGCGGGCGAAAAAGCCGTCGCGCAGGTAGTTCTTGTCCTTTGTGCCGAGTTTCTGGAGCGCGTCCGCGCCGACGTGGTGGTTCGACATCACCAGGCCGTCCTCGGACACGAACGAGCCGGAGCCGCCGCTGTTGAAACGCACGGAGGCGAGCTGGAGATGCCGCAACCACTCGTCGGTGACGTCGAAGTGGTACTTGGTCTTGAGTTGCTCGCGCGGGGGTTGGTTGAAGAGCCACATGCCTTCGTCAGCGTGGGTCAGGGCGGCAGCGCTCACGAGGGCACCCAGCCAGCCCACCGCCGGTCTCCGGAACAGGAATTGGATCATAACGCACTCGGGCCATTGCCCGGCATCGGCGCCGGACGCCCGAAGATGCGAGGCAGGCGGCCGGTTTTCAAACTTCAATTTGCGGTCCGCCTACCGGAGGAAACGCCGGCTTGTGCCGACGGCGCAGGAGCCGCACTGGCCGGGAAACTCGGTCCACAACCGCGCCACCGCCGCCAGGCCGGTGCAGTGGGCCGGCGCGAGCAGGGCAGGATTCCGCCCGCGGATGGCCACCACGGTTTTCTCCAGCCGTTCCGGGCCGGCCTGCAACAGGTGCATCCCCCCGAGCAGCGCGTGAATCGGCCGGCCGCCGGTGAATCGGTCGATGGCGTCGAGCGTGTTCACCACCCCCGCGTGGGCACAACCCAGCAACACCACCAACCCCTCGCGCGTGTCGAAGAACAGCGCCTGGTCATCCACCAGCGGGTCGGCGCGCGTCCCGGCTTCATCCAGGAAGAACCGCCCGCCGGTGTCCTCGAACGGCGTGAGCCGCGGGATCGCGCCGGTGACGAAGACGCCGTCCAACACCTCGGTCGGTTTCGCGGTCCACACCACGGAGTCGCCGGCCTGGCTAACCGTTTGGGCCGCCGCCGCGTTGAGGCCGACCGCCCGGGTCGTGCCGTCGAGGTTGCCCGCAAATTTGGGTGCCACCGCGGCCGGATGCAGGAACAGGCGCGCCGTGGGAGCCGCCGCGCGGACCGCCGGCAGGCCCCCCGTGTGGTCATAGTGGCCGTGGCTGAGCACGACGGCTTCGACGGCACCGAGGTCCAACCCCAGACGGTGGGCGTTGCGAACCAGCAGGGCGCTCTGGCCGGTGTCGAACAACAGGCAATGCCGGCGGGTATGGATGAGGAAGGCGAGTCCGTGCTCGGCCTGGAGTTCGCGACCGTTCACCGTGTTTTCCACCAGCGTCGTGATCCACACCGGGTCCGGGTCGGCGGGATCGGAGGGCGTCGGGAAGGCCGGACGGTGGGAGGCGACGGAGGCAGGGTCGTTGGGCTTGCGGTCGGAATTCATGGCTTAAGTGTGTTCGCTTGTGGCGGTCCATGCGAAGGGCTTGCCGTGCGGCGGCAGCTCCATGAACTTGGCGGAAGCCACCGCGACCACCCGCTCGTCCTGCCGCAACTCCGCCCGCGTCAGGTGGAGTGGCGGGCAGGATTTGTGGATCCAGGCACGAACGGTCGCCGCACGATCCGCCGCCACCGGATGGCGAAAGCGGACCTTGAGTTCTCCGGTGAGGGCCGCGTGGCCGTGGGCGAAAAGACAGTTGGTCATGGCGCCGTCCAGCAGGCTCGCGATCACCCCGCCGTGCAACCAGCCGGGGTACCCCTCGAATGCGGGGCCGCCGGCGAAGACGGCTGCGACGCTGCCGTCCTTCGCGAGCGTGAAGGTGAGCCACAGTCCGGTGGGATGATGGGGACTGCAAACGACGCACCGCGGATGCATCTGCGTCCGCAGGTCGTCGAGCGTGGTGGGTCGGGTGTTCATGCTCACCGGTCGGCCACAGCCGGACCAGCCGGAGATCAATCCAGCAGTAGTGGTGCCAGGCCGCATCGGAAGGGACGGGCCGGTCGAATTCGGGGGCGGGTCGGCCGGGCTCGTCATTCCTGGTTCAGCCGGAACGAGGCGGTCGAGCAGCAACGTCCGCCCTCACCCCGACTCTCTCCCCGCGGGAGAGGACCAGGCACCGACGGTCGTCGCCAGGTCATTTTCAAGGGACCGGGAGCGACCTTCGGGCGCAAATCGGCGCGGCAATGGGGCTGGCAATGGGGCTGGTCGCGCGGCGCGCCGGGGTCTATGCTCGCGGCCGTGCCGAGCGATTTGCTGGATCACGTTCCCGACGGTGTGTTCGTCGTGGATGCCGAATGGCGGGTGACGTCGTTCAACCAGGCCGCCGAGCGCATCACGGGCATCAAGCGCGCCGAAGCGTTGGGGCGCCGTTGTTGCGATGTGTTCCGGGCCAGCATTTGCGAAAATGCCTGCGCGCTGAAGCAAACGCTCTCGACGGGCCGGCCGGTGGTCAACAAGGTCGTGTACATCATCGACCCGCGCGGACAGAAGATCCCGATCAGCATCTCGACGGCCGCCCTCAAGGATGCCCACGGCAAGGTCGTGGGCGGGGTGGAAAGCTTCCGGGACTTGCGCGTGGTCGAGGAACTCCAGCGCCAGCTTCAGGAACAGGATTCGTTCTCCGACATCATCGGACGCAGTGTCCTCATGCGGCAGGTTTTCGAGATCCTGCCGCAGATTGCGGTGAGCGACAGCTCGGTGCTGATCGAAGGCGCAAGCGGCACCGGCAAGGAGCTGTTTGCCCGCGCCGTTCACAATCTGTCGGGACGCCACGCCCGGCGCTTTGTGGCGATCAACTGCGGCGCTTTGCCGGACAACCTGCTCGAGTCCGAGTTGTTCGGTTACAAGGCCGGCGCCTTCACGGACGCGCGCCGCGACAAGCCCGGACGCTTCGCGCTGGCCGAGGGCGGCACCCTTTTCCTGGATGAAATTGGCGACATTTCGCCGGCCATGCAGGCCCGGCTGTTGCGGGTGCTGCAGGAGCGCGTGTACGAACCGCTGGGCGGCGTCGAGTCCGTCCCGGCGGATGTCCGCCTGCTCGCGGCCACCAACAAGTGCCTGCGCCAGTTGGTGGAGAAAGGCAGCTTCCGCGAAGATCTCTTTTACCGCATCCACGTGATCCGGATCGAACTGCCCAGCCTGCGCGACCGGCGGGAGGACATCCCGCTGCTGACGGAACACTTCATCGCGCGGTTGAACCGGCTGAAAGGAAAGGACATTGCCGGCGTCTCCGATGAAGTGCTGGCCCGCCTCATGGAGTACGACTTTCCGGGCAACGTCCGCGAACTGGAGAACGTCCTCGAACACGCTTTCATCCTCTGCCGGGGCGGACTGATCGAGCCGGCGCACCTGCCGCCGCCACTTCGGGGGGACGCGGCGAGGGCATTGTTCCGCCCTGGCAAAGCCATGAGCCTGGAAGCGATGGAAAAGCTGGTCATTGCCGACGCGCTCCGCCGACACCGTGGCAACCGCAAACAGGCGGCCCAGGAACTGGGTATCAACCCCAGTACGCTGTTTCGTAAGCTCAAGCACCTGCGTCTGGCCGAGGCGCGATCCGCCGGCGACACTCTGACCTGAGTGGCTTTTCGCGGCTCCGGAATCCCGCCGACATTGCAGATTGCAAGGGGCGCGAAGTTTCGAGGTCTGGCGGCGAGCTGCGGTTCCGTGCGGCACCTTGCGTATCTGATGTCGGGGCTTCACCCGAGGAGCCATCTTCCCCCGCCTCATGTCCAGTTCACCACGTCCAGGCGGCCGTTCGCCCCGCAGCAGGCCGAGGGCTGCGTGGCGGGGGGGGTAGGCGGGGGAAGACGGATGCCGGTTGGCATGGAAATCGCGTAGGTCGGGTCCATAAGCCGCGGAAGCAGGAGCCGGATGGTTGCCTTGTGCCCACGCGGAAAACGACTGACCGCCGACCTGGACCCAGACATGCCTGCGCTGACCTCACCGCTCAAACGGAAGCGTTTCCACGCCGATTCCCCCGTCCTTTGTGTCAACCACGTCCGCGCGAATGGGGGCTTCACGGAGGCCGAACAAATCGAGCGGTTGGCGCTCGGGCTTCCGCCGGCATCCCCCGCCGCCGCCGATTGCCTGGGGGGAAAGAATGGGGCGTCCGGCGGCTCGTTGAGCAAACGGGCGATCCGCGCTCCGCACGTGCTGAACGAAGCCCCCGCTTACGGCAGCGCCTTCACCCGCGGCCTCCGGGTGGACTTGCCCGGGGGCGTCACGCATCTGCTGATCAGCGGGACAGCGAGTGTCGGTGAATAGGGGGAGACGTTGTACCCCGGCGATTTCCGTGCCCAACTCTGGCGCACGTACCACAACCTCACCGAACTGCTCAAAAGCGAGGGGGCCTCCTGGCACGACGTGGTCCGCACCACTTGCTATATCCGCGACATCGAACGCGACGACGACGCGTTCAACTGCGTCCGCAACGAGTTCTATCGCGCACTCGGGCTGGCTCCTTTTCCGGCCAGCACCGGCATTCAGGCCCGCATCTGCCGCAGCGACCTGTTGGTTGAAATCGAAGCGATGGCGATCCTTTGTCGCGGGGGCAACGCATGAACCGTTCGCGGCCACTTGCATGGCGCGCCAGCGTCCTGCTGGGCGGGTTGGCCTTCGGGCTCGCCGGGCGGCCGGCCAGTGGCGATTTTCCGCTGCTGATCACGCAGGTGCCGCGCTCGGAAATGGCCGCCCCTGCGGACGCGGAGCCCCGCGGTCTGGTTTGCGCCGACCCGTTCGAGCACGCCCGGATTGTGGTGCGGTCGCCGGCCGGTGACCTGCGCGTGCTCAGCACGGGTTTCGCCTCCGCGTGCGATCCGGACGTGAGTTTCGATGGCCAAAGGGCTCTCTTCGCGGGCCGGAGGGACGGGGAGGCTCGCTGGCGGATTTGGGAAATTGACCTGGACGCCCAGGGCCTGCGGCCGGTCAGTCCGGAGAACTTGGACGCGCGCATGCCGATCCATGTCTCCACGCTGTTCACGTTGGATTCGCCCGAGCCGTGGTTCACGTTCGTCTTCGTCAGCCGGGCAGCCACGGTCAACGAGGCCGGTCACGCGGCCGGTTCCAGCCTTTACAACCTCAAGCTCGACGGCACCGAACTGCGGCGGCTGACCTTCAGCCCCAATCACAACCTCGACCCTTTCCAGATGTGGGATGGCCGGGTGATTTACGCGGCGGAGACCTATTCCCAGGAACCGGGAGGCGGCCCCGCGCGGATGGGGATTCACGCCCTTCACATCGAGGGTGCCGACATGGAACTCTACGGCGGCGTGGCCGGCCGGCGGGTCCAACGAATGCCCTGCGCCACCGAGGGCGGGCTGGTGGTCTTTGTGGAAAGCGACGACCCCGGCTGGCTCGGCACCGGGCAGCTCGCCTGCCTCGTGGCAAGCCGGCCAGCGGCCAGCTATCGGCGGCTGAGCGAACCGGGGCAGAGCGTCTTCCTGCACCCGACGCCGCTGCGTGCCAACACCGTATTCGTTGCGCGCCGGCCCGCCGCGGGTGAGGGCACCTTTGCGATCGTGACTTTCGACGCGGACACGGGCCGATGCGAGCCGGTCTTCGACGATCCCGAGTTCCATGATGTGCAGGCGAAGCCGGTGCGCGCCCGCGCGCGGCCCGACGGGCATTCCACGGTGGTGAACCCGAAATTCGACACCGGGGTGTTTTACGGCCTGAACGCTTATACCGCCGATCCGCTGCGCCCGGTTCATCTGAAGCCCGGCGAGATCAAACGCGTGCGGTTCATCGAAGGTCTTCCCGGCGCCGCCGCGCCCGCCGGAGTGTCCGGGACGAACTGGCCGTTCGTGGCGCGGCGGCTGGTGGGCGAAGCGCCCGTCGAGGCCGACGGTTCGTTCAACGTGGAGGTGCCGGCGGACACGCCGCTGCTGCTGCAAACGCTCGACGAGCGCGGCCTGGCGCTGGGCACCAGCGGTTGGGTCTGGGTCAAACAAAAGGAAACGCGTGGTTGCATCGGCTGCCATGAGGACCCGGAACTGGTGCCGGAAAACGAGTATGTGCTCGCCCTGCGCCGGCCTTCGAACCGCCTCGTCCTGCCGCCTGCGCAGCGGCGCACGGTGACTTTCCGCGACGACATCGCTCCGATGCTGCAACGCCATTGCGCCGCGGCGGGCTGCCATGGGGAGGGGGACACGCCGGCCGGCCTGCCTCTGGCCGCGCCCTCCTCCAGCGAGGCGGAGCTGGCTGCCACCTACGCCCGGCTGATGACTCCTTGGTCCGGCGAAGCCGGAGCCGGCCGGCCACGACCCGGCCGCTATGTGGATGCCGGCCGGGCCCGCACCAGTTGGCTCGTCTGGCAGGTGACCGGCACCAGGACCGACCGGCCTTGGGACGCCAGTGAACCCGCGCCCGGCGCCCCGTCGCGCCCGGTGAAGCTGATGCCGCCCCCCGGCAAGGGCCCGCCGCTCGACCCGCAGCAACTGCGGACCCTCGCGCAATGGATCGACCTCGGCGCCCAGTACGACTGCCCGCGGGAATCCCCGGCGCCCGCGCCGGCCAACCGCGCTTCCACCCCATGATTCTGCCGCGACACTTCCGCCGCCCCCGCCTGCTGGCGGCCATCCTGGCCGGCATTTCCGGCCTGCTGCCTGGGACCGCCGGAGAACCGGCCTGGCCGCAGTTTGCCGACATCACCGAGGCCGCCGGCATCAAGTTCAAGCACAGCCTCGGTGACTTCGAGATGAGCAATATCGCCGAAGCCACCGGCCCCGGATGCTGTTTCTTCGATTACGACAACGACGGCTTCCTGGACCTCTATTTCGTCAATGGCCGGTGGCATCCGGACATCAGCGACAACCGCGGGCGCGCGCTCCAGGGCAAGCTCCAGAATGCGCTCTACCACAACCAAGGCGACGGCACGTTCGCCGACATGACGGAGAAGGCGGGCGTTGGCGGTCAGGAGGACAGCTTCGGCATGGCGGCGTCGGCGGCCGACTTCGACAACGATGGCCACCTCGACCTGTTCGTGTGCAATTACGGCCGGTGCATTCTGTACCACAACAATCGGAACGGGACGTTTACCGACGTCACCGAAACGGCCGGGGTGGCCAGCCCGGGTTGGTCCCTGGCGGCGCCGTGGTTCGATTACAACGGCGACGGCTTCCTGGACGTATTCGTCGTTCACTACCTCGAATACGACAAGGGCGCCTTCCAGCGCACGGGCGCTTACTACAAGGCCGACAACTTCCCCGGCCCGCTGTCCTATCCCGGTAAACCCGACCACCTGTACCGCAACAACCGGGATGGCACCTTCACCGACGTCACCCGGGAGGCGGACTTGTGGGAGCCGACCGGGCGCGGCATGGGCGCGGTGGCTTGCGACCTCGACGGCGATGGCCAGATCGACCTTTTTGTGACCAACGATGCGATGGCCAACAACTGCTGGATCAACGACGGCAAGGGCCACTTCACCGACCGGGCGCTGGAGATGAACCTTGCCTTCGGCGAAGGCGGGCAGGGCGTCTCCCACATGGGGCCGTTCGTAGCCGACGTGGATCGCAACGGGCTGCTCGACATCCTGGTGCCCGACATGGGTTACAGCACCCTCTCCCTCCAGACCCGGCGCGGTGTCTTCACCGACGTCACCACGCAATCCGGGGTGGCGTTGCTCTGCGGACAGTACACCGGCTGGGGCGGCTTGCTGAACGACTTCGACAACGACGGTTACGTGGACCTGTTCATCGCCAACGGCGACCCGCATCATCTCTACCTCGAGGAGGCGAACCTCGCGCGCAACGATGGCCAGGGAAAGTTCATCGACGTGGCGCGTGAGTCCGGCGAGTTCTTCAACCAAAAGTTCGTCGGCCGCGGCGCCGCGTTTGCCGATTTCGACAACGACGGCGACCTCGACCTCGTCATGGACGTCCTCAACGACACCCCCCGCCTGCTGCGCAACGAGGGGGGCAACCGGCGGAACTGGCTGAAGGTCGTGCCCGTGCGCGCCGACACCGGCCAGGTGGCCATCGGTGGCACGGTCACGGTCAAGGCCAACGGCATGGCCCTGGTCCAGCCGGTCCTCGCCGTGAACGGTTACCTGACCAGCAGCGACCCGCGTCCGCACTTCGGCCTTGGCCCGGCCCCCCGGGCGGAGTCGGTCGAAATCGTCTGGCCGGACGGGCAGAAGCGGACGCTGACCGACGTGAAGGCAAACCAGATTCTGCGGGTCAAGCCAGGCGAGGCCAGGTAAGCGGCCGGGATCCTTGAAAGTATGACCACTCTCTGGAAACAACTCACGGCGCTGGCGCTCGGGCTGGCGGCCTGGCCCCTGATGGCCGCCGCGGCCTCGATGGGCGGGGGCAAGGATCCGATCCTCATCGGCGTCCAGGCGTGCGCCGCCTGCCATGACGGCCCGGCGAGGGGCCGCCAGTTCAGCAAGTGGCGCCTCAGCGCCCACGCCCAGGCCTACGCCGCCCTGGCCCTGCCCGAGTCCCGGGAGATCGCGCGCCTCAGCGGCATTACCGAGGAACCGCACAAAGCCAAGATGTGCCTGGGCTGCCATGCGGCCGGCGCCGAGGCCGAGGATTGGGAGAAGGCCGGGGGCTTCCACCTCGAGGATGGCTTGCAGTGCGAGGTCTGCCACGGGGCCGGTAGCGAATACGCGCCGGAGGACATCATGAAGGACAAGATGCAGGCCATGATGCGCGGCTTGAAGATGCCAACGAAGGACGACTGCCTGACGTGCCACCGCGCCAAAGGCTCCCATGACGCCGTGCTTCGAACGAAGCCCTTCGCTCTCGATGCCGCGTGGCTGGCCATCGCCCACCCCAAGCCCGGCCCGCCGGCGAGCGAAACCCAGCCGCCCGCGCTGCCGGCCAGCCCGTTCAAGTTCACGGGTGTGATGGCGTGCGCGAAATGCCACACGGGCTCGCCGTTCAATTTCCAATTCAGCCAATGGCGGCGCTCGCGTCATGCGCAGGCGTACGCCGTCCTGGCGACGCCCCGCGCGCTGGAAATTGCGAGGGAGGTCGGCGTCAAAGGCGATCCGCAGAGTCTGCCCCAGTGTCTGGAATGCCACGTCACGGCAAATCAGGACGGCGCTGACAGCCGCCTGCCCGGCTATGACGCGCGCGACGGCGTCCAGTGCGAAGCCTGTCACGGCCCCGGCAGCGACTATTCGCCCGAGGCCGTGATGCTCGACCAGAGCGCCGCCCGGGCCAAAGGGCTTAGGGAGGTGAACGCCCAGACCTGCCAGCCGTGCCACCAAAAAGCCCACGGCAAGCAGTTCGATTACGACCTGGCGGTGAAGCGCATTGCGCACCCGACCCAAGCGCCGTCCGTCGCCGTGAGCGAACCCGCTTACAAGAATCCCTTGAACCTCGCGCTGACGCCGGATGGCAAGGAACTCTGGGTTACCTGCGAAGCCTCGGCTTCGGTCGTCGTCGTGGACACCGCCGCCCGCCAGAAGCTGCTCGAAATCCCGGTCGGCGGTCAGCCCAACGACGTGTGTTTTACGCCCGACGGCCGGAAGGCATTCGTGTCCAACCGGCTGGATGACACCGTGTCGGTCGTGGACGTGGCGACCAGAAAAGTCATGGGGACCGTCGCGGTGGGCGACGAACCGCACGGTGTGCTCGTGGACCAACAAGGCCGGTATCTCTATGTGCTGAACACCGCGACCGACAGCGTCTCGGTCCTGGATGTCGCCACGCTCCAGGAGGTCAAGCGGCTCAGCGCTTCGCGCTCGCCGTGGTCGCTCGCCCAATCCCCGGACGGGGAATCCATCCTCGTCACGCACGCCTTGTCCCGGTTCGTGCCTGACCGCACGCCGTCGCTGTCGGAAGTCACCGTCATCGATGCCGGGCGGGTAGTGGTGGAAGACCGGCTCGTGGTCAAGGCGGCCAATCTCCTGCAAGGGGTGGCGTGGCATCCGAGCGGCGAGTTTGCCGTCATCACCCTCCTGCGCACCAAGAACCTCGTGCCCATGACGCGCATCAACCACGGCTGGACCATCTCCAACGGGTTAGGCGTCCTCTGGCGAGACGGCACGATCGACCAGGTGTTGCTCGACCGGAACGACCTTTGCTTTCCCGATCCGTCCGACGTGTGCCTCACGCCCGACGGCAAATATGCGCTCGTGACCAGCAGCAGCAGTGACCAGGTGGCCGTCGTGGACCTGGCCAGGCTCATCGCCCTGCTGAAAGCCGCGCCCCCGTCCGAGCGCGCGCGTGTTCTCCCCAACCATCTGGGCAAGTCGGTGGAATACGTGGTCGCCCGCATTCCGACGCCGACCTGCCCCAAGGGCATCGTCTGTTCGGCCGACAGCGCGACGGCTTACGTTGCGAACATGTTGGACGATTCGGTCACCGTGCTGGACCTGACGAAGCTGGAAGCGGCCGGCCGCGTGGACCTGGGCGGTTCCAAGGAACTCACCATCCGCCGGCGCGGCGAGAAGCTTTTCCACAGCGCCAACATCAGCTTCCGCCGCCAGTTCTCCTGCAGCACCTGCCATCCCGACGGCCACATCGACAACCTCGTTTATGACATCGAGGACGACGGCATCGGCATGGGGCCCATCGACAACCGGACCCTGCGGGGCATCAATGACATGGCACCTTACAAGTGGATTGGCATCAATCCCAGCCTCAAGCGTCAGTGCGGACCGCGCCTGGCGGTGTTCATCACTCGCATCCAGCCCTTTTCCCCCGAGCAGCTCACCGATCTGCATTACTACCTCTGCTCCATTCCCCGCCCCCCGAATCGCTATCGCAAGCTGGGCGAAGACCTCACCGAGGCGCAGCGCCGCGGCAAGGCGCTCTATGAGCGCAGCCACAAGAACAACGGGCAACCCATCCCGGTCAACAACCGCTGCGTCACCTGCCATCCCCCGCCGCTTTACACCGATGGCCACGTCCACAACGTCGGGACCAAGTTCGCCTATGACCGCGACGGCAAGTTCGACGCGCCGCAACTGCAAAACATCTACGACTCGGCGCCTTACCTGCACAACGGCATCGCCCCCACGCTCGAGGAGATCTGGACCACCTACAATCCCTACGACGAACACGGCGTGACCAACGACATGACCAAGGACCAGTTGAACGACTTGATCGAGTTCCTGAAAACGATCTAGCCCCAGAATTGCCATGAACCCCCCCGGACTGTTTTCGAGGCCCGCGTCCCGTTTCGCTCGGCTGCTGGCGCTCGCGGCGCCCGGCCTGCTGGCCGCCCCGGCCGACCCTCCCGCCGCCGATCCCGGCCTCCCCTACGTCTATACGAAGTGGGAGCAGATCACCACCCAGGACGGCCTGCCGAACGACCACATCTTCGCCGTTCGGGCCGACCCGCGGGGCGACTGCGTCTGGATCGGTTCCGAGGGCGGCCTGTCCCGCTACGACAAGCAGACCAAGACGATCAAAAACTGGACCGAACAGGACGGGCTGCCGTGGCGCGTCATCACCGGCATCGAAGTGAATCCCCGGACCGGGGAAGTCTGGCTGGGCCTCTTTGGCGGCGGCCTCGCCCGGTTCAGCGCCGGCCGGTTCGACCACTTCCACCAACTCAACAGCGGGCTGGTCAACGACGTGGTTTACGCCGTGGCCATCGAGGGCGACAACGTCTGGTGCGCCACCACCGCCGGCGCCAGCCGCTACAACACCAAGAAGGACAAGTGGGACATCTACACCGAGCAGAACGCGCCGATGGAGGAGATTTGGAACTACAACGTCTGCGCTCGCGACGGCCAGGTGCACCTGGCCGTCTGGGGCAGCGGCATCCTCGAGTTCGACACGGCTACCGAGCATTGGAAGATCTACACCGATCCCGATGGGGAGATGGAGATCGATCTCTACCGCGATGACGGCGTGCCGCATGTCATCACGACTGGCGCCAGCTACGTGGACAAGATTCTTTGGATGTCCTCCTACTTCGGCTGCGCCCGCTACGATGGCCGGCACTGGCGCGGCTACTTCGACCATGAATGCGGCCTGCCCAGCAACTTCAACAACAATCTCAAGGCCCGGAGCGGCCAGGAGTGCTGGTACTGCACCGACAAGGGGCTGGGCGCCTGCATGGATGCCGAGACTTGCACTTGGGTAACCTACATCCCGGACGGCAAGAACCACACCGGCAAGGCCATCATCAAACGCGAGAATCAAGTCCTGAAGGTCGTGGACACCGGCTACAACGTCCCGCAGATCTTCCAGATATGCGTGGACTTCGACGGCAACGACGTCTGGGCCGGCACCTCCAAGGGCCTCGGCCACGGCATCGGCGAGGGCTATTACCCCCGGCTGCGCCCCGCCAGCGCGGGCGTGGCGCAAACCACGGCCAAGTGATCTCAATCCCACACGAACCGACGCGAAACGGCTAACCTTGAAAGGCCAGACCATGAACTCAGCGATGTTGCCCCCCTCACGAACCGAAACCGCGTGGCCTCCGAACGCGCCTTGGCGGAACACAGATGTTCAAGCCGCCGGGGCGCAGACGGGCCACCGGCCGGGCGACGGCTTGCGGTCTGCCAAACCCCGCTGCCGATGGTGGAGAACCGCGGCGGCCGGGCTGGCCGTCGGGCTCCTCGCCGCGCTCCTTTCGTGCGCGGCCGATGAACCGGCCGGCAAGCCCCCCGAAAAAATCGAGCGGCCCGAGGACCTTACCGTGCCCGTCATTCTCGACCGCATCAACCGCGTCGGGCCTTACGACGTGCCCGACCTGCCGCTCAAAACCAACCAGAACTACGCCTCCTCGTCCGCCGACGTGGAGCCCTTCGGCGCGGTCAAGCCGTTCAAGGAACATTTCCTGGTCCAGATGGAATACACCGGTTCCGGCCGCGCGGTTCCCGAGCCCGAACATCTGGACTCCGTGAAGATCGGATTTCTCGGCCCGATCGTGCAGACCGTGTCCGTCGCCACCGGCGGCGCCAGCCACGAGGAGGCCCTGGGCATCGCCATGCTCCGCGCCAGTCGCCTGGCCATCGAAGAGGCCAACACGAAGGGCGGTTACCTCCCGCGCAAGATCCCCTTCGAATTGTGCGTGCGCAACGACAACGCCCTCTGGGGCGCCTCCGGCAGCGAAGTCATTCACCTGGCCTACAAAAATAATGTCTGGGCCATCATCGGCGGCGTGGACGGCGCCAACACGCACATCGCCATCCGCGTCTCGCTGAAGATCGAGATTCCCTGGATGACCCCTGGCGACCTCGACCCCACCTACATCGAAACCAACATTCCGTGGGTGATGCGCTGCATCGGCGACGACCGCCAACAGAACTACATCCTCGTGGACTATTTGTTCCGTAAAATGCAGTACCAGCGCGTGGCCATCATGCGCGCCAGCAACCGTTACGGCCGCTTCGGCGTGCGGGAGATTCGCGACAGCGCCCGCCGGCTCGGCCACCCGGTCGTCATTGAAATGGCCCACAAAGTCGGCGCTACCGATTTCACCATGCAGCTCGACCGCATCGCAGACTGCCGGCCGGAGGCGATCGTCTATTGGGGCGACGCCGAAGACGCCGCGCACGTGCTCAACGCGATCCGCGCCCGCGGCTGGGCGCAACCGGTCGTGTTTTGCGACCGCGCGGTGTCGGACACGTTCCTGAAGCTCGCCGGCCAAAACGCCGAGGGCGTCTTCTGCACTTACCCTTGGAATCCCGAGCGGAAAGATCCAAAGCTCGACGCCTTCCGGGACGCCTTCCGGAAACGCTGGGGCGCTGAAGCCGACACTTACGCCGCCCACGCCTACGACGGGGCGAACATGCTCATCTGGGCGATCCAGACCGCCGGCCTCAACCGCGCCAAGATCCGCGATGTCCTCGCTTATCGCTCCGAGCCGTTCCCCGGGGTGACCGGCGACATCCCACTCAGCTCGGCGATGGACGACGCCGGCGAGGTCTTCCTGACCCGCCGCGAGAACGGCAAATGGAATTACTATTCGCGCGAGGAACTCGGCATCCCGCGCGGCAAGGTCATCGAGACCCCGCGCGCGGAGCGGCAACAGGCAAGCGCAAGATGATCGAGGTTTGAAACCGGAAATGCCCGATTCGAATTCCGGTCGGATGCGCCGCCGCGCGTTTGTGCGAGGCGCGGTGGCCTCGACCTCCGTTCTCTGCCTCTCGGCGTGCGACGCCGGGAAGACAACCCCGATCGGAGCCAAAACGGAGTCTGCGTCCCCGGAACCCGCGGCGGATCGGAAGCCGCTGGCCTGGGGCCGTTCCCCGGCAGAAGTCCTGGACCTGGTGGACGGCAAAGCCGACGACTACATGCGGGTATGTCACCACTGCGCGCAAACGAGTTTCCTGGCCTTGCGGGCGGTCTTCGAGTTGGGAAACGCTTCCCTGGTCAAGGCGCTGACCCCGCTGCCGGGGATCGCCGAGCGGGGTGAAACTTGCGGCGCGGTGACCGGCTGCTTGCTGGCCTTGGGCTTGGTGTACGGGCGGGACCGACTGGAGGATTGGGCCGGCTGGCGCGCATGTCTCGTTCCCGCCCGCGCGTTCTGTCAAAGGTTCGAGTCGGAGATGGGCAGCACGATGTGCGGGGACATCGTGGAGAAGCTCTTTGGGCAACGCTACAACCTGGCGGACCCGGCCGATCTGGCGAAATTTCAGCGGGTCGGACCCACAGCCAAGTGCGGCGGGGTGGTGCGGAAGGCCGTCCGCATCGCGGCCGGCCTCATCTTGGACAAGGGGTGAAACGGCGGCTTCAATCCCCGGCCCATGAAGGTTACGGGTTTCTCGCGCTTCCCCGAACGGGGCGGACGGTCATTGCCCGCGCGCCACGACTCAGGCGAGGGCTTTCGTTGGTGGCGGTTATCCGTGCTCCTTGGCTTCGCCTTCGTTCTCCACCTTTCCGTCGCGGAACCGGTCAATCCCCAGGCGGCGCCTTTCTTCCGTTTCCGCGACCTTACGCTCGGATACACCGGCCCCGAAGAGACTTTCACCAACCTGACCGAAGTCCGCATTGCCTGGTTCGGTCCGACGAACCTGGACGATCCGCTGACCGGTGACCTGTGGTGGGCCGCGAACCTCGCCGTCAGCGAAGCCAACGAGCAGAACGAGCGTCTCCGGAATGCAGAACTCGAGGCGCCAAACTCGGAACTCGGGAGGCTTCCGTTCCGTCTGGTTCCGCGCTGGGCGGTCGATCCCTGGGGCACGGGCGTATCGCAACTCACCCGCCTGATCTACGACGAGCACGTCGTGGCAGTGCTGGGATCTGTCGATTCTCCCTCGACGCATCTCGCGGAGCAAATCGTGGCCAAGGCCCAACTGCCGCTGATCAGCCCCATCGCCACGGACAAGTCCGTCACCCTGGCGGGGGTCTCCTGGATGTTTGCCTGCGCCCCGACCGACGACGCGATTGCGCGCGTGCTCGTCGCGGAGGTGCTCCCGACTTTGAGCACTCCCACGAACCACCTCGTCTTGCTCGCGGCCACCGACCATGAATCGCGGATGACGGTGCGGGAGGTGATCAAGGAATTCAGGCGGCAAGGCCGGACGCCCGATTTCCGTTTCGATGTGCCTCCGGGCGCGCTCGACACCGCCCGGCAGTTGGCCGCCATCGCGCAGAGGCAACCGGCCGCCGTGCTCATCGTGGCCGGCGTTGAAGACGCCGCCAGACTGGTGTCCGCAGTCCGGGCGATAGCCCCGGCCAGCACCCTTTTCGGCAGCCACTCGATGGGCCGCACCCGTTTCCTGACGCTTGCGGGCCGGGCCGCCGAGGGCGTGCGATTTCCTCTGCTCTTCGTCCCCGACGCCACCGACCCGCTGGCCGCACGGTTCATCGAACGCTTCCGGGCCGAGCGCCGTCGCCAACCGGACTACACGGCGGCACTCGTGTACGACAGCACGCGGTTGCTCCTCGAAGCCATCCGCCGGAGTGGACTCAACCGCGCGCGCATCCGCGAGGCCATCCCGCCGCTTTCGCCCTGGACCGGCGTGGCGGGTACGATCCGCTGGGACGGCACCGGCCACAACACGCGGACGAATATCGGCATGGGCACCGTTCGGAATGGCGCCATCGTTCCGCTCACACCAAACGGCCGGCTGGACACGACGACGAAGGCAGCGGCGGTGGAGTAGAACTAGCCGCAACTCCGAGTCCTAACGCCTGGCCACAGGACCAGTCAGGCCGCCTTTCGCGCCTTCCACTTCGAGAGCGAGGCAGAGATCACGGCGCAGGGCGGCGCCGATCGTCCGGCAGGAGCCTTCGAATCGCCGCTTCGTTCTCCGCCACGGTGCGATCGCCTCGTGGATCGCTGGCCGAGAGGAAGCTGGCGGCCGGGTAACCTTTCGTGGCGCGGCCATAAGCCTCGCGGCGCAGGTGGGCGAGGGGATTGTGGCCCAGGCGTTGCCGCCGGGCACTGCGCAGGGCGTCGAGGTCGATCTCGGCCACCACGATCTTCTCTCCGGGGCCGGGATCCGCCTGGGCCAGAATGCGACCGTCGTAATCCACGACCATGCTGCCGCCGGGCCAGGAGAAAGGACCGTAGTGCTGGAGGCTCGCGCCTTGATTCGCGCCGACCACGTAAGCCATGTTTTCCAGCGCCCGGCACCGGTTCACCACCGTCCACCAGTCCATCGGCGGGGTCGCGCCCCAAGGATCCATGTAAGCCGAGACGCGGATCAGAATCTCGGCGCCGTTCACCGTGAGCTGCCGGATGGCTTCGGGAAAAATCCAGTCGTAACAGATGGCGCAACCGAGGTTGCCTATCGTCGTGCGGGCCACGGGAAACAGTTCGTCCTCATAACCGGGCACATCGTGCGGGCTGGCGTGGACTTCCCACGGAATCCAGGGGTTCACCTTCCGATACTTGTAGAGCAAGCCCTCCGGTCCCACCAGGCACGTGGTGTTGAACAGCGCGCCCGGCCAAGCGGAGTCGTACTCGACGAACGTGCCGGTCTGAATGTAGAGGCCGTGCTCCCGGGCCTTGGCGAGGTAGCGCTCGGTGTGCTCGTTCGGCACCGGCACGGCGAGGTTCTCGCGCAGTCCGGCAATCGTGGGATAGATCGGCGCTGCGTGGGCGAACTCCGGGAAGACCACCAGCCGCACGGGGAACAACGGACGGTAACCGACCACCGCCCCATCGATCATCGCCAGCATGCGATCGACGCGGCTGGAGATTTCGCGGCGGTCGGTCGGACAGGGAAAGTCCGTTTGGCAGGCGGCCACAGCGTATCTCATGGGGGGCGCAGCTATTCGACGATCCGTGTGTTGTAAGTTGACCGGAACCGCCGCGTCTCCGGCGTGTCGGGATACGCCTCGTTCGCGGGGTAAGGATAGCGGCTCATGGCGCGGAAGGGCAGTGGCTCCAGAGTCCGCGGGGTTGCCGTGTAAAGGTCCATGTCCTTGCAATAGGCATGCGACACCAGCACGAAACTCCGCATCCGGCCGGCGGCAAGATCCGGCAAGGCGCTCGCGTCGAATTGGACTGCGATCTCGTCGCCGGGTCCCACCAGCACATATCGGTCATCGAACTCGGTCAGCAACTCCGTCACCGCGCCGTACCGGGTGTAGGCGCCCTGGAGCGTGTGGAACGGCGCGGTGGCCTCGCGCAGGTCGTAGTCATAGATCAAAGGCAGCCGGCCATCGGGCGAGTATTCGAGGGCGAAGCCGGCGTACCGCAGCGTCGCTTCTCGCAAAGGCACCGGGCTCACGCTTACCGTGTCAACTCGACCCGCCCGCGCCACGAAGATCCGGTCGTAGAAGAGTTCCAGGTTCGTCGTCAACCGCAACTTCCGCGTCGCCGGCGTGAGCTGGTCCGTGAGATCGATCGTCATCGTGCGGGCCATGCCGCCCGGCGCGCCCCCGTCGGGCACAATCGTCTGCCAGCGACCGTCCGGCGCCTGTCGTTCGACGCGGATGGGTTCCCAACCGAGGCGCGACTGGCTGGCCGCATAGACCGTCTGGGAATAGGGATACTCGATGAATCCGGTGATGAACAGGGACACGCGGTCACCCACGCCGAAACCGGCCAGGCGGTCGCCGAAGTCCAGTTCCAAACTGTGCGGCGCACAGAAACCGAGGTAGCGCCGGTCGAGTGGAGGCTCATAGGCATAGACTCGGTCCACGTGCCGCAGCGCGGCCGCGCAGTCGTGTCCCGTGGGATCGAGGGCCCGCACCGGAAAGATCGGCGCGTCCACCACCAGCAACTCATGGGTCGGCGGCGGCCCGCTGAGAGCGAGTCGTTCGTCCGGGAAGACTTGCTGGTCCGGGGCATGGTCGATGGCCAGCAGTTCCAGCCGGTCGATGTAAGCCGTCTCCTCCATCGGCTCGGCGATGCGCAGTTCGTAACGGCCGTTCCGCGATCGGAGCTGGCCCGGCTCGATTTTCACATGCTCCAGCACTTGGGGCGGCGCGGCGACGCCGGGCGCCGAGAAGTAGCCCAGACCGCCCACGCCGGCGAAGTCGGTGACGAACTCGAACCGGCTGCCGTTCCAGGCAAACAACACGGGACAACTTGAGATTTTGCGCTGGAGCTCGGCCACCTGGTGCGTCTGGCCCGCGACCAGGCCCATCTCGGACTGGGCCACGCCGTCGGGCCAGAGGAAATCCACATAGTCCGCTTTGGAAGCGCCGCCGAGGCCGAACACCACCGGCAGCAGCGACTGGTTGGCGCCACCCGCTTGACCGGTGTGGAGCAGCTTTTGCTCCCGCCACCCGGCCCGCGCCGTCAGGGTCACGCCATAGCCGCTCGCGGGGCTGCGCGTGCGGCCGTCGCGACTGCGAATCCCGCTGGGCTGGATTGCCAGCGCCGTCGAAGGCGGCACGAGTTCGCCAGCGGCGAGGGCCACGCGCGAGGTGGCGCCTTGTTCCAGGATGACCCAATCCGGCACCCGGTCGCCCGTCACGTCGAGAACTTCGATCCCGGCCAAGCGGTTGCCGGCCGCGGGTTGCCAGACCTGGGCCTGCAACCCAAAACGCCCCCGCCCGTCATTGAGCAGCAGGTGCACCGCCGACCCAAAGCAGACGATGTCGAGGTCGCCGTCCAGGTCCACGTCGGCGACCCGCAGGCCGCCGAGAGGTCCCCACGAGGCGAGGGCCTTGGCACTGGCAGCGAAGGTCTCCTCCGCGGTAAACCACCCCCGTCCGCCACCGACGAACAATTTCGCTTCGCGAGGATTTCCGCCCAGCACCAAAAGGTCCGGGAAGCCGTCGCCATTGAAGTCCTGCAATGCGCCCCCCGCATCGCCCCGGATGTCCAGTCCCGGCAGATCGGCTTCGCGGTATTGGCCGAGCAGCTCGTTCAGGAACACCTTCGCCGGCTGGTCCCGGCGCAGGATCACCAGGTCCAGGTCACGGTCAGAGTCGAGATCGCCGGGCAGAACCAGCACCGAGCCGCCATCGGCGCAGGCCACCCCCGCCTTGAGGGCGATGTTCGTGAACGCACCGTCGCCGTTGTTGTTCCAGAGCTGGTTGGCGCCCGCGCTGCACACGAAGGCGTCCAGATCGCCATCATGGTCGGCGTCGAGGAACCACGCCGAGCGACCGGGATCGGACGGGGCTTCGAGCCCGGCCTGCCGGGTGATGTCGGCGAATGTCCCATCGCCTTTGCCCCGGAGCAGACGATTCCCCGCCGCGCCGGTCACGAACAGGTCGGGGATGTCGTCGTTGTCGAAATCGCCGATCGCGCAACTTGACGCATGGGTCACGTCCGCGAGACCGGCGCCCATCGTCGTGTCGGTGAAACTCCCGCCGGATTCCTGGCGCAGCAGGGCGACGTGGGCGTCCGGCCCCGGCATTGGCACGACAAGTTCGGGCCGGCCATCGCGGTCAAGGTCGCCGACCGCGGCGCCGCGCAGCGACGGCTCAGTGCTGTCCGTCGCCGGGCCGGTCAAGCTGACCGCCGTCTCCCCGGCCTTGAGTTGATAGCGGCGCCGCGTAACGGGAGGGATCGGCGACGCGGGGAGTGGGCGGGCCAGGGCGAGTTCGCCCATCTGATTGTATTGCGGCAGCTCGATCGACTCGCCCAGCGGACTCTCGCGCAGGGCCTTGAAGCGCGTGAGGTATTCCGTGGCCTTGGCTTCGTTGCCGGCACGCATCGCGGCTTGGTAAAGCTGGTAGTAGGCACTGTAGAGATAGGGGCGGTACCGCACCGCCTGCATGAACTCCGTCTCCGCGGGTTGGTTCAAACGCTGTCTGCAGAGCGCCAGCAGGTACCACGCGGCGCCGTCGTCTGGTCTCTGTCGCACGACTCGCTCGAGGCACGGCACCGCCAGTTCGGCCTTGCCGATATGCTGGAGCACGATGGCGTTGAAATAAAGGGCGCGGACGTTGCCCGGTTCCTTCTGGAGAACTTCGGTGAGCCGCTTGGCCGCGGCGTCCAGGTCTTCCTTGCGGTTGCGGTTGAAGAGCGCGATGGCGAGGTCGAGCTTCGCCTCGGCCAGGTCGGGCGCGGCCTGGAGCGCGTGCTCGAACGCCTCCACCGCGTCGTCGTAGAGATATTGCCCCATGAAACCGACGCCGCGGTTCATTTCGGACACGACGCGTGGGGGCACGCCGGCAGGCTCCGCAGACTCGCGGCAACCGGTGACCGCAAACGCCAGCGTGCAGACAGCGAGCCACACGTTTCGGAAACAAGCGGAGGACGGATTCATGGAAGGACCGTCGTTCAGCGACGCCACGGCCACCGCGACTCGCCGGGTTCGGCGATTTTCAGCAACTGGTCGGCGGCCACGTTCGTCAACGTCTGCGTCGCTCCGCCGGGCCAGCGAATCTCGATCCGGTCCACCGTCTTCGCTTCCCCGAGCCCGAAGTGCGGACGCGGGTCTTGCTGGAACAGATAGCCGGTCGGGCAGCGCGCCTCCGCGGAAAAGGTGCGGCCCCCCGCCGTCACGCGCACTTGGGCGCCGAAGCCGTCACGGTTGCCGTGCGTGCCTTGGAGCGTGAGCGTCAGCCAATGGTTCGTGGCCGGCCCCACGTTGCGCCACAAGACCGCGCGGCCGCCCAACGTCGTGATCAGCAAGTCCGCCCCGCCGTCATTGTCGAAATCCCAGGCCCCGCTTCCGCGGGCATTTAACGGACGCTCGAACAAAGGTCCCCCCTTCCCGGTCGCGTCGATGAAGGAGCCGTCGCCGCGGTTCTCCAGGAGCCGCGGGGACATCCCGCGCATGAAATGGGCGTCGCCGTTGGCGATGAACAAATCCAGGTCGCCGTCGTTGTCGAAGTCCAGGAAGTTGCCGCCCCAGCCGGTGTCCGACGCGGAGACCTGCAGGATGCCGGAAGGTTGGATGCGATCCTCGAAAAAGCCGCCGCGCGAATTCAGGTAAAGCGACGCGCTGCCGAAGCGGGTCACGAACAGGTCGGGGAGTCCGTCCCCGTTGCCGTCTCCCACCGCTGCCCCCATCGAGCCGTCGGCGGCGCCGAACTGGTTGAACCCGACGCCGGCCTTCAAACCGATCTCGGTGAAGCGCCCCTGGCCGTCGTTTTTCAACAGCAGGTTGGGCGTGCCGTCGTTCGAGACGTACAGGTCTTCGTTCCCGTCCAGGTCGTAGTCCAACGCCGTGACCGACATGGCGCGGTGTCCGGCGATGCGGATGCCCGCCGCCTCGCTGATGTCCTCGAAGGTGCCATCGCCCCGATTGCGATAAAGGACGTTGAACTCCGGTTCGTAAGCGAGCGGTCCGGGATAAGGCGCCTTCGTGCCCGCCGGCACTTTCACCGCCGGGTCGTAGTGCAGATAGTTGGCTACGAAGACGTCCAGATAGCCATCGTTGTCCACGTCGAGAAAGGTCGCGGAAATGCCCGCCTGTTTCGAGTTCAATCCGGACTTCCCGGTCACGTCGGTGAAGGTGCCGTTGCCCTCGTTGTGATAGAGGATCAGCCCGCCGAAGTTCACCGCCAGCAAGTCGGTCGCGCCGTCGTTGTCGTAATCGGCCGCGGCGGCGGTGGTGCCGAACCCATGCCCCGCCACCCCCGCCTGCTCGGTCACGTCTGCGAAGGTGCCGTCGCCCCGGTTGCGAAAGAGCCGGTTCGGCCAGCGCTCCGTACCGGCGGGTGCATCCGAGAGCACCGGCGCCGGGCCGGAATTGACCACATAGCAATCCATGAAGCCGTCGTTGTCGAAGTCGAGGAACGTGCCGCCCGCGCCGTCGGATTCCATGATGTTGGACAATTGGCCGTCCGCAAGCTGGTGAACGAAGTCCACGCCCGCCGCGGCCGTAACGTCCTGGAAAATGCCCGCCGCCGCCGGCGCCGCCCGCCCCCCGGGCGGATGGCCCTGGCGATGTGAGTTCGTCGGCGGCGACTCGCGGTCACATCCCCCCAGCAACGCCACGGCCAGAATCGTCAGGAGCCGCCGCGCCGGCACGGAAAACCGCGGGCGGCAACCCAACGGGGTGCCGGTCCGGGCGGGTGGTTGGCGCACCGGGGTGCATGGCAAGCGCATAACTCGAGTTTTTGCGCCGTGCCAGTTCGCAAGTCGCGGGCCAAACCGGGAGCCCCGGCCCGGCCCGGCGCGTTCTCCGCCAGCCCTGGCCTTCGCGCCGCCTTGAACGCGCCCGCCCGTGTTGTCCGCGGGTGGTGCAAGGGCGTTCCGTTGTTGCGTCGCCGGGTGCGGGGTCACGCGGCCGTACCGGTGGAAAACCAGGCGCCTCCCGCACTTGCACAATGCAGCGGTGGGCCGGGGCATTCGCCATGCAATCTGCAAGCGAGGACGCCCGCCGTCGGCTGGCCAACGTGAAATCCGGCTTGGTTTTCAACGTCGCGACGGCCCGGCGCGCGGTTGGCATCAGAATCGCAGTGCACGGCGTTGTGCTGGTCGCGATACCCCATTTTCAGGGCCGCGTGTCGCCGGTGTTCGATGTGGCGTCCCGGCTGATCCTGGTGCGGGTCCAAGGCCGGGCGGAGGTGGGGCGGCGCGAGGTCACGCTCTTCCAAACCCAGCGATGGCATTGCGCGTTGCCTGGCTGAGCTGGAGGTCAACGTGCTGATCTGCGGCGCCATCACCCAGATGCTCCAGCAACTCCTGACCGATGCCGGCGTGCGCGTGGTCTCCCAGGTCTGCGGCGAGCTCGAGGCCGTGATTCCGGCCTTTCTCAGCCGGACGCTCGATGCGCCGGAGTTGCGACTCCCCGGTTGTTTCCGCGCGCCGTCCAACCGCCCGGCGGGAAAACGAAACCAGCCTCCCTTCGGGCCCCATCCCGGTCACCGCCCGGCCCGCGGCCGCGCGGTGGTCAGTCGCCCATCAAAACGGAAAATCAACCGCCCATGAAAATCGCCATCCCAGTCGAAAACGGCCGTTTGCACGGACACTTCGGGGGCTGCCGGCAGTTCGCCCTCGTCGAAGTAAACCCCGAGACTCGGGTGATGCTGCACCCTCGGTTTCTGGCCGCGCCCGCGCATCAGCCGGGGCTGTTCCCCCGCTGGTTGCGGGAACACGGCGTCCAGGTCGTGATCGCGGACGGTATCGGCCGCCGCGCTTTGGGACTGTTCGCGGAACACGGCATCACAGTGCGCGCCGGCCAGCCGGCCGCGACGGTGCAGGAACTGGTGGATTCGTTTCTCGACGGCCAACCGATGGCTGCGCCCAACGGCTGCGAACACCACGAACATGGCGAAGGGCATCACCACCACGCGCCGCCACCGGGATGAACGCGAAACCCCATCGCTTGGCCTGGCCGGCCGCGACGCTGGCGCTTTTGGTAATCGGCGGCGTGGGTACCGTGTGGGACGCCGCGCGGTTGAGGGCGAAGCACCGGCAGGCGCAGCCGGCAATCCACGCCATCGTTCGGGTGTTGGGCACGGCGGACATGGCCCTGTCCAGCGCCTCGCGCTGGTTGCGGCATCCTTCGCTGAGCGAGCCCGGCGCGGCCTTTGCCGATGCGCCAGCCATCCTGGACGCGGATCCCGCCGGCGCCGTGATCGCTCCTCCGGGGGCCGTGCTGGCGGGCACCGCGGTGGCTCCGGCGATGCCAATTGCAGGTTCACCAGCGCCATGAAACGGCACCTGGCATTGATCCGCTTTGCGCTGGGCAGCAGCCGCCGTCGCGCGGGGCGAACGGTCGCGCTCGGCGGCGCGTTGGCCTTGGTCACGTTCGCCTTTTCCGCGGTGCTGTTGCTCACCGAGGCCTTGCGCCGCGAGTTCCACCTTGGCGCCGCAGCCTTGCCCGACCTGACCGTGCAACGCCTCGTCGCCGGCCGGCCGGCGCTGATTTCAGAGCAGTGGGTGCCCAGGATCGCGGCGCTGGCCGGAATCACGTCCGTCGCGGCGCGGGTGTGGGGTTACTACTTCGTCCCGGCGTTGGCCGGTAACTTCACCGTGGTGGGCGTTGACGCCAGCCCGGAGCGCCAGCCGGTGGACGCGCCGGCAGTTGTCGGCCGGGGGCGCTTCCTGAACCCCGACGTGGCGGGCGAAGTGGTGATGGGCGAGGCGCTCGCGGGCTTTCTGGGGCTGGACGTGGGCGATGCCATCACGTTGCCGGTCGGCAAGGTCGGCAAGCGCTTACAGATCGTCGGCCTGTTCCGGTCGAGTGTCGCGCTGTGGACCGCGGACGTGATCCTGATGAGTGCCACGGATGCGCGTGAATTCCTGCAGGTGCCGGCCGGGCTGGCGACCGACCTGGCGGTGCACCTGAGCACGCCCGACGAGGCGGTGGTCGCCGCCCGCAAGATTGCCGACCTCATGCCCGACGCGCGCATCCTCGACCGCCAGCTCATGAACCGCGCCTACGATCTGACCTTCGACACGCGCGGCGGAATTCTGGGGGCGATGCTGATGCCCGCACTGGTCGCCTTCCTCGTACTCGCGTGGGATCGGCTGACCGGTGTGGGGCCGGGCGAACGACGCGAGATCGGCGCGCTCAAGGCGATGGGCTGGCAGACCGGCGACGTGCTGCTCGCGCGGCTGTGGGAAAATGCGGTCATCGCCTTGCACGGCGCCCTGGCGGGGATCGTGGGCGCTTACGTCTTTGTGTTTCATGCCCAGGCGCCCGGCTTGGCGAAAGTGCTGTTTGGCTGGAGTTCGCTTTATCCGGCGTTTCGACCGGCGCCGGCGGTGACGGCCGGCCAGGTGCTGGTGCTCGTGTGTCTCGTGATGCTGCCTTTCGTCGCGGCGAGTCTCGTGCCGGCCTGGCGGGCGAGCACGCGCGACCCGCTGGCACTGCTCCGGGGGGTGGCATGAACGAGGTGCCCGCCATCGCCATCCGCGCCCACGGCCTGACGAAGCGTTACGCCAACGGCCGGGTGGAGAAGACCGCGCTTCGGGACGTGGCCCTCGCGATCCCGGCGGGCCGCTTCTGGGTCGTGAGCGGCCCGAGCGGGTCGGGCAAGACGACGTTGCTCGGTGTGCTGGCCGGCATGATCGCGCCCACGGCGGGCGAAGTGGAGTTGAACGGCCGGCCGATCACGCACCTGCGCGACCACCACCGTTCGCTCGTCCGCCGCAACGGCGTGGGCATGGTGTTTCAGGAATTCGCGCTCGTGGCAGGCCTGAGCCTGGCCGAAAACCTCTTGCTGCCATTCGTGCCGGAAGGCGGTCCGCCACCGGCGGTTTGCCGGCAAGCGGACAAGCTGCTGGAACGATTCGGTCTTGCCGCTTTTGCGCGCACGCCGGTCGAACGGCTTTCCGCCGGCGAACGCCAGCGCGCCGGCATCATCCGGGCCTTGTTGGGCGGCGCCCCCATCCTGTTGCTCGACGAACCGACGGCCTCGCTCGACACGGCGAACGTCCAGCTTTTGGTGGACTTGCTGGTCGAACTGCGCGCCGAAGGCCGGACCCTGCTGGCGACCACGCACGACTTGCGCCTGGTGAACGATCCGCGCGTGGACGGCCGGCTCCGGCTCGTGGATGGTGCGATCGAAACCTGAGCGTTCCCCATGTCCACGAACTTTCTCAACCTCTGGATTCTGGCTCGCCTGACGCAGTCCGCCGTGGCCGCCGGGCTTTGCGGGTTGGGCGCCGGGTTGGGTGTGGCCATCGCCTGGCGTTGGCGGGCCGGCCAGTCCAGCGAAGCGCAGCTCGCGCTGGAACGCCGGGCGGAACTGGTGGCGGCGGTCATGCAAGTGGCGCTGCTGGTGGAAATCCTCGGGCTGGCGCTGTCAGTCCTCGTCGCCGACCACCTCGTGGGTGGGATTCGCGGGGCCATGTGTGCGTTTGGCGTGCTGGCCTCGACCCGCAGCGGCTATCCGGGGCTGCTGGCCAGCGCGCTGGCCGCCGTGGCCTGCGGGCTGTGGGTGGTGCTCCACCGGTTCGATCTCCGGCTCGAAACGCCGGCGCTGACCCGCCGCAAATTCTTCGCCTTGCTCGGGGTGGGGCCGCTGGCCGCGATGGACTTCGTCTTCGCCGTCCGCTTCGCGCGGGAACTGGACTTCAGCGTGATCGCGTCGTGCTGTTCGGTGTGGCTCGACGACGTGGCCGTCAACACCCAGGCCGCGAAGCTGGTGGTGTCGCCCAATTGGGCCGGTGGACTCGGCCTGACCGCCGCGCTGCTGGCCTTGGCCGCCAGCCTCGCAACCTGGCGTTGGCCGGGGCGGCCGGCGACGCTGCTGGCTGCGGTTTTGTCCGCGCTGGCGGCGGTCATGGCGGTGCCCGCCGTCATGGGGGTGGTGGCGCCGTACGCCTTGGCCACACCGGGGCATCTCTGTCCGTTCTGCCTGTTCCACGCGCAGGGCGGGTGGCTGGGCTGGCCGCTCTTCGGCGCGCTATTCACCGCAACCGTGACCAGCCTCGGGCTCGGGGTCGTGGAGCTCAATCGTGGCACGGCCGGGAACCCGGCGCTCGCCCGCGAGTTCCAGCAAGCCGTGGCGCGGTGGTCCGCGCTGGCCTGGGCGGGCGTCGTGGCGTGCGGTGCGTTTCCGGTGGTGAGTTACCTTGTCCGCTCCGGTGGCGTATCCGTGTTTGGGGCAATTTGAATCATGAACGCGAATCCATCGAAGTTCCTGCCGGTCATCGCCGCTCTAGCCTGGCTGGCCGCCGGCTGTGGACCGCAGGGCGCGCGTTGCGCCAAGTGCGGCATGTTGGTGGACGACCACCCGCGCTGGGTGGCGGGCGCCACCACCGAAGCGGGCGCCGAGGAGCGCTTCTGCTGTCCCCGTTGCCTGTTTGCGTGGCGCCAAAGCCCGCGCGGTACCGGCAGCCGCGACGCGTGGGTGACGGAATACTACACGCAGCAACGCACCCAGATCGGCGAGGTGATTTTCGTGATGGGATCGGACGTGGCGGGTCCGATGGGCAAGGCGCTGGTGCCGGTTGCCGGACGCGAGGCGGCAGAGCGCTTCCTGCAGGATCACCACGGCGGGCGGTTGCTGACTGCCACCGAAATCACGCCGGAACTGCTGCGGGAACTCGCCGGCAAACCGCCGGCGGCCGCCACGCCGTGAAGTCCTCAAACTGCCAACCGAACCGCAACATGAAACCAGACCGAACAAAAGTCACCGCCGGCGAGGCCGGTTCCGGCCAGTCCAGGCTGGCGCAAAATTCGGACCGGAATTTTCACTCGCGGTTGGGAAAGTGGGGCAATCCGCGCCACTGGTTTCGCATCACCGGCCTGCCCGGCTGGAAACGCGCCCAACTCGGCATGCCGGCTTTCGGCCAGGCCCACTGCGCCAAAACTCGCCGGGAAACGACGCCGGGCGTGACCGCCCCGAAGACGAATGCGGACCGCCGCCTGAGCGTTGTCTGGCGGGAACTCCGCGCGCACGTGCCATTCACTTCGCTTGGCACCTTGAGTGGCGTGTTCCTGCTGGTTGTGCTGATTTGGACCCAGGCCTCCCGGTCGCTCTCGACAACGCTGTTCTGGACGATGCACCCGCTCCACGTGCTGCTGAGCGCCTTGGTCACCACCGCCATGTTTCGACGGCATCGCGGGCGCGGCTTATGGGCAACACTCGCCATCGGCTACTTCGGCTCGGTCGGCATCGCCACCCTGAGCGACTGCCTGCTGCCGTTTGCCGGTGAATGGCTCCTGGCGCTGCCCCATCGGGGACTGCACCTGGGCTTCATCGAAAAGTGGTGGCTGGTCAATCCGCTCGCCGGCGTCGGCATCTTCATCGGTTTCGTGTGGCCCCACACGAAATTCCCGCACGCGGGTCACGTGTTCGTGAGCACATGGGCGTCCTTGTTCCACATCGCCATGGCGCTGGGGCCGGTGGTAAGTCTGGCGGACGGAGCGCTGATTGCCATGTTTCTTTTCCTGGCCGTCTGGCTGCCCTGCTGCACGAGCGACATCGTTTTTCCGCTGCTTTTCACTCCGAAGACGAGCGATCGCGGCAGCGATTCCGCAAGCACATCACCCTCTCAACTATGAAAATCGCCATCCCCTATGAAAACGGCTGCCTGTCCGGCCACTTCGGCGGCTGCCGCGAGTTCGCGTTGGTGGAAGTGGACGCCGAACGGAAGCTGACGCTCCACACCGAAATCGTGTCCGCCCCCGAACACCAGCCCGGTCTGTTTCCGCGTTGGCTGCGGGAACTGGGCGTGCAGGTCGTCATCGCGGGCGGCATTAGTCGCCGGGCGCTGGCCCATTTCGGGCACCACGGAATCGCGGTGCGGGCGGGCCTTGCCAATGCGACGGTGCCGGCGCTGGTGGCCGCCTACCTGGAAGGTCAGTTGACGCTGCCGCCGGATGGGTGCGAACACCACGAGCATCATCACGACCACGAACACGGTCACCATCACCACCACCAGCATCATCACCATGGACAGGAGAACAGAGGTGCGAACCGCGAGTGAATCGACGACGAGGTGCCACCGCGAGGCGTCTGGAACTCGTCGTGGAATGCCGGCCGGCATGGTTGCGCACCGGTTCGCCCCCGGAATCATGCCCGTGATGATAGTCGATACGCCGGCACGCCGTGCGCGCAACTTTTCCGCCGCTGCCGGCTCGGTTAATAGCAGCCTTAACGGGAGACGGACCTATGAAAACAGTACTTGAATACCCGAACACCGGATTCGAGCGCGAAATCAAGTCGGCGGTCGAGCCGGTGCTGGTGCATTTCTACACTTCCTGGTGTGGCCAATGCCAAATCCTCGCCCCGTCACTGGCCCGGCTCGCGCGTGAACTTGAGGCCGAACTGGAGGTTGCCGAGGTCAATCTGGACCACAACCCGGAACTGGCGGGACGTTATGGCGTTTTCACCGTGCCCACCCTGATTCTCTTCCACAACGGCGTGCCGATTGACCGCTTTGAAGGATCGCCGTCGGTCCAGGAGTTGAAGGCCCGGCTACAGGGTGTGTTGGCCGATTATGCGGCTGAACGCGGAGTATGAGCCTGGACTGGCGAGTGATTCTGGAAACGCTGCCCAGCGGCGTGGTCGTGACGGATTTGCACAGCCGCATCCAGGTTTGGAACCAAACGATGGAGACGCTGACCGGCTACAGCCGGACGGAGGTTCTGGGCCAGGACTGTGGACTGCTTCATTGCCAGGCCGCTGCAGCCGGTGAGGTTGTCGCAAACCCAGAATCCCGCCCGGCCAGCGCGGGGCCGCCGCCCGATGCCGTGGAATGCACTCTCCAACGGCGGGACGGCGGACGGGTGCCGGTGTTGCGGAGCACGCGGCGGCTGTCAGACGGTGCCGAGCACGCCACGGGTACCGTGCATATCTTCACCGATTTGCGTCCCCTTAAGGCGCTCCAAGCCCAGGTGTCGCGTCTGCGCTCGCGCTTGGGCTGTGCCACCAGCGAGCGCCTGATTGGCCAGAGCGAAGCGATGGGCGCCGTCCGGGCCGCCATCCGCCTGGCGTCCGAATCGACGGCCACCGTACTGGTTCTGGGCGAAACCGGAACGGGCAAGGAACTTGTCGCTGAAGCCATCCACTTTGAGCGCGCGCGCCGGGACAAACCATTGGTCAAGGTGAACTGCTCCGCGCTGCCGGAAACGCTGCTGGAGAGCGAACTGTTCGGCCATGCCCGGGGCGCGTTCACCGGCGCGGTGAAAGACAAGCCGGGACGCTTCGAACTGGCGGATGGAGGCACTCTGTTTCTCGACGAGATCGGGGATCTCAGTCCGCTCATTCAGTTGAAACTGCTGCGCGTCTTGCAGCAGCATGAATTTGAACGGGTGGGCGAGAGCCGTGTGCGCCGGGTGGACGTGCGCATTATCGCGGCCACGCATCGCGACTTGCGACGCCTCGTGGCCGAGGGGCGGTTCCGAGAGGACTTGTTTTATCGGTTGAACGTCTTTCCCCTTCACGTGCCGTCGTTGCGCGAACGAACGACGGATATCATGCCACTCGTGGAGCATTTCCTGGACTGGTTCAATCGCGAAACCGGTAAGGCGATCAACCAGCTCTCCGCGGACGTTCGGCGCATTCTCATGGACTTCTGCTGGCCGGGGAATGTGCGGCAACTGGAGAATGCCATCGAACATGCCTTCGTGACCTGCCAGGGGCCGGAGATCGGGCTGTTTGATCTTCCCGTGGAGATTCGGATGATGGAACTGCGCCGGGAAATCTGCGATCAAGCCGGCCAATCGCCAACGGGAGCGGCGCCAAAGTGCGGTGGGAAGCCGGCCGTACGAGTCCGCACCAAGGAAGAACTCTCTGCTCTATTGACGGCGTGCGGGGACAACAAGGCGGAGGTGGCGCGTCGCGCGGGGGTGGATCGCACGACAGTGTGGCGCTGGATGAAGCGTTTGGAGGCTCCCGCCCGACCCGTTTGATTCGTTGGACAATCCACGAACGTTCCCTGGGCACTCTCGAGAGTAGCGAGTCCCGCCGCCCGTGCCGTCGGCACACCGCCCTATGCGAAAGCCGTGCCAGGCGAGTGCGCCGCAGGACGCCGCAGGCGAGCGACAACCGTCAACCCAGGTTGTGGATTCGCTGAGCCGGGCTTCCAGGAAGGGCTTCTTCCGGGATTATCGTGGGTAACATCGAGGGGGGAAGCGCTCCGCCCGAAGGGCCTCTTGACCGCCTTCTTCCGAGTTCGGTGTCGTCCCAATAGCCCCGTGATTCGAGATATTCGGAAGGTTTTTCCGAAGGCATCGAGGCGCGTCAACGAAAACGACTTTAAGACTTTTTGAATTGT
>JAKANS010000184.1 GCA_021823625.1 bacterium | reverse complement strand
ACTGCCGGTTTCGGCGGTGGACCGTCCGGCAACACATCCGTGCCGCCGCGGTTCCGCCGCCAAAAGCTGCCCCGCAGATCGCGGGTAAATCGAAAGCTTCACTTCGCATAGCTGTGCAGACCGCTCAGGAGATAGTTCACCCCAAAGTAGGTAAAGATGACGGCGCTGAACCCGAGAACCGAAATCCACGCCGCCCGTGTGCCGCGCCAACCCCGCAGGAACCGGCAATGCAGATACACCGCGTAAATGAACCAGGTGATGAGCGACCAGGTCTCCTTCGGGTCCCACGACCAATACGTGCCCCAGGCCGAGTTCGCCCAGACGGCCCCCGAGAGGATGCCCACGGTCAGGAACAGGAATCCGAAGGCGATGGTCTTGTCCGTGGCGGACTCCAGCGCGCCGACAACCTCCGCTCCCACCGGAGGGTTGGAGGGCGTCACGAGCCGGCCTGGGTCCTCGCCGGCGGCGGCCGCCCGCAGTGGCACAGTTCGGCCTTTCCGCGAGGCAACCAGGTAGCAGATGCTCGACAGGAACCCAACTGCCAGCCCGCCGTAGCCCAGGAAACAAGCGAAGACGTGCACGGTGAGCCAGTTGCTCCGCAACGCCGGCATGAGCGGTTCGATGTTTGTCTCGAAGGTGCTGGCGTACGCCAGCACCAGCACCGCCAGCAGCGCGGTGCTCACTCCCAACACCGGGAGCTGGCGGCGTGCTTGCAAGGCGAGGTACACCACCACGATCGCCCACGCGAAGAGCACGAGCGACTCGAACATATTGCCGAACGGCGCCCGGCCGGCTGCCAGCCAGCGCCAGACCATGTAAACGGTCTGGGCCAAGACGCCCACCACCAGGCCGGCCGTGCTGGCTTGCGCCAGCCGCCGCTGCTGTCGGGCGACGAGGTTAGCCGCAGCAAACAGCAGCGCCGCCAAATAGCCAATCAGGCTGAGATTGAAGGCGAGCGTCATAAGGTTTCGGATGGGTCGGAGTGCGCCTGGCCATCAATTCGGCAGTCCTTTGCGCGACGATGGCAGCGCAGCGGGCCAACTCCTGTTCGCGGAGCCGCACGGTTTCATGCATGACTCCTTCCCAATCGTCGATGTCGTAGAGGTAAACGTTTTCGAGCCCTTGCACGTCCGGGTCGATGTCGCGTGGCACCGCGATGTCGATCAAACAGAGCGGGAACAGAGCGGGAACAGAGCGGGCGACCTCGCCGTTCACGCATGACCGTTTCGATCTGCGCCCGGTTCAGAATGGTTTCCGGACTGCCAGTGGAGCTGACGGCGATGTCGGCTTCGACCATCGCGCCGAGACATTCGTCGAAACGCACCGCGCGCCCGCCGAATTCGGTCGCCAGCGCTTGGGCCCGCTCCAAGGAGCGGTTGGAGACCAGCACCGCGCGCGCCCCTTTCTTGGCCAGATGCCGCACGGCGTTTGCCCCCTCATGCACGTAGGCCGGTGAAACCACGTCCCCACCGCCGGAACTCAGGGAGCCAAGGAGCGCCTCGACATGGCGGTTGGGTCCACTGGCGACGCCGTAGATTTCCACCCGGTTGCAGGTCGAGAGGAGCACGACTTCGGCAAGTTCGCCGAAGACCTTCAAACGGCAGCCGGCACAGCCCAACCGGGACGGCGCCACCGCCAGTCGCTCCCGCACTTCCACCGAGGCGGACTTGAAACTTGAACCGGCGACAAACAACTTCACGCGCGCCTCCTCTGGTTCGCCAGCCACGGGTTGAGGTAAAATACGACGAATAGGCCCAGGATCATCAGCCCAAAGCCCGCATACACCACCGGCACACCGGGGTCGCGCACGACTTGGAGCGAGGTCCACGACAAGTCTTCCGGCCGATACCCGGTCTGATAGAAGGCGTAGCCCCGGTAAGACAGGGGACGGTTGACCTCGACCACGTTCGTCTGCGCGACCTCGCCCCGTTCGAGGACCTTCAGCGTGCTCTTGAAGCCCTTGATCGGCCCTGCCACTGCCGGTTCGACGGCCGTGTGCGTTTCGTAAACCAAGCGCAATGGGTCCGGGCCGGCGCCCTGCGCCGGGCCGCTGTGCATGGTGAAGTCCGGGAACTTGGCAAACAACCAGCGGTTGTTCTCGTAGGCAGGCCCCTTCACGCGGACGAGAATCGCCGGATTGTTCCACGCGCTCGAACGGCTGGAGACCTCGCGTGTCTTGGAGTCGACGATAAAGTCCGGCACGTGTTTGAGGACCGTGATTCGGAAGCTGTTCGTCTCCGCCAGCGGTTCGCCCGTCGGCGCCAGCACGCGCTCCACCCCCAGGCTCGCCGGCAGGGTGATCGAAAGCCCCCGTGCCGGCCACTCCACAATGAGATGGTCGTGTGGCGGCGACTCGTTGCGCTTCTCTCCGCGTGCCTTGTCGGGCCCCTGTGGCTCGCGGTAGCGCTCGATCTCGAACTTTGCCAATTGCAGCGCGAACGGAAATGCCCTTTCCCCCTTTTCGACCTGGAAGCGGGTGATACTCTCGCCCTCGCGCAATTCAACGTAGCCGCATTCCCCCCAGATACCCCGAATCACTCCGCCCGCCAGGATGAGCAAGATGCTGAGGTGCGTCAGCATCGACCCCAGCGCGCGGCGTTGGGCGAAGCCGGTCGTCCGCCGGAGGGTCGCGAACCGGCGCGCGCTACAGACCACCACGGTCGCCGCCAGTACGCCCAGGAGCGCGATGAACCACCAGGCGTGAAACACATGGGTCAGCCCCAGCTTCGCAAACAGTTCCATGCGGCGGGCGGCCGCGGGATGCTGCTCGAGATAGGCCGCCACTTCCGTGCCTTGGGGCAGGAGTGTGCCCACCGCGCACACGGTCGCGATAAGGACGATCACCGAGAGGGCGAACCTCACCGAAGCCAGCGCGTCGAAGACCGCTCCGGCAAATCCCACGGGCCTTGCCTCCGGTTGAGGCGCAGCCAGTTCTGGAGGCGGCTCGCTCATTTCTCGATTGCCATGTGAACGGGTCATACGTTCGTTCGTGATCCGGCCCCCCTCGCGGCCGAGGCGGAACTCAGGTTTGACCTAGTGAGTCATAACTAGGCGTTTATCCTACTTTGGGTCCAACAAGACTCACCATAATTTGCTGATTGATTAGCCCTTTTTGCCGTTCAGCACGGCGATCGCTTCACCGTGGAAGACGCGTTTCGCCCTCTCCTGAATTGAAGCTGACTCGAAGCCCAGGACCTTAAGCTCTGTTCTTCCCAGCCGGCTCAAAAACTGTAGCGCACGGCCACGTAAACGTTGTCATTGCGGCCAAGTTGTCCAAAGAAGGATTGACCCGGCCCGCCGAAAATGTTTCCGCCCAGCGTGGCCCAGAGGCGGTCGGTGAAGTGGTAGCTGATTTCGGGGTTGAGGAAGAAGTCGCGCGCCAGCGGACTGTAAAAAGTGAACAGCGACAACTTGAGCGTCTGGTAGCGCAGGAGTTTGGTGAGGCGCAGGCCGATGAGGTCGCGCAATTCGGGGCGCACGGGAAATCCCGCCGGCACGCTGCGCCGGTAGGCGGCGTAGTCCTGCATCCATTCACCGTAGTATTCGAGGCTGCCGGTCAAGTCCTGCGCCAGTTGCCGCTGGTAAGTGACCAGAAAACGAAACTGGGAATTTTCAACGGCGGGGTTCGTGCCGGAGCGGTCGTCGAGCGAATCGTAGTCGCCAATCTCCGCGCCCCACACGCCGCCCCAGCCGCTGCGCCGGGCGCTCGCGCCGAACACGGCCAGTTCGGGAAAGGTCTCGATGGCGTGTGTGGGCGCGGCGGGGTTGTCGGGCTGGAGCGCGTAGCTTCGCCAAAAGCCGTGGTAGGCATAGACGGACAACTCGGTTTCAGCGACGGTTCGGTAAAGGCGCAACGCCGTCTCGGTGTTCTTCAACTGCGCGGACGGCTCGTCGGTTTCGCGCGGCAGCGTGGGGAACGGGTCGAATTGATAGAACCGGTCGCGCGGCGGCAGATTGTCCGGCGTGAACAACCACGGCGGGATGACGACCAATTCCGCGGAAACCACGTCGGATTGGAAGTTCACGTCCAGCGCGTCCACGCCGAGCTTGAGATATTCGAGCGGGCGGCCCGAAAAGAACGCCGCGTAGTCCTTGGGGAAAACGTCGTTGATGAAGACGAGGTCGCCGATACCCCAGGTAATGATTTGCCGGCCCAGGCGCACGCCCCACCGGTCGCGGGCGAAATCGAAGTAGCCTTCGCGCACGTCGGCGTCGAATTCCTCCGCCACAGCGTCGTAGGCAAACTCCGGCTTAGCGAGCAGGCTGATTGTCCCCTTGGGCGAGCGGGCTTCGAGTTTCAGTTGCACACGCTGGTCGGCGAGCAGGAAGCCGTGTTCACCCAGCCCGTCGCCGCCGGGCGACGCTTCAAAGTCAGGCCGCGCGGAGTAGTTGACCAGGCCAAAGCCGTGGATGCTCCCGCGCCAATCGCCGGGGAGTTTGATGTCCTCGCCGCTGGCGCAGCACACCGAGACCGCCACGAATGCGGCCAACCCGATTATTCTCCGGAAATCCATTGGGCGGGCGGGCGGCGCAGCGAGCGTTTCGTGAATACGTCTTCCGTCAGCCCAAGGTTGTATTTGACCTGACGAAAGACGACTTCCGTGCGATGGCCGCTCTTGACGTTCTTCATCGTGCGCTTGGCGATGGTGGGCAGGCTGATTGAGACAATTTGTTCGATTTCATGCAGCCCGGATTGTCGGCAAAAAATTGTGCGCGGGCAAGGCGTGAAAACCACAGCCAGTCCGCGATAGACAGAAGAAAACCGCCAAGCTATTATTGAACCATGAGCGCCACCAAAGTTGCCATTTCAATGGATGAAACCCTGTTGCAGCGGTTGGACAGACTGGTCAAAACCCGGTCTTTCCGCAGTCGCAGTCAGGTGGTTCAGGAAGCGGTGGCCGAAAAAATCAGCCACATGGACAAAAGCGCGCTCGCGCGCGAGTGCGCCAAGCTCGACCGCAAATCCGAGCAGGCGATGGCCGATGAAGGACTCGCCACCGAGATTTCCGCATGACCCAAGTATTGAGAAGCGATATTTTTTGGGCGGACCTGGCGCGGGCAAATGCACTATCAAATTGAATTCCTCCCGTCGGCATTGGAGCAACTCCGCGCGTTGCCCAAGGACGCCCGCCGTTTGGTTGGCGGGAAACTTGACCGCGCCCAGCACGATCTGGCCGGCGACATCAAAAAGCTGAAGGGTTTCAAAAACAAATATCGCCTGCGTGCCGGCAATTACCGCGCGCTCTTTGAATTGGAAGGCGCTTGCCTCGTGGTGTATGATGTCGGCGACAGAAAAGACATTTATGAGTAACGCCACTTTGACATCCGCCAAGCCGCCGGGCAACTGGACGCAGCTCAACAAGCAACTCGCCCAAGCCAAGACCTTGCTGCGCCAGATGAGCCAGACCATTGAAGACATCGAGGACGCGCGAACCATTGAACGCGCCAAACGCGTCAACGGCAACAGACCGCGCATCCCGTGGGCGCAGGTCAAAAAAGAATTGCAACTGGACTGACCAGCCAGCCGCAACGCGCGGAATTCCCCCTCACGCTGGAGCTGGACGCCGCGAACCGCGAAAATCCTGGGTGAGAATCAGCCAGATTCGCACGCTGTCAGTCGAGCGATTGAGCCGGAAAATCGGACGGACCAAACCGGCAGAAGTGGAACTGGCCATCACGGGACTGAACCAAATCGTCGCTCCATAGCGAAACTTGGAAAAAGTAGCGCAGTGCGTCCCGCCTGCCCCACCGGGCGACTCGCCCGATGCAAATCTTCTCACGCCTTCTCGCAACCGGCGAAGAGTTCGTTCCAATCGCAGCGAAGCACGGCGCGCAAACGCGCCAGCGTCGGCAGGCTGGGAAAGTTGTCGCCGGCTTCGACGTTTTGGATGTAGCGGGCGCTCACGCCGACTTTTTCCGCCAGTGCTTCCTGCGTCAAATCCCGACGCGCCCGCAACGCCGCGACATTCTTCCCGAGTCGCGTTCGGTGCGGACAGGCTTCGGGCTTGCGGGACGGCATGACCGCATCTTCCCGGAAACCCTCACGGTCAAACACGAGGCTTTACTTCGTGATCCGCTTGCGCGTAATCTAGCGGCGTGAACCGTGCCATGCCGTGCCGCCTGCCGCGCAATTGGTCGTTGCGCCCAAGCGTGCCCGTGGCAATATCGGCAGCGATAATTTATGAAAACTCTCCCGTTGGTTCTGGGATCGGTCCTTTTCTTCAACCTGCATCTTGCAGAGTCCAAGGCTGACGAGCCGATTGTTTCTGGCGAGGTGAAGAGCGGTACGCTCTCGCCGGGTTCGACACAGCGGTACTACTTCGACGCGGTGGTCGGAGCTGGAATCATGGCTGCGATGGGGGACGTGGATCGGGTGTATGACTTTCGTCCGCAAATCTCGGTGTATGGGCCAGACGGCGCGCTGCTCGGGACGCAGTGGGGCTACGACCGGGCGAGCGTGCGCGTGACGGCGACGATGGGCGGCACGCATTACGTGGTGGCGTCGGCCTACGGCGATTCACTGGGGGGGGCGTTTCAATCTGTCGGTGGCACGTTGTCCAGGCACACAGGCGAGCGATCCTGAAGTGGGCGGCGTGCAGAGCGGCGGCAACGTGACGGGGCTTTTGGAGGCGGGCGAGTTGGAAGTGGTGTCAGTTGACGCGGTCGCCGGAGCGGGCATCATGGCAGCGATGGGGGACGTGGATCGCGTTTCGGGTTTCTATCCGCAATTGACAATATATGGACCGGATGGCGCGCTGCTCGCCACGAATTGGGATTACGACCGGGCCACAGCCACTGCGACAACGACCACGACCGGCGCGCATTATGTCGTTGCGTCGGGCAACGGCGACGGAGTGGGCGGACGCTTCTCGCTGTTTCTTGGCGTTCAAGAACGTCTTCCCGGCACTGGGCAGTTCGCTGGCACAGTAAGGAAGCGGGCCGACAATGCACCCGTGGCTGACGCTATGGTCCAAGTCTGGAGTGCCGGGAAGCTCCGAGCGATGGGGTGGACGGGCAGCAACGGGACCTACCAACTTTCAGCCTTGGCTGCCGGGGTCTATGAATTGAGGGTGCTGTGTCCGGGGTTCTTCGCTCAAGCGCTTCCTGGTTTCGTCGTTTTGGAGCACCAGACCACGACAGTCAACTTCTTGCTCGATTCGCAGGCAGGAGGCGTTCCGGCAATCTCAGCGCTCACGCCTGTCCCTGTCCTCGCCGTGAATCAGCGGCAGTGGCTCACGCTGTTTGGAAGCGGATTCCAGGCCGATACGGTGGTTGTCCTCCGAACTGGAGGTGAAACGTACCAGATTCCGCAAGACCGCACGGTCTTCGTCAGTTCAACTCAGATCAAGGGCTTGGCCAACCTCACTTCGCAACCTGCCGCGTGGACCGCGCAGGTCGTAAACTCCGGTGGCAGAGTGTCGGCTCTGTTTCCGTTTCAAGTCCAAGCTCCGCCAACTTTCCAGTTGGGCTTTCCGCTTGCAGGCAAGACACCCTACACGGCGGAAATCGTTAGCGTCTTCGACCACAACATGACCACGCCGTACCAGCCGGACAATAGCGTCATGGCGTCCAGCGGCGAGGTCGGGACGGTACGCGATCCAGACGAACCGCGCCCTGATCCAGCCGGCACACTCTGGAGTTTCAAGAAGACACTTGCCGAAGCCCAGCGTACTGGCAGCGCTGCTTTCCTGCTCGGCGGCGCGAACTATACAGGCACTCGCACGACCCACGCAACCACTGTGAACTACGACGGCCACCCCGGTTACGACTATCGTGTGCCCACAGGGACGCCGGTTCTCGCGGCCGCCGATGGGGTTGTTCATTGGGTGCTGGGAAGTCGATTCAACACGATCTACATCGACCACGGAAACTACACGACTCACTACCTACACTTGAACGACTGCGTCTGGCCCGACCAAACAGCGGTGAAGCGAGGCCAGTTGATCGCGCATTCGGGTTGGGCCGGCCTTGACTCACAGATGTTGGAACACCTCCACTTCGAAGTCCGTCTGCAGCCGAGCGGAGCGCCAGTCGATCCGTACGGCTGGGAAGGTGTGCCGGGGACAGACCCATACACCCCACAAAGCCAGAACCTGTGGGATGCGGCCCTGCAACTGGACGAATCGTTGACTGGGTTCGCGGTGAATCAACAGCAGACCGGAGTGCAAGTGAGCTTCAAGGGTGAAGTTGGCCGCACCTGCGTTTTCCAGGCTTCGGAAGATTTGACATCTTGGACGCCGCTTCAGACTGTCGTTAACACCCTTGGGCGGATTCTGTTCCGCGACACCGATCCAAAACAGTGCCGGTTCTACAAAGTCACATCACGCTAACAGATTGAAGCGTCCTGGCCTATTTTCTTTCGGGCTTTCAGCAACGCGCATCGCCGGGAGGGACTTTTGCGTTCCATGCGGTCTCTTGCAGCAAACGGAATCCATACTACAACCGCACAAATCTTTGTTTTCTTGGCAAAGAATTGGCCGCAAAGGAACGCAAGGAACAGAAAGAGAAGGGTTCGCCGCTCCGCGCTCTTTGCGCTCTTTTGTGGCTTTCATCTGTGGTTGCGGCGCCAGCCGCGCCAGGTCAATCGGTGTTCATCCGTAGTTTCCGCCTTCGCTCGCTCCGGCGCGACAGGAAAACTCTTTGCGCCTCCGAGCCTTTGCGTTAAACGAGCGGCACAGCCAGCACATGGAGACCGCCACGAGTGCGGCCAACCCGATTATTCTCCGGAAATCCATTGGGCGGGCGGGCGGCGCAGCGAGCGTTCCGTGAAAACGTCGTCCGTGAGGCCGACGTTGTATTTGACCTGACGAAAGACGACTTCCGTGCGATGGCCGCTCTTGACGTTCTTCATCGTGCGCTTGGCGATGGTGGGCAGGCTGTCCACGTCGCGCAGTTCGTCGGCGGTGAAGACTTTGAACAGTTCCTTTTGCGCGTCATAGTATTCTTCCTTGAGCGGCAGGAAACTGGCGCGGTCAATCCAGGCGAGCTTGCGCGTGAAACTGGCGCGGCTTTTCGGGATGCTTTCGATGACGTAGCAGGGCTTGCCGTCGAGCGTTTCCTTGCGCAGCAGTTTGCGGGTGTCCAACGTCAGGAGGCGGCCGGAAATGTCCTCGTAACTGAAGTCCGATCCGACAAAGCTGGACTCGGCGTCGCGCGCGGCGATGCGCTGGACGAGGTTGAGCGCCGGAATGAACAGCCAGCGGTCAGCGTCGCGGCCCGGCTCTTTGTTGACGAGGAACGCCGTGCCGCGCACGTCGGCGGGGCTATGGAAATAGAGAAAGTATTTCTGGCGGCCCGCCTCGCCGTTGCGGCGAAGCATCGTCATGTCGCGGACGCGCTGTTCGCCGCCCGCCGTCACCAGTGTCATCACCACGCGCGCCGACATGTCCCGTCCGGCGTAGTGAAAGGCTTGCTGCGACTTCTCGGCGATTTCATCGGGGGACGGTGTCTGGGCGAGCAGCGGCGTGGCGAAAAGCAGCGGCCAGAGAGAATTGAGTCGGATTTTCATGGGCGAGTTCCTTGGTTAATCAGTGACCTTGAGTTTCACCTTGCGCTCGAAATAGCTGCCGATCATGCCTTCCTTGGGTTTGCCTTTGACCGACTCGCCTTTGGTCAGCATCACTTGCAGCGTCAACTCGGCGTCTTGGGCGGCATCGGTGGGACGGACGGTCATGGGCAACATCGTGAGCGTTGCGCCTTCGTAAAGCTCCAGCTTGTCGCCGACGATGCGGCAGGACATGGGCAGGTTCACGTCCCAGCCGGGCGCGAATTTCGAGAGCGACGCGCTGCCGATGGTTTTCGGATCAATATAGAGCCATGCGTTGCGGTAAGGCGCTTCCACCGCATCGCCCTTGGCCCGCCCGATGACAGTGAGCAGCGTTCTGGCTGTGCCGCGCTTCGTCTCGATGAGGAAACTGCTGTCGGCTTGCTTGAGCGACTTCATCGTGTCCTTGTCGAGAATGTCAATGATGGTGCGCGGGTCGTCTTTCCACGGGCCGTTGTTCGCGTGGCAGTCCAGGCAGTTCTTTTGGTTGCTGAGAATGCCGACTGCCGGCGGGTAGGCGTGTGCCTGTGGCGGGCTGGCCGCCAAGGTGAAAAACAATGCGACGGTCAACCCGACCGTGGCCGGCATCAAAGGGAAGAATCGTGTGGTTTTCATGTTCTCAGTGAGGTGGCGTGTTCATGCTGCTGTTCAAAAAATGCCCGATTAAGGATGCTCTGGAGCGGGGTGCTCTTTGGCTTTGGTCCCCACCGGCTTCTGCTCCCAGATGCCTTTCTTGGCATCGCGTGCCCAGGTGTAACGCTCTTTGCCGTCCTCTTTGTGGACCGAGGTTTTGTCCGACAACACGCGCAGGTTGGCCTCGCTCGTGCCTTGCACGAAGAAGTCCAGGTCGTAGCGTTTGCCGTCGCTGCCCTTGAAGTCCGCACAAACAAAATACAGATCAGGGCCGACCGCCGACCGCCGCTCGCGATGGACGCGGTCCAGTGTCAGCGAGAGCTGTTTGCCGGCTTTCTTGTCCTCGACCTTGAACGCGCCGTCTTTCGACGCCTGTTTTACGTAGGTCTCGATATGTTTGACGACGTCCTCCAGCGCCACGGCCGGTTTGGCCGTGCCTTTCGGAAGTTCCTTGGGATGTTCAGCGCCCCAACTTAGAGGCGCGCTCGGTTCGCCGGCCAGTGCCGCGATCACGAGCGCCACCAACAGCGGGCGAGCGGTCACTACGGCCAGTGTGTTTCGGTTCGATGTGGTTCGCTTTGTTTTCATGTCGTTTTTCAGCCTCTTCCGGGATTTCCGGGGGCTTTTTCACAGGTCCCAATCGCCGTGCCCGCTCCCCCCGTCTTTGCCCCGGTGGCGAGAAGGCCTGCCAAGCGGGCCACTTTGCACCACCCGCATGTCCTTGCCGGCACGGCCGGCCGCGCAGTAAACGGAGCCGGGGCCGGCGGCGAACCGCCCGCGCGCGGCCCCGGCGGCGCCGACCACCAAACGCCCGATTGGCGCGCCTTCCCGCCACGGGCTCATCCTACGAGTTTATTCCTGGACTCATGCAAACCTAGTAGTTTGAGTATGAAGAAATCTTCGTCGCGATAGCCATAAGCCTGACGAGTGAGCGTT
>JAKANS010000020.1 GCA_021823625.1 bacterium | reverse complement strand
CGGCCGACGAAGCGCAAGCGTCCCGGCCATTTGATGTGCCCGCGATTGCGCCCCCGTCGCGCCACCCAGGGCTTGGGAGAGCACCAAGGCGACAAGCCCGATCGATAGACTCGGCGGCTGGCGCGATAGCCGCCCGCCGGCGGCGCTTGCCCCAGACTTTCGGGCGGACGCTCCTGGTTGTCGTGGCGCCCCCAGCGATTGGACCGGCGCTGCATGGCCGGCCGATCCGCCGCGCCGGCGGCCACCACTTCGCGCTGATAGCAGCCGTGAAACTGCTCGGGCGCCGCGTTGTCGCCCGGCCGCGCTGGGCGGGGGAACTCGACGCGAATGCCCAGGCGCAACCACCCCCCCGCGAGTCGGGAAAGCCCCAGCGCGCCGGTGCCGGCAAAGGGCGAACCGTTGTCCCCCCGAATGATTTCGGGCAATCCACGCGCCCGAAAGAGCCGCCGCATCGAGCGGCGCACGGGCCGATCGTCCTGATTGGGCAGCAGCTGCCCGCGCAAGCCGTAACGACTGTAGAGATCGCGCACCGTCGGCGGTTCCTGCCGCTGCCCGTCGGCGGTCCGGAACCAACCCTTGAAATCCACCGTCCAGACTTGGTTGGGACGGGTGGGCTGGGTCGGCCCCGGATACGGCAGCGCCGGTCCCCGGCGAGCCCGACGCGGCCGGGGCCGCACATAGCCGCGGCGGTGCAACCGGCGGTGGATGGTCCGCACGCAAGGGACTCGCGCCCGAGGCTGCTGACGGCGAAGCTGGCAGTGGATCTTCTTGGCGCCCCAATGCGGTCGCCAGCGGCGCCAGTGCGCGATCGCGCGGATCCCGTGAGGGGCCAAGCGCTGGGGCGAGGGGTGGGGCCGCCGCGAACGATCCGCCAGCCCCGCTCGACCTTGGGCGCGATAGCGAGTCAGCCACTGGTAGGCGGTCTGGCGGCTGATGCCAAAACTCTGACCCCCCTCTTCCAAGGGTTTTCGGCGAGCCAGCGCGGCTTCGACCAAGCGCTGGCGGACTCGGAACAGCGAAGTGATTTTCCACGGCATGGCCGCGGAAAAACACCCCGAGATACCCCAAAAGTGTCAGTCATGTCTTGTCCTCTCTGTGTCAACCATGTCCTGTCCCCGTGCCGGTCGCCCGCACCACCCGCGGTAAACACAGGCAGTGAAAGAAAGGGCTGGGGAGAGGCGGCGGCGTTCGCGTTTTCGTTCCTTGGGGCGCGGGTGGTGTCGTTGCTGAGGCCCGAGGTGCTCAAGCCGGTGAGCCTGGTTTTGCTGGTCAGTGTGGCGATCTACGCGTTCATCCGAAAGGATTTCGGGCACCTGCACGCGCCGCGCTTCACCGCCCACCGGGAGCGGGTCTTTGGCGTGGTGGTGGGAATGGCGATCGGCTTTTACGACGGCTTCTTCGGCCCCGGCACGGGCAGTTTCCTGATCTTCGCGTTCATCGGGTTGTTCAGCTTCGACTTTTTGACGGCTTCCGCCAGCGCGAAGGTGATCAACTTCGCCACCAACCTCGCCGCGATCGCGTACTTCGCGGCGACGGACAACGTGCTTTACCGCTACGGCCTGCCGATGGCGGCGTGCAACGTGGCAGGTTCTCTGATCGGGACGCGGCTGGCGCTGCTCAAAGGCAACCGGTTCGTGCGCGGTTTCTTTCTCGTGATCGTCGCGGTCATGATCGTCCGGTTTGGGTGGGAGGTGGTGGGAAGGTGAACGGCTCTAGGGTTTCGGATTTCGGGTCTCGGATATTGGGTCGCGGGTCAGACTTTGTATTCCGGGGTGGAGCCGGTAACTTCGGCGCATGGTTTACGACGCGTCGCTTGACGATTTGTTGCAGAAAGTGTGGGACGGCCAGCGGATCGACCGCGCGGAGGCGCTGCGGCTTTACCGGCTGCCGCTGGAGGATCTCGGCGCGCTCGCCGACCGCCGCCGTCAACTGGCCAAGGCCCAGGCTTACGACGGCCGCGGCAAAGAGGTGGTGACCTATATCGTGGACCGGAACGTCAACTACACAAACGTCTGCAACGTCTATTGCAAGTTCTGCGCGTTCTACCGCGTGGAGGGCGACGACGACGCCTACGTGATCTCCCACGACGAGATGGATCGGAAGATCGAGGAGACCGTGGCGTTGGGCGGCACGCAGATTTTGCTGCAAGGCGGGCACCATCCGAAATTGACCAAGCAGTGGTATCTGGATCTGCTCAGCCACATGAAGGCGAAGTTCCCGACGGTGAACATCCACGGCTTCAGCCCCAGCGAATTCATCCATTTCCGCGACGTGTTCGGCGAGCCGCTGGAGCGAATCATCCGCGATTTCATGGCAGCAGGCCTGGGGTCGATCCCCGGCGGTGGCGGCGAGATTCTGGTGGACCGCGTCCGGCAGCGGGTGTCGCCGTTAAAGGCGACCAGCGACGAATGGCTGGAGGTCATGGACGTGGCGCACCGGCTGGGCTTGAAGTCCAGCGCCACGATGATGTTTGGCCATGTCGAGACCGTGGAGGACCGCATCGAGCACCTGGAGCGGCTGCGCCAACAACAGGAGAAATCCGGCGGTTTCACCGCGTTCATCGCGTGGACGTTTCAGGCTGAGAACACCAAGCTCAAGGCTCCGACCGTTGGCGCGCACGAGTATCTGCGCACGCAGGCGCTGGCTCGCATTTACCTGGACAACTTTGCCAACGTCCAAAGTTCGTGGGTGACCCAAGGCCCGGCCATCGGCCAGGTGGCGTTGAAGTTCGGGGCGAACGACCTCGGGAGCATCATGATCGAGGAAAACGTGGTCAGCCAGGCAGGCGCGACTTTCCGCATGACCGTGGCCGACATGCACCGGCTGATCCACGACCTCGGTTACGAACCGCACCAGCGCGACAACTGGTATCGCCTGTTGAACTGAATGGGCGAGCGACCGGCTCGTTCAGCCTTTGAACTGCTGGCCCGAAGCGAGGCAATCGCAGAGCCGGCCGTAGGTTTCCTGTAAGCGTGCGCGGGAACAATCGCCTCCCAGACGACGCAAAATCCGGCGCGCCAGCGTACCGCGCTCGAAAATGAGGTCCAAAGCGCAAACCGCGTCCGGGGCCAGCCGCGACCGCATCTCCAGTTCCGCCGCAATCCACCGCCACAGGTCCGTGGCCGTGCAGGAGGCGCCGCGCTGCCAGCCGAAGATTTTCAAATAGTCAGGATCGCCGATGGTCGCGGCTTCGCCATCCTTGGCGGTCGCGAGGAAGATCGTTTCGAGACGCTCCGTGTCCCGTGACCGCAAACACTCCAGGCTTTGCCAGCGTTCGGCCGCCAGCGCGCGCAAGGTTTCGACGATCAACTCCGTGATCGCGAGGTCCGCCTGCGGGCACTCTTGAACGTCGAGCACGCGAATCTCGATGCTGCCGCGGCCGAACCGGGCGATGGCGCCACGCGAGTTCAGAAACTCGTCCTGCAACACGCCGTCGGGGTCGTGCGGGGCAATGTCGCGGTAGATGCGCTGGAAGATTTCGCGGTGGTAATCGGCCTCGGAAAAAACCGGCTCCGGAATCACGCGTCCGGTCAGCGACGGGATCTTGGCCGAGTTGGTGCGATAAACGGCGAGGCGGTTGTCCAGCCAGCCGGTGGTCCGCGCGTCCATCACCGGGGAACTGGCGGCGAGCGCGGGCAGGATCGGCAGGAGCGCGCGGATGGCGGCGTGCAGGGCGGCGAACTCGGCGTCGTTCGCGAAAGGCAGATTCAGGTGCAGGCTCTGGAGGTTCGACCACCCGTGGCCCTGGCAGCCGAAGATGCGGTTGTAGGCTTCATAGACCGCGCTGTATTCGTGCGGCCAGAGACGCGTTTCCGCGTGCGGATCCATCCACGGGTGCATCGCCGTGGGCATGAGTCGCGCGCCCAAGGACGCCAGCCGGCGGTTGACCTCGTTGACTTCGGCTTGAAAACCGCGTGCCAGGTGGCCGAGCGATTTCGCCGGTCCGTTGGTTTTCAACTCGATGACGTGCAGCACGAGCTCGTTCGACCAGCAAAACTCGCCGCGCTCGACATCGGACTGGTAGGCGCCCGTCACCGCGCGGATCAATTCGTCGCTGATCGGCCGAACGGCGAGCGTCGCGGCATCGACGATCATGTACTCGAGTTCGACGCCGGTGCCGGTAAACAGCGACAGGCGGGCGGGCGCGGCGCTCATTCGGGCAGGCCTTGCCGACGCCGTTCCAGCCGCTGCAAAAAGACCTCCATGATGCGCTCGTACAGGGAGTCCTTCATCACCGCGTCCTCGAAGGTGGATTGGATCGTGGGATTGTCGTTCACTTCGATGACATAGCATTTCTGGCCGACTTGCTTGAGGTCCACGCCATAGAGACCGTCGCCGATGAGGTTGGCGGCCTTGAGAGCGGCGCGCACGACGCGGCTGGGCGCAAGTTCCACGGGCAGCGTTTTCACCCGACCGAAGCGCGAGTTTTCGTCGCCTTCGTGGTTGATGATCTGCCAGTGTTTGCCGGCCATGAAATACTGGCAGGCGTAAAGGGGCTTGCGGTCGAAGATGCCGATGCGCCAATCGAAAGGCGTGGGGAGAAACTCCTGAGCGATGACCAGATCGGAGCGTTCCAACATCTCCTCGGCGCCTTGTCTCACTTCCTCGACCGTGTCGGCCTTGACCACGCCTTGGGAGAAGGCGCTGTCCGGTTGCTTCAGAATGCACGGCAGGCCGAGTTGCGGCACGATCTCATCGACGTTGTCGCGGTGTACGATCAAAGTCTTTGGGGTCAAAATCTGCCGCCGGTCGAGCAACTCCGCCAGATAGACCTTGTTGCTGCATTTCAAGATCGAGTCGGGATCGTCCACGACGACCAGCCCCTCGGCCACGGCGCGGCGCGAGAACCGATAAGTGTGGTGGTTCACGCTCGTCGTCTCGCGGATGAACAAGGCGTCGAACTCGGCCACGCGGGCGAAACCCTCCTTGTCGATCACCTCGGCGTGGATGCCCAGACCGGCGGCAGCCTTGATGAACTTGTCGATCGCCGCCTGATCGGAAGTCAGGTCCTTGGCCTGCGGATCGGACAGGATGGCCATGTCGTAGCGCTCGATCACGCGCGGTCGCGTGGACGGCCCGCGCCCGGCAAGGTATTGGGAGGCCGCCTCGACCGCGAAACCGTGGTGCGAATCCGGAATGTCGCGGGCGGAGATCGGGCCGATGCCTTGCAGGTCCCATTTGTCGGTGCGCACGAATTCCGCGCGGACGAAGGGCGCCTGGAACAATTTGAAAAGCGCGGCGCTGAGGCGGTCGTACCGGTCGGCCAGATTGCGTCCGAAGTAGATGCTGAGCGTAAAACGGTTCGAGCGGATGCCGGCCAGGCTTTCCTGGATCAGTTCTTCCAGTTCGTCGGACATCAGGCGCACGACCGTCTGCGACTTCATGTCCTGAATGGTGGCGATGTCAGGGATCGGCTTGTGGCCGCGCGCCGCCGCCAGCAGGGAAACGTAATAGCCGATGCTCTGGTAGCGGTAGGACCGGCAAAAGTTGAACACCTTCGCCCGGTCGAGGTCCGCAAAGATCGGATCGACCAGGTACGAACGGGCGGCCACCACCTCGACGCCGGGTACTTCGAGCGGCCACTCCTGGGGATTGTTAACCACAATCAGAATACGCATACGAAAAAGCGGCGGGGACACCCGGCTCAGTTTGGCCGGACGATCAGCAAATTGGCATCGTAGCTCAGGATGCCCAGGAGGATGGCACCGATCAGCCGATCCATGGTGACCTCGTAGTAGTGCGTGGCCGTGGCTGGATTCGACGGGAGCGGGTCTGCGATGCTGACGCTGCGCTGGTTGCGATCATAGCCGGACAACACGACGAAGTGTCCGAGCGGCTCGCCGCGGACGTCGTCGTAATCGGAACCCGGCCCGAACTCGCGCGCACACCGGTAAAGGTAGGTGGCATTGAGGCCGGTCAGGATGGGCTGCTGCCGGTTGAGGTACTTTCGAATCAACGCCTTGGTCAGGTCTTCGAACCGCAACTCTCCGCCCAACGTCAGGAACTCGAGGTAAGCCTCGGTGGCGGTGGTGAGCTTGGCATCGCGCTTGACCGCGCACTGGGCGGCGAGCCGCTCCCGAATGTCGGGCGCACCGGGAGCGAACCAGGTGGGATCGAACAACTGGAGGTTGTAGGAATAGATGCGAGCGCAGTAACCGCGCCGCAGGGCGTGGTTGGCGAGCATCACACCCAACGTGCCGCCGCTGGCCAGGCGCGGCACCTGGCGGATCACCGCACCGAGGGAGATCGAATCCTCGTAATAGCGGTACAGCGCGTGCAAGCAGGTGGGGCCGCAGGTTTCGTCGTTCGGCTGCGGCCGCATCTGCAAGTTCAACTGGACCTTCATTCGCGGCGCCGGCAGCGATCACAGACCACGGCGCCGGTGCGGCGGTCTGATAGCAAATCCTGGGAAACGCGCAACTGGTGATTGCGCGAACGCAGCGCCTGCGCCAACGAAAACCGCCAGCCGGGAGAGACCCGGCTGGCGGTGGAAGTTCCGCGTTCGCGCGGCACGATCAGTTCAGCGGCCGTAAAACGAGGGAGCGGAGGTTCACCACTGCGCCGCGCGGCATGTCCGCGACTTTCAAAGCCACGTTGGCCGGACCGGCCTTCTGGATTTCAATGGTTCCCGCGGTTTCGGTGACAAAGTCCTGCCAGCTTTGCGTGGCGGGAACCTCCGGCCCGGTCCAAGATTGGTTACCAATGCTGAGTTCGAGCCGGCTGCCTTCGGCGCCGGGCGCGCAGGCAAACGTGGTCACGACCTCATAGGCACCGGCCTGGCGATGGTGACCGACCATTGCGCGTAATCCTTTGGGTCCGTCCAGGAGCCGAGGTTGCCCACGCCATCGTGCAACTCCACCCGGATGGCACCCCCCATCGGTTCGGCGTCCTCGGCCTTGAGCGTCAAACTGCCGTCCGCCGCCGGGTGGATGCGCGTCGTCGCTGCCGCGGTGACTTCCGGTGCCCCCGCGATATCGAGGACGACGACCCCCGCGTAGGGTGTGGGCGAGGCGCTGGGCAGGCTGACGATTTCGCCATCCGCGGCACTCTCCACTTGGAGCTGTTTCGATTTGTCGGCCAGCAGGTAGGCCTTGGTGACCGCGCTTGCGAGCGGCACCTGCAGCCGGCCGTCCGCGGGCCAGTCGAAAACGTGCAGGTAGAGCTTGCCCGGCTTTTGCGTGCAACGCTCCCAGGCCAGCTTTTTGAACGGACTGGCGCTGGTGGCGCAGGTCGCCTCGCCGTTCACCTTCATCCACGCGCCGACTTGCTGGAGCCGCTCAATGGAGGGCGCGGGGATCAAGCCTTCGCTGGTTGGGCCGACGTTCAACAGGTAATTGCCGCCTTTGCTGGCGATATCGACCAAGTTGCGCACCAGCGTCTCGGTGGGCTTCCAGTCGTGGTCGTAGCTTTTGTACCCCCAGGTGTCGTTCATCGTCATGCAAGTTTCCCAATCGCGGCCTTTGAAGCCCGTGGCGGGGATTTCCTGTTCCGGCGTCTCGGTGTCGCCGCGGAAGCCGCCTCCGAGGCGGTTGTTGTGGATGATGCCGGGTTTGAGTTTGAGCAGGGGAATGAAATCGCGGCGCCCGGAGAATCCGAGAAATCGACGCGATAGAGCCGCCGCCGCTTCTCGCCCAGGCTGGGTGACGGCGCCGGAGAGGCTGCGAGCGCAGGACCGCGAAGCGAGGTGGGTAGCGCCAGGCGCCGGCAAGCGCAGGTGAAACGAGATTCAGTTTGAGACGTCGCGCCGTCCACCTCGACCGAGGCAAGGAGACAATTGATCCCTGACACTCCGGCGTAGATCAATACGCCGCAGACCACTACCTGCAACCCTGTCCGGCATGGATGCACGCCTTGGTTCATATCGGGTGAGACCAGCGTTAACGCGAGCTACACTCGCCAATTCGCGTGTGGTGACCCTTCCCTACGCGGAGGTCTTATTCTTTGAGAACCTGCTCGCTGGACCGCCACGCCAACCACTCGTGATCGCGCAGATCCGGCCCGAGAACCGGCAAATCCCCATAGCGGACCGGCTGCCGAGTCTCCGGGACTACCCATTTCCTGACTTCCACGTGCCCGTCTGCAAAGGACAGCGTGCAGCCGCCGTTATGGTAGCTCGCCGGTAACATTCCGCTGCCTCCCCACGGCCAGGGGACCGGTGGCAAGAGCGTGAAGCTGGCAGACCTGATCGCATCGGGATGCATATCCAGGAATACCCAGGTGGACACCGGCCTCCCGAGATCAGCAGCGCGGTAATAGATTTTGGCTGGGAACTCGAAAACCGCCGACTTTGGAATCTTGTAATACGTCATGCCATCGCCCAAGTAGGCGTTCATGACAATGCTTCGAGTCCGCTGGCGCCAGCCCGCGGCCCGTTGGGCGGGCGACAGATACCGATCGCTCGGACACTTATAGACCTTCGGTTCAAAGCTGACATAGCTCGATATGAAGTAGGGTGACGGTTCGCCAGTCTTGGGCTGGTAAAGCAGGAGTGCGGTATTTGTGATCTGAGAGTCCAAGTCCCACCCCATCCACCCCCCAGTCCAAGCGAACCGGCTGCCTCGGAACCACTCGCCGGATGAGGGCAACCAACTGCATGGTGCTAACCGGTCCTGATTGTCGTCGGCGTACATCGACCAGCCGAGCGTAATTTGGCGCTTCCGCCCCAGGCACTCGGCGCTCCGGGCTTGTTCTTTGGCACGGGAGAGCGCCGGCAGCAGCAGACTGGCCAGGATCGCTATGATCGCGATGACCACGAGCAACTCGATCAAAGTGAAAGCCAGAGGCTTGGTGTCTCCCGCGAACCCGGAAACCCGACCGCCGCAGCCCTCATCGGGAAGCACGCGATGCGCAATTGCGGGTGCGTAACCGAAGGCACCGGGTGCTGGAGCCCCGTCCAAGCGAGGCTGAATGCAGCACAACCTCTCCGTTGATTCTGATCTCATGGTCATGCGATCCATCGCGCCAAAGCGGAGGCCGGCCCGTGCTGGGCCGGCCTCCCCTGTTGTGATCTACTGTTTAGTGTACGCCTGTGCTCCGCCGTAACCTTGATGGCCAGGGGCTCCCACGATAATGCCCGCTTGGCCGTAATAAAGGTTGAGCGTGTACGTTACGCTGAACCCGGCGTAGCTATAGGGGGCGGCGGCCGTGCAGAGGGTGTCCAGCGTCAGCGATCCACTTGTGTTTCGGAAATAACGCCCTTCCCCGCCATCCGTATTTCCAAGGCTGTCCTTGTGGGGTACACCGATCAGCACCTCGGCATAACCGCCTGACACCTTTTCCATGTCGCCTCCGGCGACGCTGTAGCCGCAATGCGCGTTGGCCTCATTGCCCTCGTCGGTCCAGGATGCACTCGTTTGTGCGCCACTAGCCGTGCCGAGGTATAGATAGGCCTTGCCTTCGTCCGTTTGTCCTGAATCCACGTAAGGTGCACCGATCAGCACATCCCCGAGACTCGAATCGCTGTTGAGGACGCGCCCTGGCAACGCCACACTTTGACCGAAGTAGTCACCGACGGCCCCACCGGTCCAGCTTGTGGCGGGACTCGATGCCAGACCGGAACTACCGCCCAAATAGAGATAAGCTGCGCCCCTTACGCCGTAATTGTCGTGTGTCGGAGCCCCAATGAGAACGTCATCGAAGGTGTTTCCGTTAACGTTTCCTCCTGCTACGCTCGCCCCAAAGCGCGCCGCGTAGGACAAACCGGCTTTCCACCAGTTGGCGGAAGCACCGGGACCGGTCGAGCTGCCGTGATGGACGAACACAGCGCCGCAACCCGAATAGCTCCAGCTATAGTCGGGTGCGCCGATGATCACGTCCGAGTAGCTGTCGTCGTTGACGTCGGCTGCCACCAGGGCCATGCCGAGATGGGCGCCACTGAGTCCCCCGTCCCGTTGCCACAAGGGTGTCGAGCCAAGGTTCGAAGGCCCGCCGGCGAACACATAAACTCGGCCGTCGTCCGAATAGCCGGAGCTGTCGAAGTAAGGAGCCCCCACAATGATGTCAGCGTAACCATCGCCGTTAACGTCTTTGGCATTCGCGACAGCCTCACCCAGGTAGGCGTTGGCTTGATCGCCCTCCTTGGTCCAGGTCGGGCTCGTTGGTGGCGGGCTGCTGGTGTCGCTGAAAAACACAAACACCTTGCCCGCATTGACCAGTCCGGTGTCGAAATACGGGGCTCCAACAAGGACGCCGCCACTACCGGGGGCGTCGCTCGCCACATTGCCGACACTCGAGACAGAGTAACCGAAGTTCGCGCCTGATTGCGTCTCGACTTTCGTCCATCGGATGGTCAGGGGATCGATGACGAGCGGATAAACGGCATCGGTGTCATCTACGACGACGGCAAATTCATCCGGACCGCCAGATTCGAACCAGGCCTCGAGCGGGCGTTGAGCGGCATCCCAGACATCCAGGTCCAGGTAGCGCATCAATTCCTCTCCCGTGTCACGCTCCCAGATCACCATCTGCTCCGCGCCATCGAGCCGCATGAGCCCGCCATCCGCTCTCACATCTATGGTAAGCCGAACTGGCCCGGTTCCCGGTGGGCGATGGCCCAGCACGAAGTTCTGTCGGAGACCGTTCTTGCCGTTGGAGTAGCTGATCGCCAGATCGTCGATCGACGCGCGAGCAGTGAGGCCGGCTACTTCCCACGTGGCTCGATCAGGCACTGGCCTTGATGAGTCATGGCGACCGACGGAGGCGAGGCGAACCGAAACCGACCACGGTTCTTCGTCTGCGGCAAGACGCGGCTCGGCCCGAAAGCCGGCATCCGAGAACGTGAATCGAAGATTCTGTGCCCGGTTTGGGACTTGCCAGGCGCCGACCCGCTCCGGCCACCGGATTTCGTACTTGGCCCTTTCCACATGCTCCAGGATGGCTTATTGGAAGTCCGTGGCAAGCCCCAAGTCGCCACCTCGTACGGCAACCGAAGCCAGGGATGAAACGACAATGCAGGTCGATAGGACTGTGTCCAGCCGACTGGCGAATTGTGCGTGTAGGGAATGAATTCTTATAGCCTTCACAGACGCTCCATTCCGTTACTGCTCAGGTAGCCCCACCATGGTGGTCGCCGTTGGCTGAAGCGTAGCTTGCCTTCCGGGAGGTGCGCAACAGAAAAAGTTCCTTTTTTTGCTGGAGAGGGTGTTGGGGAATTCGTTGAACGAACCTGCGAAAATGGGCCGATTTCGATGAATTCTGATCCGACGAATTCAAACGCCGTTTTCGAACTCCAAGGCCAGTTGTTGGGGCCGCAGTTCTCGGAGCGGATCAGCCACCGGCGCCTGGCGCAAGAGCACGGGCGCGCGCAAGAGCACGGCCGCGTCGGCCAGCAAGCACATGATCCAAGTCAAACGCAGGCTGTTGAAAAAGACCTGGCTCAAGCCTAATTTATTTTTCTCGTACGACTGCGCCGGTTCAATCCACGGACGCACTTGCTGCAGCAACGGCGCCGACACCGCCGTGTTCATGGGCAGCAAGCCCAACAACGTCTCGTGCGCCGACGGGGCAAATCCGAATTGGCGCGGACAGCGGTTGGCTTCCCAGCACAGCGCGCACAAGGCGGGCGTTTCGGTCACGCCAAACCAATGGAGATCATCGCCCGACTCATAGCCCAACCAGTGCAGGGTTTGACCTTGGCGGCAACACGCCTGCGTGGGAGTCTCAAACGGAGCGGCTAAATTCATGTTCTTCTTGAGCCGGGTGATGACCGCCGCCCGCCAGTGCTCCCGGACCGCCCGTTTGGTCGCCCCATCAATATGGCCCATGTCCCCCACGATGAAATCGGGTCGCCACTGCCAGCGGCGCCAACAGTGCGCGACACTGGGTCGGCGCAGGCAGCCTTCGCTCAAATTGGCCGGGGCCGCCCAACTGACCAATGGGACCAATAACACCCCGCGTTCGTAACGTTGGACCCACAGCCGGAAGGTGTGCTTCTTGTAGCCCACAAAGAACCGGCTCTGGCCGGTCTTGAGCGTGCGCGCTCCCACCGCCGCTCCTTGCGCACTGAATCGGCCCGGGCGCTTTTTTTAAAACCGCAGGTTGCGGCGGGCAGATCCGTGGCGTCAATTAAGGCCACGGATAATTTGCCCACGCCTGCGCTCGGCAACAGCGGGGCGAGCAAGTGCTGGTTGATCCACGCATCGGGAATGTGAGACGAGAGCGTTTGGAGCAACGCTTGGGTTCCGGTGGTTGGCAGCAACGAATTCATCGCCGCCAGAGCTACCCCCAAAACTCGCGTGCGTCCGCTGCAGTCTCTGCGCCCTCATTTTTTATTCACAAGCTCCTGTCGTATAGCCACTTGCTCCGAATTTCCCAACACCCTCTAGTAGATGCGGTTCGAAAAAACATGCGGCCACCCCGCCCGGAGGGCAACGCCAAATCGGGCGCTGGCCCGAGACGGCCCGCGAATTTGCCATCGCCAATCCGCGCGGGACTAGCGAGACTGAGCCAGCACCGACACATGAAAACCATCACCCGGCGTAAGTTTCTTCAGCAATCCTCCCTCCTGGCAGCGGCAACGCCCGTCTTGGGGGGCCTGGCGGTTGCCCGGTCTGCGGCCGTCGTCTCCCCCAGCGCGAAGGTCCGGCTCGGCGTCATCGGCTGCGGCGGCATGGGCAAAGGCGATCTCGACACCTTCTTTCTCAACCCGGAGGTCGAGTGCCCCGTCGTCTGCGACGTGGACGACGCCAAGCTGGCCGAGGCAGTTGCTTTGGTTCAGGAAAAGCGCGGCACCAAACCGGAAACGGTGAAGGACTTCCGCCAGTTGCTCGATCACGAGAACCTGGACGCCGTGTTGATCGCCACGCCGGACCACTGGCACGCCTTGCCCACCGTGATGGCGTGCCAGGCCGGCAAAGACGTGTATGTCGAAAAGCCGCTGGCACTCACGATCGCCGAAGGCCGCGCGATGATCGAGGCGGCCAAGCGCCACAACCGCGTGTGTCAGATGGGCGCCCATCGCCTGAGCAGCCCGACCTACGCGGAGGCGACGGCGTTCGTCCGGTCCGGCAAGCTGGGCAAGGTGGGCCTCGTGCGCGCGTGGGCGTATCTCGATTGGATCAAGCCCATCGGTAATCCACCGGACGGTGACCCACCCGACGGCGTGGATTACGATATGTGGCTGGGCCCGGCGCCGAAACGGGCGTTCAACCCCAATCGGTTCCATTTCAACTTCCGCTGGTTCTGGGACTATGCCGGCGGGTTGATGACCGACTGGGGCGTACACTTGCTGCAAGTTCTGCTTTGGGGCATGGGCGCGGAACCGCCCAAGGCCGTGATGTCCAGCGGCGGCAAATACGTGCTCCAGGACAACTCGGAAACGCCGGACACGCAGATCACTGTCTATGAATTCCCGAGCTATACGCTGGTGTGGGAACACAAGGTCGGCATCGGCCTGGGACTGTACAACCGGCCGTGGGGCATGGCGTTCGTGGGCACCGAAGGCACGCTGGTCATCAACGACAGCGGCTGGGAAATTCAGCGCGAACCGACCAAGGATGCGCTGGAGCCCAAGAAGTTTCCCGGCGGCGCGGACCCGCGGCCGGCGCACGTCCGCAACTTCCTCGACTGCGTGAAATCGCGGAAGCAACCGGTCGAGCACCTCGAAGTCGGGCAACAGGTCTCGACGGTGGCGCACCTGGGCAACCTCGCGCTCCGCACCGGCCGCCGGATCGTCTGGGACCACGCCAACGAGCGAGTCGTCGGCGACGAGGAGGCAAACCGCCTGGTGGTGCCACATTACCGGGCACCGTGGAAGTTGCCGTACCTGAAAGAGGCGTGAGGCGCGGGGCGCGCGGGGATGCGGCGCCGTTTGCGCGTCCAGTGACGGTCGCGCACTTCACCGCGGGCTACCGCGCTGGCGCGTTGGTCGTTGAGGGGGCCGAAGTGGCCGGCGGCGCGTTGGTCGTGGCCGGCGGGGGCGTGATGGCGGCCGGCGGCGCGTTCGTGGCACTGGGTGCCGGCAGGTTCAGGCGCGTTCGCAGCGCCGCGGCCATTTCTGGCCGCAGCGATTGCAGGAGCGAGTCCAACACTTCCTTGCGCATCAGGTCCAGCGCTGGCAGGCCAACGCGTTTCTCGGACGGCCCGCCCACGATCTTGCCCATGTAGCGGTTCCAGATGTTGCGTGCGAGCAGGAAGTAGCCTTGCGCCTGGTCATCTTCGCCGAGCGCGAGGTTGATGAAGGATTGCGTGAGCGCGCCGCGTATGTTGGAGATCGTTTTGTCCATGTCGGTCTCGCCCACGTCTTCGCCGACGCGCTTGAGGACGTAATCTTCGAGCGAGAGGTTGGCCGGGTAGTCTTTCGGGTAAAGCTGCTTGAGCACCGCGAGCCAGTGGTTGGCTTCTTGGATGCGCTGGTGGACGAAGAAGAAATAGATCGCGTCGAGGAGGGCGTTCCGGTGGGCGCGCTGGATGTTGTCCCGCATCTCGGGATCCTTGTCGATCATCTCCTCGTAGGCGGCGTGCAGCTTGGGGAAGATGTCGAGGTTCGGCTCGAAGACGACCGAGCCGTCCGGGGTGTTCATGAGCAAGCGGCCGCGATGGAAGGCGAGCAGCAGGGATTGATAGATGATACGGCGGAGTTTGATGAGCTGGTCCCGATTGCGAACCACGCCGCGGCCGACGTTGGCCCAGTAGATCGCGCTGGCCTCGGGCAGGCGCCATTCGAGCGGTCCATACTTCTCGTCGGTCTCCTTCATCTTGACCGGGTCCATCTTGTACTTCTCGCGGAGTATCTTCACGCGCGCCTTGTCTTCGGGCGTCTTGGGGTCGATGAGTTCGTCCCAATTGGGGTGGCCGCTGCCGAGCACCTTCTGCATTTCCGAGGCCCACTGGCTCTTGTAGTACAGGTGCGCGTCGTCGAGGTTGTGCCCGATCTTGTGCTGAAACTCCCAGGCCAACTCGCGGTAAATCTCCACCTCCTTTGGGTTGTACTTGAGCGCCTGGTCGCGGAGCAGCTCGATGCCGCGCTTGACCCAGGCCCAGCGGACCGTCGGGTCGCTGAACTTGATGGAGATGTTGTACGCCATGTTCCACGCCATCACGACCCAGACGGTGGGGATGTGCGGCTCCAGCTTGGTGATCCAGTCGGCGAGCTGGACCATTTCGAAGAACTTGTCCTCGTCCTGCAACTCCATCGCCCGCACCCACAGGGCGTTGGCGATGAGGCCGCGAAACCCACCCAGCACGACCGTGGTGAACACCAGCATGGGCGGCGCGTTTTCGAGCGGTTCGACACGGGTCAGGCCGAGATCGGCGCGCATGCGGTTCAGCCCCCGCTGGCTGAAGGAAGATCCCACCAACAACGCGACGGCCAGCGCCAGCAGGGCGAGCTTCCGAAAGCGGTTTTTCCAGACGGGCGTCATCGCGTCAACTCTTGCCTTGCGCCGTCGCCAGCTCGCGGCGGTTGAAGATGGCGATGCCGATCGCAGCGACCAGCCCGCCGATCAGCAGCACGATTTGGCCGATGGCCCGGGCGAGTGTACCCCAAGTGATGCTGCGCCCGGAACTGAGCGCGTCCACCGGCGAGAAGTCCTTCACCAGGTTCACCAGGCCCAGCAAGCCTTGGAAGAAGACCACGCTGCCCCGGTCGAAGACGCTCGGCACGTCAATGACACCGGTATCGTGGTTGACCTCGCGAATGCCGCCTTGCTCGATGATGGTGTTCATCGTGCCGCTGGAAAACACCACCACCAGCATTGCCAGCGACACGAACGCTGCCACGGGAAAGGACATGTAGCTGGCGGCGGCCAACCCGACCGCGGCGATCAAGGCCAGCCAGCAAAAAATCACCGCGATGCCGCGCACGTAGTTCAGCGTGAAGCTGCCTTCGCGATAAAGCACCTCGAAACCGTCCTCGAGCGGGAAGAGCAGGGAGGCGTCGTTGGTGTTGATGAATTCGACGTGCAGGATGCCCTTGGCATCAAGGAGATTCGGCGGGAGCGTCATTTCATAGAACGTCTCCGCGGCCTGGCTGCGCACGGCGCGCACGCGATTCGGCGAGTCCGGCGGGCCGGCTTCCCAGATCGCGGTGTAAGTGCCGGACGGCGATTTTTCGCTGGCGAAAAACTTTGCCCGGATGAACAGCGGCTGGTCGCGCACGGAGCTTGCGACCGAACTCATGTCGATGTCCCAGGAGCGATAGTAGCCCGGCGGCACTTCCTGGAGTTCGCCCTTGACCTTGGCGCGGATGATCTTGAGCGCCTCCGCGCGGTCAATGTTGGCGATCTGGCCGCTGGCGAGCCGTTCTTGGTAGCGCTTTTGCACTTCCGGCTCGAAATTCTTCGGCGGCTCTTTCAACGATGCGCGCGCGGTGAAGATTTCGTTGCGCAGGATCTCTTGTTGTGCGGGCGGCAGACGTCGGGCGCGCCACAGCAATTGCGCGTAAATCACGCCGGTCGCGAGGGTGAGCAGAAGCAGGTTCACCAGCATGATTCCGCTCCACTTGCCCAACCAGACTTGCCAGCGCGCGACCGGTTTCGTCACCACGGTCTGGATCGTGCAGTCGTCGATGTCGCGCGCGAGGGTGCCGCAGGCCAGCCAGAGCGTGGTGAGGCCCAGCACGGCAATGGTGATGCCCAGCGTGTAGGTCAGGACGATTTGCGTCAGCCCGCGCGCCGTGCCGTCGTCCTTGATGCCGGCGGGCAGAAGGAACACCGCGCCGATCAGAAGCAGCCCGAGCAGTGGCACCAGGCGGAAACGGAAGGCCGATTTGAACGTGAGCCGGGCAATGGCCAGGAGCGATCGCATGGGCTCAAGTGCGCGTCGATCGCGCCGCGGAATTCGGGCCCAGCCGCGGCCCGGCATACGGCCGCCGATCACCAGAGCAATCGTCTGCGGGGCCGCGCTGCGACGTTTTCACGAGGTCTCCGTTAATGGAGCGGCGCGATGGTGCCGGGCGAAGCTTCATGATTTGCCTCCGAGCAAGTCCGCCAGCTTTTCGTCGGCCTTGGACAGGTCGGCTGGCGGGGTTTTGGGGGGTGGCGGAGGCGCGGCGGGTTCCGGCCGGTTCTCCAAGAGCGTGGCCAGCTTCGCCTCATCGACCGCCGGCGCGGGGGCTGTGACCACGGGCGCGGGCAATTCCTCCGCTGAGGGCAAGGTGAGCCGTTCGAGCAGTCTGTCCGTCTGGGCGCCGGGCTGGTCCGCCTCGCCGCGCAGGTACGCTGCCACGCGCGCGCCGGAAGTGGCCCCGGAGGTCTCTTCGGTTTGCTTGGCGCGCTCGACCACGCTCAGGAAATAGCTCTCCAGGTTTTGCGTGGGATTGTCCACGCGGACTTGGTCGCCGGCGCCTTCCTGCCGCAAGATTTCCAGCACGCGCTCCAACGTGGGTCGCGGCAGCACCGGCGTCGTGATGCGCACCCGGTCTGGCGTGGCCAGCAATTCCTTCAACGAACCCATCGCTTGAATCCGGCCACCGTAATAGATCACCACGCGATCGCACACGTCCTCCACGTCCGCCAGCAAGTGGCTGCTGAGAATCACCGTCTTGCCGCGGCGCGCCAGGGCGACGATGAGGTCCTTCACCTCGCGGCAGCCGATCGGGTCCAACCCCGAGGTGGGCTCGTCGAGGATGACCAGGTCGGGATCGTTGATGAGCGCCTGCGCCAGGCCGATGCGGCGCTGCATGCCTTTCGAGAACTCGCCGACCGTTCGCCGCCGGACCTGGCCCAGGCCGACCATTTCGAGCAACTGCTCGGAGCGCGTCTTGCGGTCGGCGGCCTTGAGATGAAACAAGTTGCCGAAGAAATCGAGCGTCTCGGCCGAGTCGAGATAGCGGTACAGGTACGACTCTTCCGGCAGGTAACCGATCCGCTCCTTGGTCGCGACGTGCCGCGGCGAGCGGCCAAACACCTCGAGGTAACCCTTGGTGGGGTAAAGCAGGCCGAGCATCAGCTTCACCGTGGTGGACTTGCCGGAGCCGTTCGGCCCGAGCAGGCCGAAGACTTCGCCGCGGCGCACGTCGAACTCGATATTGTCCACCGCGCGAGCCTTCGGGCGGCCCCAGAAGTCTTTGAAGACTTTCGTCAGGCCGCGCACGGACACGACGATGTCGCCGTTCCGCGCGGGCGGAGACGCTGGTGTTTGTTCGGCCTCGATCACTGGCATAAGGCGGTCAATCCAATTCCCTAACCGACGCGGGCTCCTGCCGGGTTCGGATTTCTGACAAACTGGTCCGGGCAGTCGCCGGTCGCCGGCAACGGGTGCCCCAAGCTAGCGAAGTGGCGGGCGGGAGACAACTGCGCGTTGCGGTGCTCAGCCGGAGGGGACAGAAAAACCGCCCGGCATCGCACCGGGCGGTTCTGTTTCGGTCGGCGGCGGACCGCGGTTTCGCCGTCAGGCCTCAAAGGATTTGCCGCAGCCACAAGATTGGCGGGCGTTCGGATTGTGGATCTTGAACCCCCCGCCGGTCAGGCTGTCGTCGAAATCGACCACTGTGCCGCGCACGTAATTCGCGCTGAACGGATCGACGAGCACCGACAGTCCCATCTGCTCGGAAACGCTGTCGTTGTCGCGCTGCTCGTCGAAGACCAGGCCGTACTGGAGACCCGAGCAACCACCCTGCTCGACATACACGCGCAGGTGCTTGCCGGGCGCTTCCTTGGCCAGTGTTTCCTTCACTTGGCTGGCAGCGCTTTCAGTCAGGCCAACGATGGTTTGCGTCGCGGTAGTCATCGCTTAGAACGCATTCAACCTAATGACGCATCCGTGAGCTGTCAAACGGCGATGCCGGCGCGGCGGGGGCGTTCACCCGCCACTGGGGGTGACTCCTGCCTGCAAGCTGCGCAGTTCCTCGATCTTCTTCTCGAACCGATCGCGGATCGAAGGCAGTTCTTTGCCCAGGCGTTGATACAACCCGATGGCGGCCTCCCATTGGCGGCGCGACTGGGCCAATTGGGCCGCGCTCAAACCGGCCTGCCGCACCCAGATTGGATCGGGTTGTTCGCCTTTGCGCAGGTTGGTTCCGTAAAAGACGCTCCGGTAGTGATCCATCGCTGCGTCCAGGAGCGCCGCCTGCTCGGCGGGCGGTTTGAGCATCGCCTGCTTTTCCAGCACCGTCGCGAGGCCAACTTCGGCCATGCTGCGGACCTGGGGACCGGCGTTGGACTCGATCACCTTTTTGTAGGCCTCGGCGGCCGCGTCGTAACGCTTGGGATCTTGCGAAGCGAGCTGGAGGTTGCAGTCGCCAATCTTGCCCCAGGCGCGCGGCGCCAGTTCATTGGTGGGGAATTGCTCTGCCACCTTCGCGAACGCCGTGATCGCCTCCGCGTATCCCGACAGCGGATTGGTGCCTTGGGGTTTGGGCTCCAACGTAAACAGGTCGCCGCGGAAAATGTAAGCCTCCGCCACCACCGACACCGGGATGGGCGAGGAAACCACGCGCAGCGGCCCGTTCGTGATGATCCAGTCGAAGTGCTCGCGGGCGTTTTGCCAGCTCTGGAGGAACACGGCGGCTTTGCCGGCCATGAGCCGCGCGCGATAAGGCAATTCGTCGCCGGGCCGCGCCAGCGCGGGGTCGAGCAGCTTGTCCTGAAACGCGAGTTCCGCTTTGGCGTAATCGCCCTGGCCGAGCAGGTATTCGCCCACGAGGTATTGCGCGAGCGGCGCGTTGGTGCTGCCCGGAAAACGGGCGATGAAGTTGGAGAGCAGGCCCACTGAAGCCGCGTCGGGATTGCTCCGGTAGCTCACGCGCGCAAGGTCGAACGTGGCTTGCGCGACCAGGCCGGTTTGGATGCCTGGGCGGTTGGTGTAGGTCGCCAGCCAACTGGTGTAGGCCGCCAGCGCGGCGCCGTTGTCGCCGCGATCTTCGAAGGTCCGGCCGATGGCGAGCCGCACCTCCGGGATGAATGGCGAGTTCGTGTAGCGTTGAAGGAAGGCCTCGTACTGGGCGCGGGCCGGCTCGGGTTGGCCGGCGCGGCTCAATGCCCGCGCCACCAGTAAATCCGCCCGCTGGGCCACTTCACCCCCGGCGTCCATCTGGGCGAGCAATTGGGAGGCATTGCTCGCGACGCTCAGGTCGCCGGCTTCGATGCCGGTGCGCACCACCTGGAACAACGCCTGGCTGCGAAGCGCCTTCGGCACCACCGCCTCCACCGTGTTCGTCGCGAGCCCCCAGTAATTGGTCAAGGCGCCGTGCAGATCGCCGCTGCGAACCTGGCAATCCGCCCATTTCAGCCGGGCGGTGGACTGGTCGGCCGAGGGCGGCAGGTGGCCGGTGGCGCCGCGGAAGGCGGCGAGCGCGTCGGCGAGCCGCGCCGCGCCTTCCTCCCACAAGGTCCAGCCGCGATCGAGTTCCGCGCGGGGCGCGAAAGGGCTTTGGGGTTGGGTGGCCAGCAACTTCTCAAACTGCGCGCGCGCCTGCGCCAGCGCATTCGTCCTGGCCTGGGTGCTCTCCGGGGTGACCGCGGTGGCGGGATCGGCGAGCCGGTAATACTCGCGGAGCTGCGCTTCGCCGAGCGCGAACCGCGCAAAGTCGATCAGTTCATCCTGCGGGTTTTGGTCCACGAAAGCCCGCAACCGCTGGGTCGCGCGGCCCGGCGGTCCAGGGTTGCGGCTCATCTCCACGACTTTCTCCAAGGCCAGCCGGCGTTGCGTGGGCGGGGCGTTGGTGGCCAGGTTCCGCTCGAAGGCGTCCAGCGCGGCGTCGGGCTGCTTCAAGCCTTCGAAGATGCGGCCCTGCAGATCGGCGGCTTCGGCCAGCAACGGGTTGGGCAGCGTGTTGGTGGCGCTGGTCCAGAGATTCGTGGTATGTGCCAGCGCTTCCGGCAGGCGCCCCCCGAGGAAGGCGGCGCGCGCCAGCAGCAGTTGGCGTTGCCATTCGATCGGCGGCGGCAGCGCCTGGCTGGCCATTTGCGCCAGCACCTGTTCGCCGCCGGGAATGTCGTTGAGCCCGATCTGCAATTGCGCCAGCAACAACTGTCCTCGCTGCGTCCATTCGCTGGCCGGCGCGGCTTTCGACGCGATTTGAAACGGGCCGTTGGGATCGCGCAGCCGCGCGCTGGCCTGGACCGGGTCGCCGGCCCGATACCGGGCGAGCGCCTCCTGGACAGCGGCTTCCAATCGTCGCGAGGAATTCGGGAAATCCGCCGCCATGCGGGCAAAGCTCTCGGCGGCGGCGCTCCAGTCGCCTTTCTCGAACCGGGCCTGCGCCTGCCAGAAGGCAAACTCGTCCGCGAGCGCGCCGGCGTGGGCCCGCTGCGCGGTCAGCAGGCTGATGGCGTCATCGTATCGTCCCAACGCCAGGCGCGATTGTGCCTGCAACAAGATCACCTCGGGCAGGCGGGTCGAGTTGGTGTACTGGATTTCGAACCGCGTGGCGTCCCGTTCGACGAATTCGTGCAGGTGGTCCCGGAACATCCGCACCAGCGCGTCGGCGGCGCGTTCTTCTTCGGCCTCGGCCGCCGCCAGGCGCGGGAGCAGCAGCGCCGCGGCGAGCCAAAACCAGGAGCAAACCTTGAGCAATCGAGTTCGCATGAACGGATTGGACGTCGTCATGGCCGGGCCTATTGCGAGCGTTTCCCGAAGCGGCGCAGGTAACGGCCGGTGTGGCTGGCCGCGCATTGGGCGATCTGTTCCGGCCGGCCGGCCGCGACGATCTGGCCGCCGCCCGCGCCGCCTTCGGGCCCCAGGTCCACGATCCAGTCGGCGCACTTGATGACGTCCAGGTTGTGCTCGATCACGACCAGAGTGTTGCCGGCCGCGCGCAGCTTGAACAGCACTTCGAGCAATTTGGCCACGTCATGGAAATGCAGGCCGGTGGTGGGTTCATCCAGGAGGTACAAGGTGTGGCCAAGCTGGCGCTTGCTCAACTCGGCGGCCAGCTTGAGCCGCTGGGCCTCGCCGCCGCTCAGCGTCGTGGCCGACTGCCCCAGCCGCAGGTAACCCAATCCGACTTCAGCCAGCGTCATGCACGCCTCGTGAATGGCCGGCACGGCCCGGAAAAAGCTCACCGCCTCGTCCACGGTCAGGTCCAGCACGTCGGCGATGTTCAGGCCCTTGTAAGTGATCTCGAGCGTCTCGCGATTGTACCGGCGACCCGCGCACGCCTCGCACGTCACATAGACGGGCGGCAGGAAGTTCATTTCGATTTTGATCAGGCCGTCGCCTTCGCACTTTTCGCACCGGCCGCTGCGCACATTGAAACTGAACCGGCCGGCGTCGTAGCCGCGCACCCGCGCCGCCGGCAGTTTCGCGAACAGCTCGCGAATGTCGTTGAAGATGCCTGTGTAGGTGGCGGGGTTGCTCCGCGGCGTCCGGCCGATGGGTGACTGGTCGATCACGATCATCTTGCCCAGGTGCTCGATGCCGTTGATCGCGTCGTGCACGCCCGGCCGCGCCGTGGCGCCGTAAAGCCGCCGGGCGAGCGCGCGGCGCAGGATGTCGTCCACCAGCGTGCTCTTGCCGGAGCCGCTGACGCCGGTCACGCAGGTGAAGGCGCCGATCGGCAGGCGCACGGTGAGGTTCTGCAGGTTGTTTTCGCGGGCGCCGACGATTTCCAGCCAGCCTTTCTCGCCGATCATTTTCAACGGATGGCCTGGCGGTGCCACTGCCAGGTCACCACGCAGGTACTGACCGGTCAGCGAGCGCGGGTGCGCTTCGACTTCCGCCACCGTGCCCGCCGCGACCAGTTCGCCGCCGTGGACGCCCGCGCCGGGGCCAAGGTCCAGGATGTAATCCGCCCGGCGGATCGTTTCCTCGTCATGCTCGACCACGATCACCGAATTGCCGAGGTCGCGCAGGCCCGCGAGCGTTTGGAGCAACCGGTCGTTGTCGCGCTGGTGGAGACCGATGCTGGGTTCGTCGAGGATGTACAGCACGCCCACCAGGCCGGCCCCGATCTGGGTGGCGAGGCGGATGCGTTGGGCTTCGCCGCCGCTGAGCGTGCCGCTTTCGCGGTCCAGCGTGAGGTAACCGAGACCGACGTTTCTCAAGAAACCCAGCCGCGCGCGCACCTCCCGGATGATTTCGCCCGCGATTTGCCGCTGGAAGTCGGTCAGCTTCAGCCCGGCGAAAAATGCGTCCGCGGCGTCCACCGAGAGCGCGCAGACATCCATGATCGAAAGCCCCGGAATCCGTGGTTGGCTGCTGTCGCCTTGCGCCGCCACCGGCGAAGCGCCATCGCCACCCAGAGTCACGGCCAGGATTTCCGGTTTGAGCCGCCGGCCGCCGCAGGCATCGCACGGCTGCAACGCCATGAAGGCCTTCAGCCGGTTGCGCGTGAATTCGCTTTCGCTTTCCGCGTAAAGGCGTTGGAGGTTGGGGATCACGCCCTCGAATGGCCGCGTGATCTTGCTCACCTTGCTGGCGCGCCAGAAGTTGAACTCGATCTCGGTCTCGCCCGAACCGTAAAGGAGCCGCTGCTTGAAATCCGCGGGCAGGTTCTTGAACGGCGTTTCCAAGCTTACGTCGTAGTGCGCCGTGACCGCCTTCAACATCGCCTTGTAATAAACCACCATTCGTTTGCCACCGCGCCGCCAGGCGAGCACGGCGCCTTGTTCGAGCGACTTGTCCGGATCGGGCACCACCAGCGTTTCGTCGAACACGAATTTCTGCCCCAAGCCGTGGCAGACCGGGCAGGCGCCTTGAGGCGAATTGAACGAAAAGTGCTTCGGCGTCGGCGTGTCGTAACTCAGGCCCGTGGCCGGGCTGTACATGCGGTTGGAATGCAGCGTCTCGGTCCACGAGTCGGATTCCGGATTCCGGATTCCAGATGCCGGTGCCGCGGCTCCGCCATCCGACCTCCGGCCTCCAGCATCCGGTATCGGGCGTCCGGCATCCGGCCTTTGGCTCAACACCAGCAACCGCCCGTCGCCCCATTTCAGCGCGGTTTCCACCGAATCACCCAGGCGCGTGCGGATGGCCGGATCAATGACCAGCCGGTCCACCACCGCTTCGATGGTGTGCTTTTGTTTGGGTTCGAGCTTGAACCGGACGTTCGCCGCCAGTTCGACGATATGCCCGTCCAGCCGGGCGCGAACGAAACCTTCGCGGGCCAGCCGCTCGATCACGTCGCGGAACTCGCCGCGTTGCTCGCGCACCACCGGCGCCAGCAACATCACCCGGGTCTTGGGCGGCAGGGCGAGGATCTTGTCCACGATCTCGCTCGTGGTCTGCGAGGTGATGGGCTGGCCAGTGATCGGGCAATGTGGCTGGCCGACGTGGGCGAACAGCAACCGCAGGTGATCGTAGATCTCCGTCGTGGTGGCGATGAGCGAACGCGGGTTCGCGCCGGCCGTGCGCTGCTCGATCGCGATCGCCGGCGAAAGGCCTTCGATGAAATCCACGTCCGGCTTTTCCATCTGGTCGAGGAACTGCCGGGCGTAGGCGGAGAGCGACTCCATGTATTTGCGCTGGCCTTCCGCGAAGAGCGTGTCGAACGCCAGCGACGATTTGCCGGAGCCGCTGACGCCGGTGACGACCACCAGCTTGTCGCGGGGAATGCTGAGCGAGAGGTTCTTGAGGTTATGAACCCGCGCCCCGCCGATCCGGATGAAGTCTTTGGCCATGCCAGCAAAATCCCGCTTACCGCAAGCCGGACAGCTTAAGGCTCGGGACGCCGCAGAGCAAGGTGGGCGCAAGGCGCAACGCCGCGCTCCAACACGCCGGGTTCTTCGACTCTTCAACCACCCGCCCCGACAGCCGTCGGGGTTGACGAAGCCGACCCGATCAGGCCGGCAGGAGTAGCAGGGCCGAAACTGACCGGCGCCGCGCTTTGAGTCAGTCGCTCGTCAAAACGAATACCGTGTCGGCGACAAAACGCCGGAACGACTCGTTCTCGACGAATTGTTTGTAAACCTGGGTGTCATCCTTGAGCAAGGTGAGCATGACATTTTTGAGGGCATTGTCGTGCTCCAAGCGAGCCGCGTTTGGTGTGTTCTTTTTGGCGTTTTGATAGGCGGGGGGGTCGGCGGTCACCTTGGGCGCGATGTCTTCCCGAATGCGGCGAGCTACTCGATCGGAATCGCTGAACAGTGTGCCGAAATGCTCGTTGAATGCCTTGAGGAATGTTGCTCAGGCGATCCAACTCCGGCTCGCGCTTGTGGCCTCCGCTTCCACGGGCACAGGGCCGATTTCCACGTTGTCATCCTCCAGCGCGATTTTCATGGGTGACGTAAAGGAACTGGAACAATTGCGGCACGTCGAGCGCGTGGGTGCGGTCGTAATCCTTCGGGTTGCCGGCGAGCCAGCCCGAGCCGGCGGCCTTGGTGGCGGCCAGGGAATCGGGCGTTTCCGCGACCAGACCTTCGGCCACAGGCGCAAGGCCGTCCGTGCCGGTCATGTGCCGCATGATCAGCGTTTCGAGGCCCTTTTCGGATGTGTCGGCGGTGGGGATGGCAGGCCGCCGATCAGTTCGGCCAGTCGGGGAACAGCCGCCGAACCTGACCGTTGCCGACCAACCCCTGAAGGAGCATGTAATTGTCGCGCTCGAAGCGAACACGGCCGGCGGGGATCGCTGGACTGATGCGCAGTTCGGCCGCCAGTTTGCGGACAGCCTCTTCCGAAACGTGCTTGTGCAAGCCAGACGCCTTCCAAGCCTGTGGGGGAATCAATGCTCCCTGGGCAAAGGAATCCGCTTCCTTTTCGCACTGGTCCTGGCTCTTGTCCGTCAGGTCGTCGTAGAAAGCTTCGATGTCGTTGCGGTCCAAATGCAAGGCGACATGGGCCAGCTCATGGAACAGCGTGAACCAGAAGTTGTCGAGCCGGTCGTAGCGCAGCGTGAGCGCGACCACGGGCGAGCCGTCGGGGAGCTTCAGGGCGGCACCGTCCAGATGGGTCTTGGCCAAATGCTTGACGGCGACCAAGTGAATCCCGTTCTTGCTCAGAAATTCCTTGGCGAGCTTCGGCCCGGTATCCAGGTAGCTCAAGCGGGCCAGTTCAGCGAGAAAACCAGGAGTGAGTCGGCCCTTCTCGTACTGGGGCAAGGAGTCTTTCGCGGCGAGGCTGACGGCGCGAGAACGCCAAGCTGCCAGCGCGTAATCGTCCGTCTTGCCACCAGTGCGGACATGCTGCCGGTTGAAGGCCAGGCGTGGTCGCAGCCCGGCCAAGCCCTTCTGGAAGGGGTCGAACAGTTCTTCCAATTGACTCTTCGCCTCGGCCAGCGTGCCAGAAAAACCGGCAAACCAGCCGCGCTTCCGCATTTCCGCAATGGGATACTTGCGCAGCTCCGCCAGTTCCTTGTCCGATTTCAACTCCGCGCCGGGTTTGCCGATGAGGACCTCCGCCGGAATGCCCAGCCCTTGGACCAGGTGGCGGATCATCGTCACGGTCAGCCCGCGTTGGCCGGAAAGCACTTCCGAAACCCTGCTGGGGCTGCCGATGAAGGGCACCAAATCCTTGCTCTTCAGCCCTTGCTGCTCCATGCGAAATTTGACCGCCTCCAGGGGATCAGGAAAGGCGATCGGAAACGACGTTTTCTCGTATTGCTCGACCAACATCGTCAGCAATTCAAGGTCATCGCCTTCGGGCGTGCCGGGTTGGGCCTCGAAAATCTCGCCGATTTGGGCTAGTGCCGCTTCGTATTCGGCTTTGGTTTTGATGATTTTCGGTTTCATAAGATCGTTTCTGCGTCGATACCGTCATACTCGGCGTGCGTCCCGATGAAACGCACGAAAATCAGGCCAATGCCGTAGTTGACCTGGACTATGAGCCGGTAATTGTTGCCGCAGATGTTGAAAACCACGCGGTTGCCCTTCAGGATGCTCGCATTGCCATATTTCGCTTTGACGTCGATCGGCGTCTTCCATTTTGCGTGCTCAACTTCAGCGAACCAGGCTCTTAATGCTTGCGCGGTCCTCGGCTCTTTTGTCCAGTATTCCGTCAATTTCTCGCGACCGATGACACGCATATTGTTCCCACTTTGTTAACAGTTGTCAACAGATGGTTCCCAATTTGGGAACTATTTTTCCACCTCGCTCAGGCCGGCCTCGTCCGGCATTTCTTCCGAGACATCGGCAGGCTCCAGTTCGGCCTCCGCTGGCAACTGGCGGGCGGCGGGGCGCAGGTCCAGCTTGCCGGTCACCACGTCCGCCACCAGCCGCGTCCGGTATTCCCGCAGCAATTCGATCTCCCGCTCAAGGCGATGGACGCCCCAGTTGAAGGAGACGATCTTGTTGTGGGTGGTTTGGTACATGAGTCCTTACGAAATGGCGAAACGAACGCATTCCATCGGGCAGCGGTGGCCGGCCCCTACGGTTCGGGGAAGGTGGTCGGCTGGTCTGGGGCGCGAGAGGACGTCAAGCAGGGTGGCATGGCGACCCCAGTCGGGCCTGGTGGTGATTCGATCCCTGAGCATTCCCCGGTTCGTGAGCGGTGTGGCAGCCTATGGCCCGCAAGCCGTTGCGAGCAATGCAAAAGCGAGGGCGGGCGTAAAACCATCGCGAACTCGCGTAGGGGGAAGTGCGGTGCCAACCGTGGCTACCTCATTCGATCGGCGTCGGCGTGTTGACTCGCTTCACCTTCGAGAAATCGAACGCCAGAGGTTGCGGATGGTCGGTCGTCAGCGGTTGACGGTCTCCGAGTTCCTTTTGCTGCGTCTGCAACGCAGCGGTGAGCCACTGCACCTGGCTGGCGTACTGCGGGTCGGCGGCGAGGTCGGTCCGCTCGTCGGGATTGGCCGCGAGATCGAAGAGCTGGGTTTTGTTGATCTGGGTATAGACGATGAGTTTCCAACGGTCGTCGCGGATCGCGCGTTGGAGGCCCCGGTAGGCTGTGAAAATGGTGTCGCGCAAATGGTCGCTGCGGCCGGCAATAACCGGCGCCAGGCTCCGGCCTTCGCTGCCTTCCGGTGCGGCCACACCCGCCAGTTCTCCGAGCGTCGGAAAGATGTCGAGGAGGTAACAAAAGGCATCGCTGCGCTGGCCGCGCGGGATGCCTGGACCAGCGAAGATGAGCGGTTCGTGCGTGGCGTGCTCGTACACGTTTTGTTTGCCGAACAGCCCGTGGCTGCCGATCGCCAGGCCATTGTCGCTGGAGAACACGATGATCGTCCGCTCGTACTGGCCGCTGGTCTGGAGCGCGTCCAGAATGCGACCGATCTGGTCGTCGAGGAAGGCGATGTTAGCGTAGTAGTCGGCCAGGTTCTGGCGGACGATGGCTGGCGTGCGCGGCCAGGGCGCGAGTTGTTCGTCGCGAACGGTCATCTCGCCGTTGTTGAACGGGTGTTCCGGCAGGAAGTTGGTCGGGAGCGGCGGGGGACTCGAAGTGTAGCGCGCCTGGTAGTTCGTAGGCGCCACGCGCGGGTCGTGCGGACAGTTGAACGCGACGTAGCAAAGGAAAGGCCGGTCGCCTTTTTGCCGGCGGAGGAATTCTACCGCGGCGTCCCCGAATAGCTTGACGGAGTGCTCACCGCTGAGGCGCGGGTGGACCAACTGGCGATCCGGCGAAATGTCTTTCAACGGCAACTTGTACGGGTCGCCCATGCCGCCGAGAAAAATGGCTCTGCCCGCCGCGAAAGAACGCAGCAGCGACTCGGCGCCGTTGTGCCACTTGCCCGTCATGAAGGTCGCGTAGCCTGCCTCGCTGAATCGCTCCGGCCAGGTCGTTTGGCCAGCCAGGTTGTCCTTCACCCGGAACAACGTGCGGCCGGACATCAGCATGGCACGCGACGGCATGCAGACGGCGCCCTGCGTGCCGCCCATGATGTATGCGCGGGTGAAGGTGAGGCCTTCGCGCGTCAGCCGGTCGAGGTGCGGCGTCTGGATGTGGCGATTGCCGAGCGCCGCGATGGTGTCGAAGCGCTGGTCGTCGCTGAACAGGAACAAGATGTTCAGCCGGGCCGGCGGGATGCCGGCACGGCTTGTACCCAGCAGCATGAAGGCAAAAGTCAACGTCAGCCGGCTGGCGTTCAGGAGCCGTGAGCGGCGGCGGCGTTTGGGCCGCCGGCAGGGCAGGGGATCGACATGCGAGTTCATAATGGATTTTGGCTGGCGCAAAAATGGCATCGTGCGGCGGCTCGGTGCAAGACCCAGGAGCCGTTTTGCCGCGGAAAGGAACCCTTCGCGACCGCTTTTCCGTTCAACTCGGAGTCTTGGCCGGCGCGGGGTGACGCCGCACGACCAGCCAGGTGATCAACGCCGCCGCTGCGCAAACCAGGCCGCCAATCGCGATCGCCCAGCGCACGTCCAGCCAATGCGACAGCAAGCCGGCTTCGAGTCCGCCGACCGGCATCATGCCGCCGAAAACAAGGGCCCAAATGCCCATGACCCGCCCGCGCATGGCGTCGCTTACACTGGTCTGGATGAGCGTGTTGGTGGTCGAGAAGTACAGCAACATGCCCCAGCCGCCCACCACCATGCAGACCAGTGCCAGCGCGTAACTGTGCGTCAACGCCAGCAGCACCAGCATGGCGGAAAACACCCCGATGCCACCGAACACCAACAGCCGGTTCGGCAGTCGCGTCCCCCAGGTGGCCACGGTCAGCGCGCCCGCGAGCGCGCCCAGGCCGTTGGCGCTGAGCACCGTGCCGTACTGGCCTTCGCTGCCGTGAAGCACGTCGCGCACGAACGCTGGCATCAACACCGAGTAGGACCAACCAAAAATCCCCACCACCGCGAACAAGGACAAGAGAAGCCGCACCCGCCGGTGCCGGGCCACGTAGGCGAACCCTTCCAGGACATGCTGGCGCGCGGAACCGGTATGGACGGGCGGCACGAACCGGGGCAGGCGCATCATCAACAGTCCGATGAGGACCGCAACGAAGCTCAGTCCGTTCAGGAACATGCAAACCGCAATGCCCATCTGCGCCATCAGAAAACCCGCCACCGAAGGGCCGACCACGCGAGCGCCGTTCACGATCGAGCTGTTCAGCGAAACGGCGTTCATCAGGTCTTCCCTGCTCGTCATCTCGACCATGAAGGCCTGGCGCGCCGGCATGTCGAATGCCATCGCCACGCCGCCCAGCGCCGCCAGCACCAGGATGTGCCACGGTACGATGCGTCCGCTCCACACCAGGCCGGCGAACACGAAGGCCAGAATCATCATGGCCGCCTGCGTCCACAAAACGACTGTCCGCTTGGGGTGCCGATCCGCCACGGAGCCGCCCCAAAGCGAGAACAGCATCATGGGCGCGGATCCCACGGCCGCCACCACCCCGAGCAGCACCTTGGAATCGGTGAGTTGGTACACCAGCCAGCTTTGGGCGGTGCTTTGCATCCAGGTTCCGGTGAGCGAAACCAGTTGGCCGAAGAAGAACAGGCGGAAATTGCGATGCCGCAGCGCCGCAAACGTGTCGCGCCACGAAACGTGCCCCACCACCACCCGACGCGGCTGGCCGGTGACTTCCTGGGGGACTTGGGCGACTCGAGGTGGCGCCTCGTTATTCGCGGGCGCTTTCACGGTTGCGGTCCGTCGCCGGCCGCTGGTGCTGATTCGACCGAAAGTGGAACGCGCCCACCCGGATTGCGCCGGCTGGCGGGAAAACGGCGGCCATTGCACCGCAACTCGTTCGTCATGGCGGAAAGGGTAGCACGGGTCCGCGTCAGCAGTCAGGACTCCGTTGCGCGGCGTCAAGAATTGCCCTGCCGTGGCCGATTTCCGGCATTTCCATCGCGGACTGTTCCAACTAGAGCGTTTACATCAATCATGTAGCGTATTTGCGGGGGGGGGTAAACTGCGGACATGAAAGCCATCCCTGTCGCCGTGCGGGAACGCATCCTCAAGCTTTACGACCAAGGCAAAAGCACCGGCGAGATCGCCGCCAGTTTCGGCTACTGCGTCGCCGCCGTGCGGCGGGTGCGCCAACACTTCAGGGCCCGTGGCACGCTGGAGCCGCAAACCCACCGCTGCGGCCGCAAATCCCTCCTGACCAAAGCCCGCCAAACCCGCCTGCAACAACTGCTGGCGCGGCAGCCCGACGCCACACTGGCGGAACTGGGCGCACAGTTTGATCGCCCCACTTCCACCATGGACCGGTGGCTGAGCCGGCTGGGCTGGAGTTGTAAAAAAAACGCTGCCCGCCGCGGAGCAGTCGCGGCCCGACGTGGCGGAACAAAGAAAACAGTGGCCGCAACGGCGGGCGGGCGTGGCCGCCGCCCGGCTGGTCTTCGTGGATGAAAGCGGGGCCAACACCCAGATGACCCGGCGCTGCGGGCGCCGTCCGATCGGGCAGCGGCTGGTCTGTCCCGTGCCGCACGGGCATTATCAAACGACCCCCCTGATTACCGCCGTGAGACTTCAAGGGCCGCAGGCTCCTTGGCTGTTTGACGGGCCGCTGAATGGCGAACTGTTTTTGGCCTGGGTGACACAGGGGTTGGTGCCGGTGTTACAACGGGACGACGTGGTCATCGTGGACAACCTGGCCACGCACAAGGTGGCGGGCGTCCAGGAAGCCATTGCGACCGCCGGGGCACGGCTGGAGTATCTGCCGCCTTATTCACCGGACTTCACCCCCATCGAAAACCTGTGGAGCAAGGTGAAACAGGGACTGAAAAGCCGCGCGCCGCGCACCGCCCGCCAACTGTTCAAGGCCGCCGGAGCTGCCTTCGACACCGTCACCCCTGAAGACTGCCACGGCTTCTTTTTACACGCCGGCTACGCTACGTGATTTATGGAAATACTCTAAGTTTCACGTGGTGAGTCACGTGGTGGAGGCGGGGGACCGGGTGCGGCTTATGCGCTGCGGCTGACCCGGCAAAAGATCTATCGGCCCGGGAGCGTGACGAAGGCCCGGGAGCGCTTCAAGGACTGGGGTGCCTGGGTGCGGCGGATGGCTGGCGAGGTGCGCGACAACCTGCTGGAACCGAGGGGGGAGGCGTCCGCGATGATCGAGGGGCCTCTGGAGGAAATCCCGGGGCACTGGAAAGCGGGGTTGACGACGGCCTTGGGGGAGGGATTCAACAGCCTGTTTTCGGCGACCCAGCGCAAGGCGCGTGGCTTCCGTTCCTCGGTATAGCAGATCGCGATGCTGTACTTCGTCGCCGGCAAGTTACAGATACCGTACTATTGAAACCCACTATAAACGTCGAAGAAGCTCTGGACACGGGTAGAACGTTGACCGATCCTCTCCGCCACGAGAACGCGATCAGCAGCGCGGAGTTCAGTCCGAACGGACGACGGGTGGCCACGGCCTCAACGGGCAGAACGGTGCGGCTTTGGGACGTAATGACAGGGCAGCCTGTGAGTGACCCGCTGCTCCACCCAGACGCCGTCGCCCTGGCGCGCTTCAGCCCGGACGGCCAGTGGCTGATCACGGCGACGGACTTCAGTCAGTGCCAGATGTACGCCTTGCCCCAATGGCCCAGTCCGGCGCCGCCTTGGCTGGCCCAACTGGCACAGGCACTCATTGGCGAATATGCGACTGCGGGCGCGCCCCCGCCGGCGGAACTGTTGCTGGCGTTACGGGACCGGTTGGCGGCGAGTACCGCTCACGATCCTTTCACCCGCTGGGGTCAATGGTTCTTTGCCGACCGGCTCGCGCGCCCGGCCACGCCATTTACCAGGAATCGCCTCGACGCTACAGCGCATTTCTTAACGCTGTTTGCGGCGGCCGATTTCGGCAGCATGCGGGAGTTGCTGCGAATCGACCCCGCCACTCGCATCGCCCTGGCCAACCTGTCCGGGGTGGCCCGGCAGTCGGACGAAGCGCAGTTTGACTATTGGCAAGCGGCGGCGAATTACCAACTCAAGCGGCTAACCAACACCATCCGCTAACCCCGGAAGTACAGGTACGCGCCGATGATGAAGGCCATCACCACGCAGGAGGCAGCCACTTCGCGCCAGCTCCAGCTCGCCCGGGTCTTGGCCTTGTCCTCGGCGGTCGCGGTGGCGAAGGTGAGGCCCTTGATCTGGGCCGCCTCCGGCTCTGCCGTCATATAGCTCACCACCACCATGACCACGGCCGAGATGAGGGTGATGAGGATGCTGAAGTACTGGAAGTTGATGTTGTTGACGATCCACAGGAACGAGCCTTCGGCGTAGTGGAAGGTGCCCTTGGAAATGGTCACCGGCGTGTCCACCAGCATCCGGAACACGCCCACGATGAAACCCACGATCATCGCCCAAAGACAGCCCTGGGCATTGAGCCGCTTCCAGAACACGCCAAAGAAGAACACCACGAAGATCGGCGGGGCGAGGTAGCCTTGCACCGCTTGCAGGTAATCGTAGAGGCCGGTCGCGCCTTTGACGACCGGGATCCACAGCATGGCGATGACCACCATGACGGCGGTGGCGACCCGGCCCATGTGGACGATCTCGGCCTGCGTCGCCTTGGGTCGCAGCTTCTCATAAATGTCCACGGTGAACAGGGTCGAGCACGCGTTGAACACGCCGGCGAGCGACCCCATCAGCGCGGACAGCAGCCCCGCGACGACGATGCCGCGCAGACCCGGCGGCAGAAGGTGTTCCACCATGAGCGGGAAGGCGCCTTGTGAGGCATTGGGGTCGGCGGCGAACGCTTCGGTGAGACCGGGCACCTTGTTGCTCTTGACCAGGGCGTAGCAAATCAGGCCGGGAATGATGAACAGATAGACCGGGAAGAGCTTGAGGAAGGCCGCAAAGATGCTGCCGCGCCGGGCGATCGTCTCGTTCGGAGCACCGAGCGCGCGCTGGACGATGTACTGGTCCGTACACCAGTACCAGAGGCCGATGACCGGGGCACAAATCGCCATGCCCAGCCACGGGAAGTGGGTGTTGAAATACCAGGCGATACGGGTCGGTTCCTTGACCGGCGCCCAGGTACCGGTCATGCCCGCGGGAATCAGCGGCTTCCACAGGTTGAACATGTCCGAGCCGCAGAGGGTGCGGAGTTCAGTCCAGCCGCCGAGCTTGATCAGACCGTAGATGGTGAGCAGCGCCGACCCGGTGATGAGGACGACAACCTGCACGGCGTCGTTGTAAACCACGGCTCTCATACCGCCCAGCATCGTGTAAAGGCCGGTGAGCACGATCACCAGAACCGAGCCAATCCAGAAGCTGTCGATGACCAGGCTGCCAATCTTGAGTTGGAGTTCCGGCAGCAAGGTGCCGAACACCACGCCGCCCGCGAAAATGCCCACCGCGATCTTGGACACCACGAAAGTGAGCAGCGACACAATGGACAGCACATAGCGAGACTTGGTGCAAAACCGACGTTCGAGGAACTCCGGCATCGTGAACACCAGCGAGCGCGCGTAGAACGGCACGAACACCCACGCCAGCACGAGCAGGCACCAGGCGTGCAATTCATAGTGCGCCATCGCCACCCCGTCCTTGGCCCCCGAGCCGGCGAGGCCGACGATGTGCTCGGACCCGATGTTCGAGGCGAAGATCGAGGCGCCGATCACCCACCAGCCGAGGTTGCGCCCGGCGAGGAAGTAGTCGGCGGCGGTGTCCTTGCCTCGCTTCACCACCCACCAGGCGACACAGAGCAGGATGCCGAAGTAAGCGGCGATGGCGAGCCAGTCCACCGCGGTGAGGGTCGCATGGCGGGCCGGGACGGCGGCGAAGAGCGGGGGCAGGTTGTACATAGTCGGTTGACGCAATAACGGGGCAACAAGCGGCGGATGGTGGCGGCTTTCGCGCCCGGTTCCAGTCTATTTTTCGACGGGCAACCGCAGCACGGAAACGGAACAGGCGGGAAACGTGTGCGGGAACTTCGGTCCCGGCACGCGCAGCGGGCGCTCGACCGGCGCCACCTTTTGCGGCGCGTCCAGCGAGTTTTCGTCGAGCGGACTGGCCGAGGTCAACACGGTCAACTTCCCGGCGGGCGCCAGCTTGCCGGCGTCCGCCAGGTCGAGGTCGGCCTCGCAGGCGTGCTCCGAGGTGTTGACGACTTTCATGACGATCTCGCCCGTTTTTTGCATCCGGCCCGCGACCGCATACAGCGGTTGCGGCGACTCGATCGTGACATCGTGGATGAGCTTGCCGTCGAGGTAGCACTTGATGTTCGAATCCTTGAGTTCCACGCGAATGTCGTACCAGCGGCCGGTTTCGATCGAGCCAGCCACGTCGTTGCCAACCGTGGCCTTGCCGCCGTCGGTCATGCGCTCGAGGGCGTGGCGGCCGTTGCCCCAGCCACCGAGGTTCCACCAAAACCAGTTCGCGTCGTCCTGCACGCCGAACATGATCAAAAAGCCTTCGGCGCCGCCGAGCTTCCGGGCCTTCACTGACAAGGTGTAGTCGCGCCAGGCCGGATCGCCCACGGTGATGCGACGGTCGGTGCCACGGTCGGTTTGCTGCAAGGCTCCGTCCTTTACCTGCCACTTGCCGGCAAAAGGTTTCCAGCCCTCCAGGCCACGCGCGAAGTCCGCCGCGTACAACACCTGGTCTCCCTTCGTGACCCGCAAATCCTTGTACTCCGCCTGCGTGGACCACGTGCCCAAACCCACGCCGCCGTGCTTGATCGTGATGGCCTCCGCCGGCGGTTGCTGGACCACGACCGGCAACACCACGTCGGGACGGTTCAGGGCGAAGAGTTGTTGGTTGTAATACGCGGGCGTGCCATACGCGCGCGAGCCGTCGAAGTTGATCAAATCGGGGTTCCAGCCGCGGTGGTTGACGTTCACAAACAGCGGCGCGTAAGAAGCCATGACCACCACGTCGCTGTTCCGCTCCAGGCCGGTCATGAAGGCCGCCTCGCCAACCGCGGCGCGCAAGTTGCCGAGGCCACAGCCGGCCGTCACGGCGTACTCGCCCACATAGACCTTCGGCCCATTCCGGTCGTACGTGTCGTACTTGGTGGCATTGCTGCTGAAGAACTCCGGCGAGCTGTAATAATGCTCGTCCACGATGTCCGGCCGGCGGTTCGCTGGAAAGTCAGCCCAGACATTTGAGATAAGCTTCATCTCCGGGTCGCGCGCCTTGATGGCATCGTGGAACATCGCCCAGCGTTCAAGATAGGCCGGGCCGCCGTTCTCGTTGCCGATCTCCATGAACTTGAGATTGAACCGCGCCGGGTGCCCGTTCTTCGCCCGCAGCGCCCCCCATTGGGAGGTCACCGGACCGTTGGCGTACTCGACCGCGTCCAAAGCGTCCTGCACGAACTCGCCCATCTTGTCCAGCGGCACCACCCCGCGATGCGACATGCCGCAGTTGATCACGAAAAGCGGTTCGGCGTGGAGATCCTCGCACATCTGGAGGTACTCGTGGAAACCCAGGCCCTGGGTGGAATGGTAACGCCAGATGTTCCATTGCGTGCGGCGATCCCCCAGGTCGCCCACGGTCTGCTTCCAGCGATAGGCAAATTCCATCGTGTCGCCTTCGACCCAGCACCCGCCGGGAAAGCGAACAAAGGCAGGGTTCAAGTCGGCCAGCTTTTGCGCGAGGTCGGCGCGTAGCCCGTTCGCACGGCCTTTCCAGGTCTTGGCGGGAAAGAGTGAAACGACGTCGAACCACACGGTGCCCGGCTGGGCAATGCTCAACACCAGTCGCGCGTGCGGGTCGGTCTCGGAAACCTTCAGCGTGGCCCCGAACTTCTGCCATTTCGCGGCCGGGGTCTTCAGACGTTTTTGGGCGTAAACTTTGCCATTCGCACTTTCCAGACTGGCAGTCACCGGCCCCACCGAACCCGCCGCGCGCGTGTAAAACGAGAGCCGGTAGCGCTCGCCTTTCCGCACCGCGAGGCCCCAGTAACCGTCGTTGGCCACGGCGACCGGACCATTGGCGGTGGCGGTCGCGGTGACCTTCAACGACTTGAGGTTCTTGGGGCTCAGCGGCTGGGATTGGTCCAGCCCGATCTCGCCTTGGCCACCGGTCGTGGTCACCAGCGACCAATGCTCGGGTTTGTCGGCGTCCTCGAAGGAGCGGTTACGCACCAGTTCCGCGTAGAGGCCGCCGTCGCCGGCGCAGTTGATCTCCTCGAAGAAGAGACCCCACAACGAAGGCGGCACCGCGTGTCCCGGGTGGCCAACATCGACGGTCAATTGAGCCGGTTCGGCGAGAGCGGTCGCCGCGAGGACAGCCAGCCCCAGCCCCAGAGCGAGCCGGGAACCGAGCCGCCTCCCGAGGCGCCTGGAACTGGATTTTGCGGTCACCTCGGAGCAGAAAGATCTTGTTCGGTTCATGCGCATGGCGTGATTTAATTAACAAGGTTCACAAAATTCTCCGCCCCGCCGTCAAGCTTATCCTGCGGTGCGACCGCGCGACCGCGCCCGGCGGACTCAGAAATGGCGGCCGGTGTGGCACGAGGACTCCCGCGCCTTCCACGGTTCCGATGTCAGCGAGGTTGCGGCGCCGGCCATGCGGCCCCGTTTGCCGAGCTGGCTCCCCCGCCTTACCCTCTCGCCGTGAATCAACTGCCGTTCCCGGATCGTCGGCATTACGAAGCCGCCACTGGCTGGCTGATGCTCGGCGACGCGCCATCGGCGCTTGCCGAGCTCAACCAGCTCAGCGCGGCGTCCCGGGCGAATCTGGAAGTTCTGCAACTCGAATGGGGCATCCACGCCGAACGCCTGGATTGGGCCGCCGCGACCGCAACCGCGCAACACCTGACCGAAGCGGCGCCCGACTGCGCATTCGGCTGGATCCACCGCGCCTATGCCTTGCGGCGAATGCCGGGCGGCGGTGTGTCCCGGGCCTGGGAAGTCTTGCAGCCTGCGCTCGAGCGGTTCCCGAAGAGCCAGATCATCGCCTACAACCTGGCCTGCTACGCCGCGCAAATGGATCGTCTCGATCAAGCCTGGGCGCTCTTTCAACGCGCCCTCGCGGTAACGCCGAAACTCGGCCACCTGCTCCGCATGGCCCTCAGTGACGAAGACTTGAAACCGCTTTGGCCGCGAATCCGGGCCACCGCGAAACGTTGAAGCCGCGACCGCCCCGCCCAAACATCATGCGCACACTCAAACTCTTCGGCCTCCGGTTGGGCACGGTTGCGCTGCTGCTGGCTGGCCAGGCCACCGCGGGCAGCTCCGAGTCTCCGCCGCCGCCGCCGGTCTCCCCACCGCGCTACGAAACCCGCGCCGAGCACGATTCGGACGGCATCGGCAAGTTCTATCTCGGCCGCGAGATTGCGCACGTCATGGGGCATCGAGGCGCGGACTGGCTGGAACGGCCGGAGCGCGCGGCCGAGGAAGCGCCGGATCGGGTCGTCGCCGCGCTCAAGCTCAAACCGGGCGACGTGGCGGCGGACATTGGCGCCGGCACCGGCTATTTCACCCGCCGCCTGGCCCGGGTTGTAGGCGAAACCGGCCGTGTCTATGCCGTGGACATCCAGCCGGAAATGCTCGACCTGCTCAAACGCGACATGACCGCGCGGGGCTTGCACAATGTCGTTCCCGTCTTGGGCGGGACCGCGGACCCCAAGTTGCCGGCGGCAGCGGCGGACTTGATCCTGATGGTGGACGTTTACCACGAGTTCGATCACCCGTACGAAATGCTGCGGGCGCTCACGGCGGCGCTGAAACCTGGCGGGCGAGTCGCGTTTGTCGAATACCGCGCCGAAGATCCACGGGTGCCGATCAAGCCGCTCCACAAAATGAGCGAAGCCCAGGTCCGCAAAGAGGCCGCGCAGCAAGCCCTGGTTTGGGTGGAAACGGCGCGCACGCTGCCGCGCCAGCACTTGATCATCTTTCGGAAAAGCGCGGAGAAAGCTCTGAAGACAGACCCGGCAACGCGGCCCTGACCGGATTGGCGGCGAGCTGCGGCACTGTTCGCACTACTTGGCGAATTCCACGCAGCGGGTCTCGCGCACCACGGTCACGCGGATTTGGCCGGGGTAAAGCAGGTCTTCCTCGATCTTGTGCGCAATGCCCCGGGCCAGGGTCATCGCGCGCTGGTCGTCCACCGCCTCGGGTTTCACGATCACGCGGACTTCGCGGCCGGCCTGCACGGCGTAACATTTCTCCACGCCCTCGAAGGCGGTGCCGATGCGTTCCAGGTCTTCGAGCCGCTGGAGATAGGTGGTCATGGATTCCGACCGCGCGCCCGGCCGCGACGCGCTGATCGCGTCGGCAGCGCTGACCAGCAAGCCGGCAAGCCCCACATGCGGCTGCTCGTCGTGGTGGGAGGCCACGGCCTGCACCACCTCGGGACTCTCGCCGTAGCGTTGGACCAGGTCGGCGCCGATGGCCGCGTGTGAGCCTTCCACCTCGTGGTTGACCGCCTTGCCGATGTCGTGCAGCAGACCGGCGCGGCGTGCCACGCTGACATCCGTGCCCAGTTCGGCGGCCATCAAGCCGGCCAGGTGGGCCACCTCGATCGAGTGGTCGAGAATGTTTTGCGAAAAACTGTGGCGGAAACGAAGCCGGCCCAGCAGCTTCACGATCTCCGGGTGCATCGGCGGCAAGCCGACTTTGAACACCGCTTCCTCGCCGGCGCGCAGGATCGTTTCCTCGATCTCCTCGTTGACCTTTTTCACCACCTCTTCGATCCGACCGGGGTGGATGCGACCGTCGGCGATGAGGCGTTCCATGGACTGCCGCGCCACTTCGCGGCGGACCGGATCGAACCCGGAAAGCACGACCGTGCCCGGCGTGTCGTCGATCAGGACGGTGACCCCGGTGACCGCCTCGAACGCGCGAATGTTCCGCCCTTCGCGTCCGATGATGCGGCCTTTGATGTCGTGGCCGTTTAGCGAAACGGTGGCGCTCGTGCTCTCGAAGGCGTGTTCGCCCGCGTAACGCTGGATGGCGATGGCGATGATGCGACGGGCTTGCTCTTCGGCACGGACGCGGGCGCTCTCCAGCACGTGACGCGTCAGATCGGCGGCGTCCTTCTGAATCTCCTGGTCGATTTCGCGCAACAAAGCGGCGCGGGCCTCGGCTTCATCGAGATGGGCGACCCCGGCGAGTTGGTGGCGGTGTTGCTGCAACAGCGTCGTGGCCTCGGAGCGGAGGGATTCGATCTCGGACTGCGCCTTCTCGACGACCGCCCTGGCCTCGGCCAGCTTGCGCTCGCGCTCGCTCTGGTTCTCGGTCTGGAGTTGGAGGATGGCTTCCCGCTGGGCCAGCCGATGTTCTTCGGTTTCCGATTCTTGACGGCGTCGGCTCAACTCGTCCTCGAACTGCCGCCGACGCCGAAGGTTTTCCTCCTCGGCAGTGAGGCGGGCTTCCCGCGCCAGCGCATCAGCCTCCCGCCGCGCTTGGTCCAGCAATTCCCGTTTCTGGGCAGCAAAAGCCCGGCGCGAACGCAGGTCCAGCAAGCGCCACAGCCAGAAACCGATCAGGATGCCGCCCCCCAGACTGCCTCCGGCGACAATCCAGTCCACACTCGCCCTCGAAATCATTGGTCAGCAAACCGCCGCGCTACAGCGAGCCAGCGCGTCGGCGTCAGGATGCAATCTACGTGTTTGTCATGCGGCGCGGCGGGGATGAACTCCAGCACCTGCCAATCCATCGCCACCCCACAAGCCGCCCCGCGGATCGAGGTCAGCAGCCGATCATAATAGCCCTTGCCCCGCCCCAGCCGCCGACCATTGTAGGCAAAGCCTAGTCCCGGCACCAGCACAAAGTCCAGTTGGTTTAGTGGGATTCGCGGCCGCGCCGCCAAGGGTTCGCGGATGCCAAACGCGCCCGCCGCCACGTCGCGCTCCAAATCCTCGACCTGTGCCGCCTCGTAGGCCCCTGCCGCGGGGTCAAAACGCGGCAACGCCAGCCGCCGGCCTTCGACGAGCGCCTGCGCGGCCAGCGGCCAAAGGTCCAGTTCGTCCGGCAACGGCGCATAACACATCACGGTCCGCGCCGCCTGCCATTCGGGCCGGCTCAACAACCGGTCCAGCACCGCGCGCGAGGCCGACTCACGAGCCCCAGCCCCGCAACCCTTCCATTGCGCCTTCAACTGGCGCCGCAGCCGCGCCTTCGCCTCGCGGATGGGATCGCTCATTGGTCAGGTCTGGGTTTGGACGGTTTCTCGACACCAGCGGACGGACCCGCCGCGCGCGCCTGGTCCATCAATTGCCGCCATTTCTCGACGCGTTCCTTGATCTTTTTTTCCACGCCTTGGTCGGTCGGCTCGTAATAGCGCCGCGCCGCGCCGAGGTAATCCTGGGCCACAAAGTGGTCGGGGTGATCGTGCGCGTATTCGTAGCCTTCGCCGTGCCCCAGCCGCTTCGCGCCCTGATAGTGGGCGTCCCGCAAATGTTCCGGCACGGCCAGGGTGCGACCGCTGCGAACGTCGGCCAACGCGGCGTCGATCGCCACGAGGCTGCTGTTGCTCTTGTTTGCGGTGGCGATGTAGATCGCCGCTTCGGCCAGCGGGATCCGCGCCTCCGGCCAGCCAATGAACTCCGCCGCCGCCGTCGCCGTTTGCGCGAGCACCAACGCCATCGGGTCCGCAAGCCCCACGTCTTCCGCCGCGCAAATCACCATGCGCCGGGCGATGAAGCGCGGGTCTTCGCCGGCGTGGATCATTTTCGCCAGCCAGTAAAGCGCCGCGTCAGGATCGCTCCCGCGCATCGACTTGATAAACGCCGAGATGGTGTCGTAGTGCGCATCGCCGTCGCCGTCATAGACGACCGCCTTTTTCTGGATGCTTTGCCCGGCCACGGCGAGCGTGAGCCGCACGCGTCCGTCCGGCTCGCGCGCGGTCGTGAGCACGGCGATTTCGAGGGCGTTCAGCGCCTTGCGCGCGTCCCCGTCCGCGATGCGGGCGAGGTGCTGCAACGCAGCCTCGTCGGCTTGGACCGGCAGGTAACCCAGCCCCCGCTCGGCGTCGGCCAGGGCGCGGTGCAGCAACGTGAGCACCTCTTCCTCGCTGAGCGGTCGCAACTCGAAGATTTGCGAGCGCGACACCAGCGGCGAGTTGACGAAGAAGAACGGGTTGTGGGTCGTCGCCCCGATCAACCGCACCACCCCGCTCTCCACGTCGGGCAAGAGCACGTCTTGCTGGGCTTTATTGAACCGGTGGATTTCGTCGATGAACAGGATCGTGAACAGGCCGCTGTTCGTCAGCCGGTTGGCCGCCGCGGAGAGTTCGCGCCGTAGGTCGCCAACGTTCGATTCGACGCCGCTGAGCCGGACGAAGCGGGATTTAGTGTGCCGCGCGACAATCTGCGCGAGCGATGTCTTGCCGGTGCCGGGCGGCCCATAAAACAGCAGCGACTGGAGGCGGTCGGCCTCAATCGCGCGCCGCAGCAATTGGCCGGGACCGAGGATGTGGGTTTGGCCGACGTATTCGGAGAGGTCGCGCGGGCGCAGCCGCGCGGCCAGCGGCGCACTCCGGTTGAGGGCGGCGGCACCCCCCGCTTCGACGGTCGCGGCGGATCGCCCTGCGACCGGTGCAAACAAATCGTCGGCAGCCACAGGTGGAATTTAGCGATTGGCCGGAAGTCCCCAAAACGAAAAAGCGACCGTTGCCCCGGAGGCGCAACGGTCGCTATCGAAAAAAAACCCCGCCACGATGCCGTGTATCACAGTTCCTCTGAACGTGGTTTGAAACAGATGGAACCCTGTCGGCGGCCTTCGACTTCCAGTTAAGGCCTGTCGGCCGCCACTCGACATTCGGATTCCGGTTTTTCGAGCTTACGGTTCAAGGACTTTGTTTCTAAGCACGAGCAATGGCAGGGTAAAGCCGTTGTCGGCATGACTTCCAAAGAGCGTCAGCCACTTTCAAAACCCGGCTCCTTTTCTACCCCGACTTTCGCCACAAACAAGCGGAAAAACTGACAAAATCTCGCTGGGTTCGAAGTTCACACTCCGCACCGCCCAATCGGCCGGTCCGGCTGGGGCGCTTCACGCCGCGTTCCCGGCCTTGCGCTGACCTTCGTGCAGGAACTCCAGGTAGTACACGAGGCGGTCTTTCATCTCCTTGCGCGGCACGATCGCGTCGATCAAGCCGCGATCCTGGAGAAACTCCGCGGTCTGGAAGCCGGGCGGCAGTTCGGCCTGCGTGGTGTCTTTGATGACCCGCGGCCCGGCAAAACCGATCATCGCGCCCGGCTCGGCGACGATGAGATCGCCCAGCGTCGCGTAGCTCGCCATCACGCCGGCGGTGGTGGGGTTGGTCAGCACGCTGATGTAAGGCAGCCGGCTGCGGGCGTGGTAGGCGAGCGCCGCCGAGGTTTTGGCCATTTGCATGAGGCTGAACATGCCTTCGTACATGCGCGCCCCGCCACTCGTCGAGATGATCACCAGCGGCAAGCCACGATCAGTCGCCGCCTCGATCAGGCGCGTCAACTTCTCGCCCACCACCGTGCCCATCGATCCTCCCAGAAAACCGAAATCCATCACCCCCAGCGCGACCCGCATCAACCCCACGCGGCCGATGCCGGTGATCACGGCGTCCTTCAACCCGGTGGATTTCTGGTACGCCGCCAACCGCTCGGTGTACGGCGCCACGCCGGTGAAGTTCAACGGATCCACGCTGGTCATGCCGGCGTCCATTTCCTCGAACGTGCAGGTCTCGACCAGTTCGTTGATCCGCTCGCGCGCGCTGATCGCGAAGTGATGCCCGCAGTACCGGCAGACCTTCAGGTGGTCGTCGAGTTCCTTGTCATAAAGCATGTTCGCGCACTTGGGACACTTGGTCCACAGGCCCTCGGGGATTTCCTTCTTGCGCGCCTTGGTGGCACCCAACTTCGGCTTGCGCACGAAGGCGGTTTCGGCCGCGTTACCGGCCGCGGACAAGGCTTCGTGTTTCTTCGAGAAACTCGGTGTGCTCATAGGTCGGAAAAGTCGTGCCGGCACCGCGCCTTCGCCAACGCGCGTGGCCGGGTCGAGAGCGGTGTCCCCGTGCCGGTCATAATCCGCGCGCGACCGTCCACACACAAACGTCACTGGCCCCCTGGCTGCGCAACACGCGCGCGCACGCGCTCGTCGTCGCGCCGGTGGTCAACACGTCGTCCACCACCACGACGCGTTTGCCCCGCACGTCGGCACGCGGGACGGGTCGAAAGGCACGGTGGACATTGCGGGCCCGCTGAGCGCGGTTGAGCTGGGTTTGAGTGCGGGTAATCTCGGATCGTTCAACCGCCCGATGGTTCGTCGGAATACCAGTGGCCAGGCTCAACTTCGCTGCGAGGCGCTCGGCCTGGTTGAACTCGCGCTCGCGGCGCTTGAGTGGGTGCAGCGGCACCGGCACGATTACGTTCCAGCCACCCGCCTGCAACTCACCCGCAGCCTGGCGGACCAGCAGGTCCGCCAGGAACGGCTCCAGCCACAACGCCCGCCGATACTTGTAGCGGTGAATCACTTCGAGGAGAAACGGGGTCGCGACGACAGCGGCGCGAGCCTGGGAGAAGTACAAGTCCATCTCCCGGCAATTACTGCATTCGAACGGCACGTTGATCTCGCCTTCATAAGGTAGTCCGCAGCGTTCGCAAAATGGCGGCCGGATGAACCGAATCGCCCCTGGCCGCGACCAGCAATGCGGACACACGTAGCCTTCGGCCGCGGTCGCCCGCTCGGTGCCGCAGAACTGACAGACCGCAGGGTAGAAAAAACCCCACAGGGCTTCAAGCCACGTTTCCCAGACCGGCACACCTGTTCGCCGTGCCATAGCCTTTGCTCCCATGCTTACGCCGCTGCTTGCCCGCCACGCCGGCGCGGAACCGAGGAGTTCACCGGTGAGGTTAAGAAACGCCCGCTGAACTGCCAAGCCCGGAACGACCCGCCCCGCTTTCTGTTCCGCCCACCGCCCGAGTCTCCGCCGGCTCTCGATCAGTCTCCGAACTCACGGCCAAGTCGCCGAATGCCGGGTTCGCCAAGGCCATCGTTGACACCTATCGCCGAAATGCGGAGAACCAAGGCCATGCAAAATACCTCGACCTTTCCCCGTCGCGAATTTCTTCGCCGCACCCGCAACTGGACGCTCACCGCCGGTGCCGCGCTCGCCGCCCCGAACCTTTTCTTCAACCAGACCAAGGCCCAGACCGGCGAGAATCCCAGCGAAGCGATCCGCGTCGGCATCATCGGCACCGGTGGGCAGGGACGCAGCAACATGTCCACGCGCACGCTGGCCCCGTACGTCGTCGCGGTGTGCGATGTGGATTCAAACCACCTGGCCGAGGCACAAAAGCAGTTGAAGGCCAAGACCGGCGTCGAAGCCAAAGGCTATGCCGACTATCGCCGGCTCCTGGAAGACAAAGGCATTGACGCCGTGCTCATCGCCACGCCCGACCACTGGCACACGCTGCCGGCGATCCATGCCTGCCAGGCCGGCAAAGACGTTTATTGCGAGAAGCCGCTCACCCTGAGCATTCGCGAGGGTCAGGCGCTGGTAAAGGCTGCGCGGTACTACAAGCGCGTGTTCCAGACCGGCAGCCAGCAACGCTCCTGGCCAGACCAGAAATTCCGTCGCGCCTGCGAGTACGTCCGCTCGGAGCGGATCGGTGAGGTAAAAATGGTCCGAGTGGGATTGCCCGGCGTCAATTGGACCAAGGAACCCGCCGTGCCGGACGGCGCACCGCCGCCGGAACTTAATTACGACATGTGGCTCGGCCCCGCGCCGGAGCGTCCTTACAACAAACACCGGGTCCATTACTTCTTCCGCTTCTTCTGGGACTATTCCGGCGGTCAGATGACCAACTGGGGCGCGCACCATCTCGACATCACCCAATGGGCGCTCGGCATGGACGAAAGCGGGCCTGTCCACATCAGCGCGCGGGCGGCGTTCGATTCGCAGAAGCGCTTCGAGGTGCCTTCCTGGTTCGAAATCACTTACAAGTACGCGAACGGCGTGACCGTGCTCTGTGGCAATAGCCACCGCGTCGGCACCACCTTCGAGGGCCAGGACGGCATCATTTACGTGGACCGCGGCCGGCTCGAATCCTCCGTCAAAGGCGTGCTCGAAGAACCGTTGGCGTCCGACGAGGTTCACCTGCAAGTCAGCCGGGATCATCACCAGAACTGGCTCGATTGCATCAAGAGCCGCGAGAAACCAATCTGCGACGTCGCCATCGGCCATCGCTCGGCCACGGTTTGCCACTTGGGAAACATCGCCGTGCAGGCCGGGCGTCCCATTCAGTGGGACCCGGTGAAGGAGGAAATCGTGGGGGAGCCGGTCCACATCAAGCAATACGGCTACGAGTACCGCCAGCCGTGGGAACTCCCGGAAATCGGCTGAGCGCGACCATTCGGGCTTCGGCCTTGGAAATTCTTTCGGCCCTCGGATTTCGAACTTCGGCGTTCGGTTCAACGCTTGCCGGACCACAGCCGCGGCACCAGGCGCAGCAGCACGGCCGCGCAGACCCCGAACACGGCCAAGAGTAGCGATCCCGTGCCGATGCGCCCGTACAGAAAACTGCCGGCGCAGAACAGCCCTGACCAAACGCCCACGCACCCCACCACCCAACCCAGCAGTGCCAAAGGCAGGCTGTCGGCCGACGCCGTGACGCCCGCTTCCCGCCTCACGTCGCGCCAACCCGCGCCGGGTGGACGAACCAGCTTCACGAAGGCGATGAGTTTGGCCCGGTCGGTCGGCTGCGTGGCGAACGCCGTCACCACCCAGACCACCGAGGTGGCCGCCACCGTGACGAGCAGCGGCCACGGCTCAGCCAGGCCATGCCCGGTCTTTTGCAGCCCGAACAACACCGCCGACACCAAGAACGAACCGATCATCGCGTTGATCTCGGTCCACGCGTTGATCCGCCACCAAAACCAGCGGAGCAGGTAGATCAAACCCGTGCCGGCGCCGACTTGGAGCAACAGCCCAAAGCCTTCCTTCGCGGTTTCGATGAACAGCGTGAACAGCCCCGCCACAATCATCAGCAACACCGTCGTCACGCGCCCCACCAGCACATAATGCCGCTCTTCCGCGCCGGGCTTCAGGAAGCGCTGGTAAAAGTCGTGGACGAGATACGACGTGCCCCAGTTGAGATGCGTGATCATGGTGGACACGTACGCCGCCAGCAGCCCGGCGATCATCAATCCCAGCCAGCCGACCGGCAGAAACTTCATCATCGCCGGGTAAGCGATGTCATGGCCGAGCAGACTGGGGTCGAGGTTCGGAAAGGCCTGGGTGATCATGTCCAGCCGCGGAAACACAATCAGCGAACTGAGCGCCACCAAAATCCACGGCCACGGCCGCAGCACGTAATGGGCGAAGTTGAAAAACAACGTCCCCGCCAGTGCGTCGCGTTCGGACTTCGACGCCAGCATCCGTTGCGCGATGTAGCTCCCGCCGCCCGGCTCCGCGCCCGGATACCAAACCGACCACCATTGCACGGCGATCGGGATGATGAAGATCGTGACCGCGAGCTGCCAGTTACTGAAGTCCGGCACCAGGTTGAGCATCGCCGGCGCCTGGACTTGGAGTTTCTCCATCAAGCCGTGCAAGCCGCCGACCTCCGGCTGTTTCAGCGCGAAGTACGCCAGCGCAAACGATCCGGACATGGCGATGCCGAACTGGATCAGGTCGATCACCAACACGCCCCACAGCCCGGACGTGGCGGCAAAGAGGATGTTCAGCACGCCGCAGACCAGCAGCGTTTGCAGCCGCGGCCAGCCCAGCACCACGCTGGCGATCTTCGCCGCGGCGAGGTTCACCGTGGCCATGATCACGCAATTGAAGAACAAGCCGAGGTAGATGGCCCGAAAGCCGCGCACCGCGCTCGCCGCCGGACCGGAATAGCGAATCTCGTAAAACTCCAGGTCGGTCAGCACGCCGGAGCGCCGCCACATCCGCGCGTAGAAAAACACCGTGGCCATGCCGGTGAGCACGAACGCCCACCATACCCAGTTGCCCGCCACGCCGCCCTTGTCGCGCACGATGTCCGTCACTAGGTTAGGCGTGTCCGCGCTGAACGTGGTGGCCACCATCGACACGCCCACCAGCCACCACGGCGCGTTCTGACCCGAAGCGAAAAACTCCGACACGCTCTGGCCCGCGCGCCGGGCGAAGAACAGCGCCGGGACGAAACAGATCACCACCGAGACGATGACGACGATCCAATCTAGCAGGGCGACATGCATGGCTTATTGGGAAAAGCAGTGCCGGCGCGGATCACGGGCACGCGCGACACTCGGGTTGGTTGGCTGCGGCACGCGCCTTTCGTACCCGCCGCCCCGCCGCCTGCCAAGCGCCAAGAACGGATCGCCCGCTCCCGCGCGAGGGCTGGGGGCAGTACTCCTGCTCAAACTCCAAATGCAGTGGTTGGTACCGCCAAGTCTGATCGGCCTGGAGGGCTGGGGTGAACCAGCCCCGGGCCAGTGAGCGCAACGAACGCCGCCGTGGGTTTATCCCGCTCGAGGTGACGCGCTCTTCTGAAGGAACGCTAGGGTTGGGGAGCACACCCGCCCTGGCACGGGGACAGGACATGGTTGACACAGAGAGGACAAGACATGACTGACACTTTGGGGGTATCTCGGGGTGTTTTTCCGCGGCCATGCCGTGGAAAATCACTTCGCTGTTCCGAGTCCGCCAGCGC
>JAKANS010000183.1 GCA_021823625.1 bacterium | reverse complement strand
CGCGGGGCTGGAAACGCGAGCTGCTCTCCCGTGGCTATAACTGGCTTTTACACCGGGCGCTGGGGCTGCGGGTGACGGATGCCCAATGCGGGTTCAAGGCGATTTCCCGTCGCGCCGCGCAAGCGTTATTGCCGCCGGTACAAGACAGCGGTTTCTTCTTCGACACCGAACTGCTCGTGTTGGCGCAGCGACAGGGCTGGCGGACTGTGGAATTGCCCGTGCGTTGGGTGGACGACCCCGACAGCCGCGTGCGCCTGCTGCGGACGATCGGGCAGGACTTGAAGGGGGTTTGGCGGCTGTGGAAAAACAAGCAGACGCGGCGGTGAACCGCGCCCAGTCCGAACTTTGCCCCCCCTGCTGAGAGAGTCGCGGCTATGAGAAATTCCCCATCCCGAGCAGGAACATGATGTTGCTCTGGGTTTTCTTGAGCTTGCCCAGTAACAATTCCATGCCCTCGACGGGCGGAACCCCCGTGAGCGCGCGTCGCAGCACGACGATCTTGGTGTACTCGTCCGGATGATAGAGCAACTCCTCCTTGCGGGTGCCGGAACGCTCGATGTTGATCGACGGGAAAATACGCCGGTCCACCAACGCGCGGTCGAGGTGGACCTCCATGTTGCCCGTGCCTTTGAACTCTTCGAAGATGACTTCGTCCATGCGGCTGCCGGTGTCCACCAGCGCCGTGGCCATGATGGTGAGCGAGCCGCCTTCCTCGATGTTGCGGGCGGCGCCGAAGAAGCGCTTGGGCTTGTGCAACGCGTTGGCATCCACCCCACCCGACAGGATTTTGCCGGAGTGCGGCTGGACGGTGTTGTAAGCGCGCGCGAGGCGGGTGATCGAGTCGAGCAGGATCATCACGTCGCGCTTGTGCTCGATCATGCGCTTGGCTTTCTCGATCACCATCTCGGCCACCTGGACGTGGCGTTCCGGCGGTTCGTCGAACGTGGAACTGACCACCTCGGCGCCTTTGCAGGAGCGCTCCATATCCGTGACTTCCTCGGGGCGCTCGTCGATCAACAGGATGATCAGATAGACCTCCGGGTTGTTCTTGAGCACGGCGTTGGCGAGCTTCTGCATCAACACGGTCTTGCCGGTGCGCGGCGGCGCCACGATCAACCCGCGCGTGCCTTTGCCGATCGGGCAGACGAGGTCGAGCACGCGGGTGGACAACTCTTCGGCCGCGGTCTCGAGGATCAAACGCTTGTTGGGAAACAGCGGCGTGAGGTTCTCGAAATGCGTTTTGTCCTTCGCCTTCTCCGGATCTTCCTTGTCCACCGCCTCGATCTTGAGCAAGGCGAAGAACTTCTCCTTTTCCTTCGGCGGCCGGATTTGCCCGGCGACCAGGTCGCCCGTCTGGAGGTTGAATCGCCGGATTTGCGAGGGCGAAACATAGACATCCTCCGGGCAAGGGAGGTAGTTGAAGCTCTGCGAGCGGAGGAAGCCGAAGCCCTCGGGCAGAATCTCGAGCACGCCTTCGGCGAACAGGATGCCATTGCGCTCGGCGTTCTTTTTCAGGATTTCGAAAATGACTTCGTGCTTTTTGAGCGTGCCGAAGTTCTCGATGTTCCAGTCCTTCGCCATCTGGCTCAACTCCGCGATCGAAAGGGCCTGGAGTCGGGCGATGTTGATGGTCTGGCCGGGCGGCAACGGCGCCGCGGGCTTGGGGGCGGGCGGAGCTTCCTCCTCAGACTCGACCGGCAGGCCTTCGGGGATCCGGCGCGGCGGACGCGGAACCGGCGGCGGCGGCATTTCGATCTCCGGCTCGAGATAGCGTTCTTTCGCAGCGACGGCTTCTGGCACCGGCCGGGAACGCGGCTCGTCCGGCCGTGCGGCCAGGGGCATCTGCGACGGTGCGGCAGCGGGTCTCGTTCGTCTGCGAGGCGCTCCGGCGGCGGGTTTGACGGTCTTGGGACGTGGCATGATCGGAATCGGTTTTAGGTTATCGCTTGGCAACCACCGTTTTCTTCGGAGCGTTGGAAATGCTTCGTGGCCGCGGCACCCCGGCGATGCCACCCATAGAACTCATGCGGTTACCGGTCAAATTGTCTTTCACGTTGGCCAGGCCCGTCCGGCTTCAGGCGAAACTCCGTCCCGCATCAAGGCCTCGAATCGGTGGAGCGCCGGATGCAGTTGGACTTTGAATTACAGCGGTCAGCCGGTCTTACCCGTCAACGGGCAAGAGGGTATGGCGGTCAAATCGACCGAAAAGTGGCGCACGCCCCTCGCAGCGTCAAGGCTTTTGCTGAAAGAACTCACCCGGCGCTGAAGGAACATTGGTTGCCCAAGTCGCCCGCAGGTCGTGCGGCTGCGAGCCGCCGCGTTGCAGCGCGCGCAGGCTCAAGGCGTCGTGGCGCTTGGCCAGGCGCTGGCCGCGATCATCGGTGAGCAGCGGGCAGTGGAAAAATGCCGGCGGCGCCCAGCCCAGCGCACGATACAACAGCCCTTGGCGCGCCGTGGAAACCAGCAAATCCGCGCCGCGCACCACCTCGGTGATCCGCATCGCGGCATCGTCCACGACGCAGGCCAGTTGGTACGCGGGCAAATCGTCGTGCCGCCAGACCACGAAATCGCCAAAGTCGCGCCCGGCTACGAACTCCTGCGGTCCGAATTGCCCGTCGATGAACGCGATGGCTTCGCCTTCTGGCACCCGGAACCGCCACGAGCAGGCCCGACCCGCGGGCGGTGACAAGCGCGGCCGGCAGGTTCCCGGATAGATCGGTTCGTCGTCGCCAGCGTGCGGAGCGGACAGCGCGTTCAAGATGTCTTTGCGCGAGCAGGTGCAGGGATAGACGAAGCCGCCGGCACGCAGCCGCTCGAAGGCCGCACGGTAAAGCGGCAGCCGCTCGCTTTGCGCGTACGGCGCGAACGGGCCGCCCATGTCCGGGCCTTCCTGCCACGCGAACCCGAACCAGCGCAAGTCTTCAAGCATCGCCGTGGCGAACTCCGGCTGGCAGCGGGCGCGGTCCAAATCCTCGTTGCGGAGCACCAACACACCCCCGGTCGCGCGGGCCCGCTCCTGGGCGACCCAAAAGGTGCGCGCGTGGCCGAGGTGCAGGTAACCGGTCGGCGAAGGCGCCAACCGTCCGCGATAAGCCGGCATCGGCGCGGGACCGGAGGCAATGGCAAGGGCGTCGCTCACGGCGGTCACAACCCCGCACCGCTATTTCGGCAGCCAGGCGGCGGCGACGCGGAACGCGAGTTCTTGAAGCCACCGCGCGGCGTTGGTCTTCGCCGCTTCGAGCGGCGCCAGGCCGGGCACGATTCCAGCCAGCTCCGTGAACTTGCCGGTACCGCCCACGGCGAGATTCAGCGAGCCGGCCAGGCCAAGGCAAGGTTTGCCGGCACGTCGGCAGAAGCGAGCCACCTGGCCCACGCCTTTGCCCATGCGGATGGTGGTTTCGTCGATTGCGCCTTCGCCGGTCACGACCACCGCCGCGGCGTGAACGTGTTCAGCAAACTGTGTTTCCTGCGCGAACAGCTCGAATCCCGGTTCGAGCGCGCCGCCCACAAAAACGCTCAGGCCGAAGCCCAACCCGCCCGCGGCACCCGCGCCTGCACAGGCAGCGATCGCCCCCGCGAGTTCGCGGGTCTGGTTCAGCACAGCCACCAAACGCCTGAGCGCACGCTCGGCCGGCCGCAGGTCTTCCGGGCGCATCCCTTTTTGCGGGCCGTAAACGCGCGTCGCCCCGCGTGGTCCGAGCAGGCGGTTCTTCACATCGACCGCGATGAGCAGGTTGCGCAGAAAACCCGGAAGGGAGAAACCCACAATCCGGCGTAGGCGTACCAAGTCGGGCCAGCGCTCGATGGGGCGGCCGGCTTCGTCCAGAAACTTCCAGCCCAGGCCCCGCGCCAGGCCAAAGCCGGCGTCGTTGGTCGCGCTGCCGCCAATGCCGACGAGGGTGGCGGCCGGCTTTGTCGCCGCCGCGGCGCGCAACACCGCAGCCAGGCCGAACGTGTCGAGCGCGAACGGATGAAACTTGCCGGGCGGCAGCATCGCCAGCCCGATCACCCGCGCGGATTCGATGATCGCGGTTCGGCTTGCCGGCACCCACCACCAACTCGCGGAGATCGGCCTGTGCGCGGCATCGACTGTCTCGACCTGGTGTTCCTCGGCGCCCCAATGCCGCCCGAGCAGTTCGCCGAAACCGTCGCCGCCATCGCTGATGGGCAGGAGGTCGCAGGTGTCTTCCGGCCAGGCGCGGCGCCAGCCGGCGGCGATCGCCTCGGCTGCCTGCGGCGCGGTGAGCGTGCCTTTGAACTTGTCCGGGCAGATGAGGACGCAGCGCGACATGAAGCGTAAACCGGCTCGGCGGGGCGCCCGCCTCGGCGGGGTTTAGACTCGCCAGCTCGGCTTCTCGGGCAGGCTGGCGTTGAAGGCTTTGAGCAGCTCCGCCTCGTAATCGCCGGCGAACGTGTCATTGAGAAAGCGCTCGATGCCCTCGTCAAAGAGGTGTTGCCACCACGCTTCCTCATTGCCGGGGACGATGGGGAAAAACAGCGCATGGTTGGCCTTGGCGGCTTTGAAGTCGCCCGGCGCATCGCCGATCATCAAGACGTGGCGGGGCGGGTACTTGCCACCGCTGGCCAGCTTGAGGTGGTCGGTTTTCGTACCGAGTTCCTGGCCGGCGATCAGTTTCGCGTGCGACGCGATCCCGTGCTCGGTCCACTCGCGTTCCAGCGCCTCGGTGGGCGTCTGGGAAACCACGATCACGTCGGCGGCTTCGTTCAGCCGGAGGAGGGTCTCGCTCACCAGTGGGAACGGCGGCACGCCGAAGACGATGTCCTCGATCGCGGCGTTGACAGCGTTCGACCACTCCATGACTTGCTGTAGCGCGGCGTTACCGGCCTCGATCTCCTTCTTGAGCGCGGCGTTGCTGAGCTTCGGCTCGCGCGCAATCCATTCGTCGAGCACGTCGGTCTTCCACGGCTGGACGCCGCGGGCCTGCACTTCGGGGCGCTCGACGAGGAGGTTCAGGGCGTTGGAAAGGGCCGGAAAGCGGTTGATGCCGCGGGTCTTCGAATAAAGGTTCACAAACTCCCAGACTTCGCGGGCGTACTTGCTCACCGCCTGGAGGCGGAAATGCTTGATGAACATCGGCGCGAAGCACTCCTTGTGTTTGATCTCCATCGAGTCGAACACGCAGCCGTCCGAGTCGATCCCGACGAAGAACTCGTGGGCGGGTTGGAACGCGGTGAGAACGTTGGCGCTGTCACTCATAGGTCAAAAGTCAGGCCCCAAATTGGCGGACGCTGCCAACCCAAGTCAATCGCGGAGGTACGCGAAGAAAAGTCGGGGGCGGAAGCAACAAATTGTCGGCTTGCCGATCGCGCGGCGCGGTCGTTGACTCCAGCCATGCGGGTCAAACCTTCCATCCTTCTCCTTGGCCTGGGTATTCTCTTTGCCTTGGCACTGAGCGGAGTGATTTGGTTGATGAGGGCAGCGAGTCCCCGCATTACTGTGGCATTGAAGGGAACCAGAGAACCGCGAACGCTCGACTTTGGACTGGTTTGCACGATCAAGAACCGCTCGTTTCGGCCGCTTCTTTACTCGATCCGAGCGGCCTATGACACCGAACCGGTTTATCTCCGCTGGCCGTGGCCGGAATTGCCGGACCAGTTCGCTCGCGCCGGCCGAGTGGAATCTCGAGACAGCAAGTCGTTCCTTTTACCTCCGCCGCCGAGTCGGACCAACGTGGTTGTTGCAGTTGTCGTGGATTACGGTTACGCACGGCCGAATATCTTTGGCAAACTGACGCAGACGACGCTTTGGATCCGGTTCTGGCATGGATTGCTGAAACGACCTTTTCCTCCGGGTGATTGGTCGTGGGTGAATGGCGGGAGTGTACAGGAGGAGTTGGTTCTCAAAGGGAACTCACTGATACAACCGCCTCGAAGCATCGCCGAGCGGGACACCAACACATGCTCCGGAATGCCCCCGCCCCTGCCGGAGAATCTCTCTCCCTTTTCGCGCGGCTCCCGATAGCCCGAGTGTGCGCCGCCAACACCGGACACGCACCCGGTCAGGAGACGCCTATCCAGCGCATGGCCAGCGCAGCCAGGCCCAGGAAGAAGAAGAAGCCGGCCACGTCGGTGACGGTGGTGAGGAAGATGCTCGAAGCCAGCGCGGGATCGACGCGGCACAGTTTTAGACCGAACGGGATCAGGACGCCCGAAAGGCCGGCCGCCAGTTGGTTCAACCACATCGCGACGCCGGCCACCAATCCCAATAGCACGCTGCCTTTCCAGAGCCAACCCACCACGCCGACGACCAGGCCCACGGCCAGACCGTTCGCGAGGCTCAGCAGGAGCTCCTTGAGGAGCGCCCGCCGGCCGTCGCCAGGCGCGAGTTCACCCAAGGCCATGTCGCGAATGATGACCGTGAGGGTTTGCATCCCGGCGTTGCCGCCCTGGCCCGCGACGATGGGCAAAAACACGGCCAGCGCCGTCCACGCCGCGATGGTGCGCTCGAACAGGCCGACCACGAACGCGGCCATGAACGCGGTGAGCAGGTTCACGTAAAGCCACGGCAACCGCCGGCCGATGGCGCGGTGCCAGGGCGTGAGCGCGCGTTCCTCGCCGGACAAACCGACCATGAGTTGCATGTCCTCGGTGGCTTCCTTGCGCGCGATCTCCAGCGCGTCGCTGGCCTTGACCACGCCGACGAGCACGCCGTCCGCCTCGGTCACGGGCAGGCCCAGGTAATGGTAATGCTCGAAGCGCCGGGCCAGCGCTTCCTGATCGTCGCTCACGCGCACGGTCTTCACGTCGCGATTCATGACTTCGCCCATGCGCCGGTCAGGGCGGCGAAAGACCAGGTCGCGCAGACTGACGATCCCGACCAGGCGCCCGGCCGCGTCGGTCACGTACAGGTAGGCGATGTCTTCGGTGCGTTCGTCCTGGGCACGCCCCCGCAACAACTCGCGCACCTGTTCGACCGTCATGTCCGCGCGCAGGGCGATGAACCGGTTGGTCATGATGCCGCCGGCGGTGTCTTCCGGATAGCGCAGCAAGGCGCGCACGCTGGCGGCGAAGCCTGCCGGCACGCGGGTCAGCGCCTCGCGGCGAGCGCGGGCGGGCAACGCCTGTACGAGATCGGCGGCATCGTTGGGCGGCAGGCAGGTCAACAGTTCGCCAAGCCGCCCGGCAGGCAGATCCTCCAAGAGCTCCGGCAGCCGTTCGGTTTCGACCTCGGCCAGCGCGGCGGCAGCCTGGGCGACCGGCAACCGACCGAGCAGTTCGCGGGCGTCCGGCCCGGGGAAACGCTGAAGCCGGTCGGCCAAGTCGGCCGGATGAAGCCGTTCGAGTTCGAGCAGCGGCGACGGTGCGGTTTCGCTCATGACAAAAGACAGGTTGGGCCACCGGCGTTTCCTGGCGAGCCGGGCCGGCGCTGAACATAGCATGTCGAGAAGGGTGTGGCGGGGGCAGTCCTGGTGGTCGTTTCGCGCGCGACTCGGCCGGGCGGGATTGCCGGTTGAAAAGCTGACGCCGGACGGCAAGCTGCGCGCGTTCGCAAAGGCAACGCGGTTCGTGAACACAAACCATGTCCAACCGGTCTTGCGCCGGAAAGAAACCGATTTGCGCGTCGTGCCGCTGGGGTTCGGCGCCTTGATTGCCGTGGGCACGTTCCTGCTGGTTCTGCCCTGGGCGCACAATCCCGGCCAGCACGTGAGCTGGCTGGACGCGCTGTTCCTGGCCACGTCGGCCACCTGCGTGACGGGTCTCAGCCCGGTGAACGTGGCGGACACGTTCAACGCCTTCGGCCAGGGCGTGCTGTTACTGTTGATCCAGTTCGGCGGCCTCGGGATTTTCACGGCGAGTATTTTGCTCGTGCTCGTCGCGGGCAACCGCCTTTCGCTCACGGAGGAACAGACGATCAAGGCGACGGTGGGCCGGCTGCGCGAAGCGCGCCCGCTGGACGTTTTCGTTTACGCCTGCCTGTTCGTGTTTGTGGTGGAACTGGCGGGGGCCGTGGCGTTGTTTCCGTTGATGAATCAAGCGTCGGACACGGGCGAGGTGGGACCAACGCTTTGGCAGGCGGCCTTTCACGCAGTCAGTGCCTTCTGCAACGCAGGCCTCTCGATCGTTCCCGAAGGCCTGGCGCGCTGGCGGGAACAGCCCGGCATCCTGGCGGTGATCGACTTGCTGGTGATCGCGGGGGGGATCGGACTGCTGACGCTGATCAACCTCAGGTTCTATCCATTCTGGAGGCGGGATCCGCGGCGCCGGGGCCGGTTGACCCTCCAAACCCGGCTGTGCCTGTATTCCTCGGCCCTGCTCATTGTCGTCGGTGCCGTGGCGACCTTCACCTTCGAGCTGGATGAAACGCTCAAGGACGCGCATGGCTGGGATCTCGTTTCGTGGCCGCTGTTTCACTCGGTGATGTCGCGCACCGCCGGCTTCAGCGTGGTCGATGTGGGCCGGATGAACCCGCCGACGCTGCTGGTCACGATGGTGCTGATGTTCATCGGCGGTTGCCCGGGGTCGATGGCGGGCGGCATCAAGACGGTCACGGCCGTCGTGCTCGTGTTGACGGCCATCTCGGCGTTGCGCCGGCGGGACGAAATCCAGTTCTGGGGCCGCCGCCTGCCGGCGAAAGTTTCCTACACCGCCGTGATGTTGTTCCTGCTGGCGCTCGCCTTCCTGAGCACGGCGGTGGGCCTGCTCATGCTGGCCGAGGAAGGCCGGCCGGCGGCGATGACTTCCAGTCAATGGCTGGGCATCGTGTTCGAGGCGGTGTCGGCCTTCGGGACGGTGGGCTTGAGCACGGGGGTGACCCCGCTTTTGACGCCTGCGGGCAAGCTGATTATCGTTGCGCTCATGTTCGCCGGTCGGGTGGGGCCGCTGGTGTTGTCGGTGTATCTGGCGCGACCGGCCAATCCCCTGCCGGTGAAATATCCGCACGAGGAATTGTCCCTCGGATAACCCTGGGGCCGGCGGTAGCATTCGAGACATGGCGCAACGCATCATCATTTTGGGCGCAGGCCGGTTTGGCAGCCACCTGGCGTCGCGGTTGTCCGAGTTCGGTTGCGAGGTGTTGCTCGCGGACAAGGACGCGGCGCGGGTGGAGGACTTGAGCCAGGACGGCTTCCACACGGTGGAACTGGACGCCGAAGACGAGAGCGCGCTCAAAGAAGCCGGTGTGCAGGAGGCCGACGCCGTGGTCGTTTGCATCGGCGAGAACATGCAGGGCAGCATCCTCACCACGTTGCTGCTGAAAGATCTGCGGGTGAAGCGCGTCGTCTGCCGGGCCTTGGACGCCCGGCACGCGACGGTGCTGGAGAAGCTCGGCGCCGACCTGGTGGTCTTGCCCACGCGTGACATGGCCTACCGCCTCGCCGAGCGCCTGCGCGACAATACCGGCAGCGACCGCATCCCGTTGAGCGGCGACTATCAGCTCGCGCATGTGCGGGTGGGGCCGCCTTTACACGGCAAGACCCTCGCCGAGGCGCGCCTGCGCGAGGAGTACCGCATCAATGTCGTCCTGCTGACCCGGCCGGGGCCGAACCAGACCACGAGGTCGGTCGAACCCAAACCCGACCTTCGCCTGGCGCTCCACGATGTCCTGATGGTCGCGGGGCTCCGGGAGAACATCAACCGCTTCGAGCAGGAATGCGCCCTGCCCGAATGACCTTCAGCTACTTTTCATGAATGCCTGTCTGCTATCCACCGGCGAACCGCGCCGCGTGGGCTTCGTTTCCACCCGCTTTCAGGGCACCGATGGCGTGACGCTGGAGGCCCGCAAGTGGGCCGCGGTGCTCGAACAGATGGGCCATCCCTGCTATTGGATGGGCGGTTTGCTGGACAGCCCGCCCGAAATCAGCCATCTCGCCCCGCTGGCCTTTTTCCGGAACCCGGAGGTGGAAGCGCTTCATCGCCGGCTTTACGGCGTCTCCGTTCGTTCGCGCGAGTTGTCCGACGCCATCCACACGATGAAGGAAAGGCTCAAGGACGAGCTTTACCGGTTCATCGAGAAATTCCGGCTGGAGGTGCTGGTGCCCCAAAACATCCTCGCCATTCCGGTGCACATTCCGCTGGGTCTGGCCATGACCGAAGTGCTGGCGGAGACCGGCCTGCCGGCCATCGCCCACCATCACGATCTCGCCTGGGAACGCGAGCGCTTCACCCTCAACGCGGTGAACGACCACCTGCGCGCCGCTTTCCCGCCGTCGCTGCCGCGGATCGAGCACGTGGTCATCAACTCGATGGCGCAAAAGGAACTCGCGCGACGTTGCGGGCTGCCTTCCGTCGTCATCCCGAACGTCGTCGATTTCGAGACGCCCCCGCCGGGCATCGACGAGTACAACGCCGACGTGCGTCAGGAAATCGGCCTTGCGCCGGACGACCTCTTCGTCCTGCAACCCACCCGGGTCGTGGCCCGCAAAGGCATCGAGCATGCGCTGGAACTGGTGCGCCGTCTGGGCGACCCGCGGGTCAAGCTGGTGATCTCCCACCCGGCCGGCGACGAAGGCAACGAGTACATGAAGCTGATGCGCGAGCGGATCGAAGAGGCGCACCTCGACGTGCGGTTCATCGCCGAGCGCGTGGCTGAGCAACGCGGCCGCGACGCCGAAGGCCGGAAAATTTACACGCTCTTCGACGTTTACCCGCACGCGGACCTGGTCACCTACCCGAGCCATTACGAGGGGTTCGGCAACGCCTTCCTCGAAGCGATCTATTTCCGCAAGCCCGTGGTCGTAAACACCTATGCGGTGTACGCGCGCGACATCGCGCCGCTCGGTTTCAAGACGATCGCGATGAACCAATTGGTCAGCAACGAGGTGGTGAGGAAGACGCGCGAAGTGTTGACGGATCCGGCGCTGCGCCAGGAATGGGCGGAGACCAACTACCAGCTCGGCGTGAAGTATTTCTCTTACGCCGTGGCCCGCCGGAAATTGGCGGCCCGCATGGCGAATCTTTTCGGGGAGAGCATTTAACCTATATACTGGACAGTGCCAGGTTCGCGGCTTGTTGACTGCTCCCGTGGAGAGGTTCCGTCTGGCGGCCAGGAGCCTGGCTTGGGCCAGACGCAAGGCTGGGTTGCCCCACGGATCGGTTAGCTTGCGGAACTTGTTGCCGGTGGCGAGCGGAGCGCGAACCGGCGGAAGCAAGGGCGGGCGGATGAACGGGGGGCGGCTCTTGCCCCGGTGGCCCCAGCTCAACCGATAGCCCGGTCCGGGTCGCTGTGGGGG
>JAKANS010000326.1 GCA_021823625.1 bacterium | reverse complement strand
TCAACGATGGGAACTCTGTTTCCCAATATCGCAGAACATAGGGCTTGGTTTTGGCAAGCTTGCTCACTTCTCCGATGCGAAAGTAAAGCTTGTCCGGTATGAGGGTTTCGGCAGTTGTTGCCGGAACTTGGCGGTTGTTGCGCGGCTTGCGTAGTTTCAGCATAGCCCCAGTCACTGCATTGGGATAAAGTCCTTGTGACATCTTAGATAACTGGCGGCCTGTCGTCAAGGCCATGTGACGGCGCGTCCGAGACGGGTTTAATTGATGGTGTCGCCCTAAAGTATGTGCTCCTCATCGGGTGAAACAGCCCGGACCAGAGGCCGAAACAAACGACCGCACCTTTCCAACCAAAAAGCACAAGACCCAATGGTGGTGCGAAAGGGGGGACTCGAACCCCCACCCCTTGCGGGACCAGATCCTAAGTCTGGCGCGTCTGCCAATTCCGCCACTTTCGCCCAGTTCCTAACCATCCTTACATTCAATGAGTTATCTTGGCAAGACCGTTCCTCGCTTTGGCCAATCGCCTGTGGTGTGCCCTTAGCAGGGTGCTGCAAAAACGATGATTTTTGAAATGCGAATGTGTTCCAAGGCGAAAAAACAAGACTGCCGAGGGGGGTGCGGCTCCTCGCGGTTGTTGGTGTTTTCGTTTCGCATGGCGTCTGCCTCTGCGTTCGGGCTATGCGGTGGCCTCCAGGTGCGCCAGGCGCAGCAGGTTGAACGCCGCAGCCCACAGGTAAGCCACCTGCTGGATCTTCCAGCGGCCGAGGTGCCGCACTTTGCGCAAGCCGCCCGGTTGTTTCATCCATCCGAACAACTGCTCCACTTTCTTCCGCGCTCGCTGGCTGAGCGCATAAGCCTTGGTCTTCATGCGCCGCAACATACGTCGTCGCGCCTCGGCCTCCGGCCCTTGGCCGGTCACCCGCTCGGCGGTGATGGGCACGTGCGGCGTGATCGAGAGATCCTTTTCCAGCGTGCGCAAGAACTCGCCCGCCTCATAGCCACGGTCCGCCGCCACAGTTTCCGGCTGGATGCGATGGCGCCGTCGAAAGCGCCTGAGGAGTTGCTGGGCGGTCTGGCGCTCGGCGTGTCCGTTGGCCTCGGCAACGGCAATGTCCAAACACAGCCCGTGCCGATTCTCGATCAAGGCATGTCCGCTGTGCGAGAGCAGCGCCGGTTGGCCTTTGCCCTTGCGCGCCAGCCGCGCCTCGGGATCGCTCGTGGAGCGATGCGTCTCGTTCCTGCGCCGCTCGCCGCGAAAATTCACCGAAGGATTGCTGCCCCCGTCGCTCGGCCGCTGCTCGGGCGGCTCGTCCTTGGGGCGAAAACTCTTCAGCGAAGCCCACGATTGGATCAGCGTGCCGTCCACGGTGAAGTGATCGTTCGAGGCATACTGCTCGACCAGGGCCGAGGCCACCACGCGCTCGAAAAACTTCTGCACCAGCCCGTGCCGCTCGAAACGCTCCCGGTTGTGCGTGAAGGCGGTGGCGTCCCACATCTCCGCGTCCGGCTCGATGTCGCAGAACCAGCGATAGAGCAGATTCCAACGGAGGGCCTCCACCAGGCGGCGCTCGGAGGGAATCGAATAGAGCGCCTGCAGCAGCAGCGCCTTCAGCAGTGCTTCGGGCGGAACGCCCGGACGGCCGGTTTCACTGTACGCGTCGTCGAACACGCGTGCCATCCCTTTCAGCACCTCATCGGCGCGTCGCTTGATCGCCCGCAGCGGATGATTTTTCGGCAATCGCTCTTCGGTATTGGCCACAAAAAACATCGGGTTCTGCAATTTGGAATTTCCGCGCACGAAGTTCTCCTGTTTTTCAGAAATTGGCCGCCCAAAACGCGGCTTTCGAGCTTCGTGCGTAATCACGTGCATTCAAGGTTCCAAGCGGCGAGTTTTGCAGCACCCTGCTAGTTCTCCGTCAATCCGCTTATTTGACCTGAAGCGTCACCTGGCTTGCGTGACTCAACAGTTGCGCGGTGGCAGTAACATTCAGCATGTAAGTCCCTGCAGGAGTGCCTGACCCCGACCCCACCGATGTTCCTCCGCCGCCCCCACCGCCCCCACCTCCGCCACCGCACGAAGCCAGCGCCACGCAAACAAGAAGCGCAACTGAGGCACTGCGGATAGCCGCGGCCAGCGGACGCCAGCGGACACCCGCCGAAAACAGTGCGAAGGAAATGAATGCGATCCACATCCGTACCCACACCGGCAGCCACTGAAGGGGCCCGTGCTGCCAGTCGCTGGTTGGAGGGTTTACCAGCGAACGCGCTGTGGTTTGCACAGTAAGGGTGTCCTGGACGGGACCGGACCCATTGACCTGCACGCTGGAGGAAGAAAGCGTGCACGCGGCACCCAGCGGAGCCCCGCTACATGCGATGGAAACGGGGATACTGAATCCATTCAGGGGAGTAATCGTCACCGTATAGCTTGCCGACTGTCCGGCCTGGATCGAAGCTGAATCCGGCGAGACCGCCATGCTGACCGATCTGGTTCAGCGGCTCGGACGGAGCGGGATTGCCGCCCGCGCCGCAATCGCCGACACGCCGGGCGCGGCGCATGCGGTGGCGCGGTTCAACAC
>JAKANS010000019.1 GCA_021823625.1 bacterium | reverse complement strand
GCCCTCCAATGGGATTTCGCCGCCGACCAGCCGGGCGGGTGGCTGCTGCGGGACAAGCCGGGGGCGCGGCACCGGCAGGGCGCGACGCTGGCCTTTGCCGACGGGCACCTGGAGACGCATCGCTGGGTGGACGCGCGCACGCTGGCCCCGCCGCGGGACGACGCCCTTATGCCGGGCAATCGCGACCTCCTCTGGCTCCAAACCCACGCCACCGGGCGGGGGAAGGGAGCAGAGATAAGGAATTAGAAGTTAGAAGTTAGGGCCCGGAGATAAGAGATCACGAACTGCAAGCACGGACAGAGGAGTGATAGCCGATTGCCGACTGCCAATGGCCGATAACCAATGACGAATGACCAGTGACCCATGATCAGCCTTGTCCAGAGTTACCGGTGCGCGCTGCGATTGCGGCAGTTCCTCCGGTTCTGCCTGGTGGGCGGGAGCGGCGTGATCGTGGACATGACGGTGCTGCACTGGCTGGCGGTCGGGCTGGGCTGGAATGTGAGCTTCAGCAAGGTGTGTGCGGCCGAAGCCGCCCTGCTGAACAACTTCCTCTGGAACGAGGTTTGGACGTTTCGGGGTGCGGGTGGAAACGTCGAGATTCGTCGCGGTGCCGTGCATCGGCTCTGGCGGTTTCATGCCATCTGCGGGGCGGGGATTGGGCTGGCGGTGCTGGGGCTGCACCTGTTCCACACCGGGCTGGGACTCGACTTGTATCTGGCCAATCTGCTCGCGATCGGGCTGGTCACGTTGTGGAACTTCGGGCTGAACGCGCGCTTTAACTGGCGCGGCATCGGGAAGACATAGCGTCGGCAGTCAGTGCCACGTTCTGCGGTGGCTTCAACCTTGCCGGGGCGGGCGCCCTCGCTATGCTCCAGTCATGACTTCACTACTGGCTGACCGCTGCCGGCGCGCGGCGGCACGTCGCTGCCTTGGGCGCGGCGCCGCCTGGCTGGCCTTGACGCTGGTGCTGGCCTCGTGCTCCAAGTCCGCCCCGGCCGCGGGCGGCGGCGACGAGTTCACCCGCGTGATGAACACGGGCAAAAACTACTACGACCAGGGCCAGGTCGAGAAGGCGTTGCCGCTGTTCGAGCGCGCGGTCCAGTTGGAGCCGTCGCGGACCGATGCCTTGCTCAACCTCGCCAACGCCTACCTCCTGCTTAACCAGCCGGAGCAGGCGCTTGCCCGCGCGGAGCAGGCGCTGAGTTTCGATCGCAACCTCGCCGCGGCGTATTACGTCGCCGGTTGCGCGCACCTGCGATTGCGCCAGGTGGAGGACGGCGTGAAGGCGCTGTTTTCGGCGCGCGACCTCGATCCCACCGTGGCCGCCGTGCATTACCAACTGGGCCGCGGACAGGCGGAGCTGGGGCAAATGGACGACGCGGTCGCGTCGCTGCGCGAAGCGGTGCGGCTCGAGCCGGAGCACGCGGCGGCCTGGTACGCGCTGGGCCAGGCGTTGATCCGGTCGGGCCAGCAGGACGAAGGGCTCAAGGCCATCAAGCGGAACGAGGAGTTGCGCGCGAAGAACCCCGCCGCGCTGGCGAACGCCGCCACTTACGAGCGCTGCCAGTTCACCCAGGCGCTCGCCCCGCAAAAGATCGAGAAGCCGGACCCGAACGGCATCGCCGTGACGTTTGCAGACGCCACGGCGGCAGCGTTCGGCGCGGACGCGGCGAAGTATCGCGGCCCGCTGGCGGTGATGGATTTCAACCGTGACGATCACATCGGCCTGTTCGTGGCGGAAGGTACCAACGCCTTTCGCACGCTGGCGCATCAGGGCGGCAAGTTCGCGCCGCTGGGCGAACCGCTGCCATTGAAGGCGGACGCCGGTTTCGTGCAGGCGATCACCGGCGACCTGAACAATGACCGTTACGAAGACCTGGTGGTGCTGGGCGAAACCGCGTCGCAGGCGTTCCGCTTCGCGACGAACGCCGCCGCGCGCGACCTCACGAAAGCCTCCGGCCTAGGCGGTTTGGTGGGTCGCTCCGCCGCGCTCGTGGACCTCGACTTCACCGGCAAGCTGGACCTGCTGGCGGTCCTGCCCGACGGCAGCGGCGTGCGGGTGCTGCGGAACCTGGGCAACATGTATTTCAAGGACATCACCGCCACGTCCGGCGTGCCGGCGTCGGTGACTGGCGCGCGGCAGATCGTCATCGATGACTGGAACAACGACGACCTGATGGACGTGTTCGTTTCGCGCGACGGCCAGCCACCGCTTTATCTCCAAAAGGAACGCGGCGGGCCGCTGGTGCCCACGAACCTGCCGCCGGTCCAGCTCGCCGGCACCGTGCTCGCCATCGGCGACGTGAATGGCGATCTGCGGACCGACCTGCTGGTCGGCGCGCCGGACCACGTGGATCTGTTACTGGGCGGCATCAACGTCGCCCACCGCCTGCCGATCGCGGTGCCGGGGCTGTCGTTGCTCAAGCTGATCGATTACGACAACGACGGCTGGCTCGACGTGTTCGCCGCGGGCGAGGCCGGTCTCCAGGTCTGGCGCAACGTCGGCGACAGCGAATTCGCGAACGTCACGGCGCGGCTCGGCTTGGACAAAAATGTGGCCGGGCGCGTCGAGGACATCGCAGCCGCGGACTTCGACCAGGACGGCGACACCGACGTGGCGGTGAGCTTGGCAGGGCAGGGCTTGAAATTCCTCCGCAACGACGGCGGCAACGCCAACCACCAGCTCAAGCTCCGGCTGATCGGCAACCGCTCGAATGCCAGCGGCCTGGGCATCCGCATCGAGGTCGCCTCGGGCAGCTTCCGCGTCCACCGCACCGTGCAAAGCCTGCCGGTTGAAATCGGCGTGGGACCGCGGGACTCGATCGAGTCGCTCACCGCGCGCTGGTTTGACCTGCCTTACAACATCGTGGACGTGAAGCTGGAGACGCCGCCGCGCACGCTGGAGATTCCCGAGCCGGTCCTGCCCACCGGCTCGTGCCCGTACCTGTACGCCTGGGACGGCGAGCGGTTCCGGTTTGTGTCGGACATCCTCGGCTCCGCGCCGATGGGTTTGCGCGTGAGCGACACCGTTTTTGCGGACGCCGATCCGCACGAGTTCGTCTGGCTGGGCAACGAAACGATGTTCCCGCCGCGCGATGGCCAGTACACCGTGCAGATCACCGAGGAACTGCGCGAAGTGCTCTACCTGGATGAAGCGAAACTTGCGGTCGTGGACCACCCGCCCGGTACAGAAGTGCACACGACCGACAAGTTCCGACCGGGCAAACCGTTTCCGCCCGGCGAAATCTGGACGCTGCAAAACCGCGTGCCGCTGCGCCAGGCGACGCGGCTGGACGGCAGCGATTGCACCGAATTGTTGCAAACCGTGGACGACCGGCGGGTGTCGCCACCGCGGTTGCGCATCCCGCAATTGCGCGGCCTGGCCGAGCCGAACGGTGTGGTGCTCGACTTTGGTGCGCTGCCGGTCGGGAAACCGCTGGTGCTGGCGCTGACCGGCTGGCTGCGCTTTGGCGGCGGCATGGCCAATGTGGCGGCGTCGCACGACCCGGACCTGCCGTTCCCGTTCCCGCAACTCGAGGTCGAAACCTCCGCCGACCATTGGCAGGCGGTGGACGTGGTGGCGGGAGCGCCTTCCGGCAAGACCAAGACCATCCTCATCAACCTGGCGGGCAAGCTGCCGCCGGGCAGCCAGCGGCTACGGCTCACGACGGCGTTCGAGATTCACTGGGACCGCATCGCGCTGTTCGAGCGACGGATGGCTGGCGACACGCGCATCGTTCGGTTGGCGTCCGACGCGAGCGACCTGCATTGGCGGGGCTTCAGCGAATTCGCCAACCTGCCGTGGACTTTTCCGCTCACGCCCGTCTATGACCGCGTGTTCCAGAATGCGCCTTGGACAATCACCCCGGTGGGCTGGTGTACCCGTTACGGGCCGGTGGGCGATTTGATCAGCCGGGAGGACAATGCGCTTGCCCTGCTCAACGGCGGCGACGAACTGACACTCCAGTTCGCGGCCGACAAACTGCCACCCAAAGTGCCGGGCACGGTCCGCGACTTCTTCCTCTACACCGTCGGCTGGGACAAGGACTCGGATTTCCACGTCGAGCTGGGCTGGAAGGTGGACCCGCTGCCGTGGCACGGAATGGACGATCAACTTTACGGCCGGCAGTTGCGGCCAGCGTTCGCCAGCGACGAGTTGATGCGGCGCTACCGCACCCGCTGGGTGGCCCAGCAGACGCTGAAGCGGGGCGAGAAATAGGCGCGCCGCGGCGATCCCAGGCTTCGCGGGAACCGCCGGACCCGGCCGGGCGACCGCGATTCAGCGTTGACTCCGCCGGCCCGGTCAGTTGGATTACCGGTATGGAAACGCGCATCGTTTCTCGATTCTCTCTTCCCAGCCTGGCTGCCCGCCTCGTGGGCGTGACCCTGGCCGGCCTGGCCTGGCTTCCGTTTGCGAGCGCCGATGTCCGGCTGCCCGGCTTGTTCAGCAACAACCTGGTGATCCAGCAGGACCTACCGGTGCCGGTCTGGGGCTGGGCGGACGAGAACGAGCAAGTGACCGTTCAATTCCGCGACCAGCGCGTGAGCACCGTGGCCAAGAACGGCAAGTGGTCCGTCCGCCTGGCGCCGCTCAAGGCCGATCTGTCGCCCACGGTGCTGGTCGTCCGCGGCAAGAACCTGATCCTCGTCCGCAACGTGTTGGTGGGCGAAGTCTGGGTTTGCAGCGGCCAGTCGAACATGGAGTTTCCGCTCAAGCACTCCTTCGGGGCGAGCGGCGACATCGCCAGCTCGGCCAACCCGCACCTCCGCCTGTTCACCGTCCCGAAACTCAAGTCGATCGACCCGGTCGATGACGTCAAGGCGCAGTGGCAGGAATGCGGGCCGGACACGGTGCCGGACTTCTCCGCGGTGGCGTACTACTTCGGCCGGGCGCTGGAGCGCACGCGCAACGTGCCGGTGGGCCTGATCCACACCTCCTGGGGCGGCTCGCCCGCGGAAGTCTGGATGAGCCGGACCGCGCTTACCGTCGATCCCGAATACCGCCGCGACATCTGGGACAAATACCCTGCTCAGGAACAGGCTTACCAGGCAGCCTTGGCCAAATGGAAGGCGGACAAGGAAGCCGCGGAAAAGGCCGGGCAGAAATTCGATCGCGGCCAGCCGTGGCCAGCGTGGCGTCCCGCCGAGTTGTACAACGGCATGATCGCCCCGCTGATCCCGTACGCCATTGCCGGCGCCATCTGGTATCAGGGCGAATCGAACGCCGGCCGCGCGTGGCAGTATCGGCGGCTGTACCCCGACATGATCCTGAACTGGCGACGTGACTGGGCCGAGGGCGACTTCCCGTTCATCGCCGTGCAAATCGCGCCTTGGGACAAAAACCGCAAGCGCTCGCTCGATGCCATCACCGCCGAACCCGGCGACAGCGATTGGGCCGAGTTGCGGGAAGCACAGGTGCGCGCGACCAAGATCCTGCCCGCCGTGGGCATCGCGGTCATCACGGACGCGGGCGACAAGGACGACATTCACCCCACGCACAAAGCGATCGTCGGCGAGCGCCTGGCGTTGGCGGCCCGCGTCATCGCTTACGGGGAGCCGTTCGCGGGCCTCAGCCCGACGTACAAGGCTTACAAGATCAGCGGCGACAAGGTCACCGTCGAGTTCGATCACGTCGGAAAAGGATTGGTCGCCAAGGACGGGCCTTTGAAAGGTTTTGCCATTGCTGGCGAGGATTTGAAGTTCGTGTGGGCGGACGCCGAAATCAGCGGCAAAGACAAGGTGGTCGTCCACAATCCGCAAGTATCCAAACCGGTGGCCGTGCGGTTTGGGTGGGCGGACTACCCGGTCGTGAATCTGTTCAGCGAGTTCGGTCTGCCGGCCTCGCCGTTCCGCACCGACGACTGGCCCCTGACCACCGCGCCGAAGCAGAAGTAAGCGGCAGGCGAATAAGAATAATTCGAATCGAAAGCCTCCGTAAGCCGCGGGGGCTTTTGCTTTGCTCTTTGCCTGGCCGACGCAGGAGGCCGGAGCGCCGGAAGTCCTCCCGGTCAATTCCCGAGCTTTGACCGGTAGAAGCGCCGGTCCCGGCCCGCGGTCGGGTCGTGGAAGACGATGGAGCCTGACTCGTTGGTGAGTTCGCTGAGCGGTTGCCAATCCGAGAAATCCTCCGTCGCTTCGATCACGTAGCTCCGGCCTGGCTCACCCAGCAAGGACGCGGCGAACTGGCCGCCTGCCTCCACCCGTGGCGACTGCAGCGAGAAGTCGCCCACCCGCTCGACCCGCCCGGCGAGATCTTCGGTGAACGCCGGCATCGGCAGCGTCAGCACCGTGCCGTCAGACGTGCCGCTGGTTTCACCGACCTTGGCGGCGGTCTTGGGATCGCTCCAGACCGCGCGGTAACGCCCGGCGGGCAGACCTTGAATTCTCACCGGCTCATCCCGGTAAGGTGCGATCACGGCGTTGGTCGCGTTCGCCGGAAAGCTCGCGCCGAGGTTGACGACGTAAAGCAACGTGGCGCGTTCGCCGCGCAAGCCGACCGCGACCGGTGAGGGCCGCCAGCCATTCGCATACGTCGCGGGCAGGACATTTTCAAGCCGCACCCAATCCAGGTAAAACCAGTCGCCACCGGCGTTGCGAATCTCGATCAAGTGCCGGCCAGCCGCCAAGTCCACCGCGAGGTCTTCGTTGTACTCGTTGTTGACCTCCCAAGTGCCGTCCTTGTTGGGCAGGCTTTGTCGGAAGACCTGTTTGCCGTCCACATAAATGGCCATCACCGCGCCACTGGAAACCGAGTTCAAGTGCATCACCAGGCGGGCGGCGTTGCTCAGCCAGGCATCGAGTTGGAACGGAATCTTGAGGTCCGAGTGGGCCGTGCCGTGCACGAAGCTGTTGAGCACGCTCGCGGACTGGCCGCCGACGTCGGAGCTGGCGACGGCAAGCTGGCCTTTGAGCTTCGAGCCCCAATTGCCATCCAGCGGCAAGGTCACGTTGAACGGTGCGCCGTTCGGAACCGGATCGCCGACGTTCACCGGCGGCTCGCCGTTGGTTTTGAAGGTGAGCGGTTGCCACATGCCCGCGCCCCAGCCATTGGCGGGGAGAAAATCGTTCACCGCGCGGTAGGTTCCGTACAGGTTCTCGCTCTGGATGTTCTCCCACCACCACGACATGGAAGTGCCGACCGACCCGCCCAGCGCGCCGGCCCAGAGGCCTTGCCGCCAGCCGCGCAAGTACGGATCCTGTTCGCGCCGCCAGCCCCGCCAGTCCGTGCCGAATTCGCCGATCATCATCGGCTTGCCGTAATTGTTCAGGAACCGCAGCACGATCCCCGGTAGCGCCGCCGCCGGCTGGGCCAGCCCGTACGAGTGATACATGGCGAAATCCATTTCCGGCAGCTTCCAAATGTCACCGCGGTCGCTGCTCCCCGTCAGGCTGGTGGTGACGAGGTGATGGAAAGGGTCGTTCGCCTTGAGCCAGTCGCCCACCGTGGCGTGCCAGGCCGCGACGTCCGCCGGCTGCAGGTAGCGATAGACGTTGTCGATCTCGTTGAAGAATTCCCAGGCCAGCAGGTTCGGGCTGTAGGCGTAACGGGCGATCAAGTACCGCAGGCGCTGCTCGTAAATGCGCTGCGCCTCGCCACTCGTGAAGAACGCATTCTGGTTCGCGCACGGTCCGCCGTTGGCCGTGTTGTACGGGTTCTTGGGCCAGTAATTGTTGCCGCCCCAATAGTCCGGCGCGGTCTCGAACATGCCGTGATAGTCCAAACACAGGACCACGTAGATGCCTTTGGCCTCGGCGAGTTGGAGGACGTAGTCGAGCTGCCAGGCGCGGTCCAGGCGGTAGTGTTGCAGCGTGCCCGGTTCGGCCTCGATACCGAAGGCCCAGGGCGCCATCCAAATCCGCGTGTAGTTCTCGCCGGCACTCGCCATGCCGCCGAACCAGTCGTCGTAATCGTACGTCCCGCGGCTGCCCGGCCAGCAAACGCAGTGGCCGATCAGCGGCAAGGCCTGGCCTTCGGTCGTCTCGAAGTAACGATTGTTGGCCGCGATCCGGACGTAGCCGCGCTGCGGCGGTGGATTCGTGGCCGGCGCCACATCGAAGCCCGTCGTGGCCGGATCGCCGGCGGGCTGGCCGTTCGTCGTCACGGTCACCGTCAGGGAGTATTTGCCGAGCTCGAGCGGGCAGAAGCGCAGCCGCCATTCCGGGGCCGTATTCGTGCTCAGGGCTTCGCTGTTGCCCGCGAGCCGGCGGGTGTAATCGCGATACCAGAACGCCGGCACATGAACCTCCTTGCCGGAAGGCGCGCGAAAGTCCGCCTCGACGCGAATCTGGTCGGGATCGAACGGGTTCGCGACGGCGGGAACGTTGGCGAGGCGGAACTCCAATCGTTGCCATTGCGTGGGGGTGTTCAGCGAAACGATTTCCACCGCGTGGGTCACGACCGCGAGTGCCACCGCGCCGCCCAGCCGCGCGGCCAGCCAATTGAAATGCAGGCGAATCACCAGCCGAGAATGCGGCAATCATCCGGGCCGGCAAGCCTCGCTTGCTCGGACGTGGCGGCGGTAACCCTTCGCCGTCGCCATTTGAAAACACTGCCAAACCTTGACCGGCTTTCTCGATTAGATCGAAATCGCGCCTCAGTGCACTCGCTTCCACACATCGCAGTCCGGCTGTTGGCGCTGCTGGGCCTGCAATTCCTGACCACCACGCAACCGGCATCGAGCCAGCCTGCCTCGCCTCCGGATTATTTCATCGTCGTCACTGGCGGCGAACTTCTGGAAGGCGCGTACCCGGACGCGCACACCGTTTTCCTGACCCGCACCTTGCGGCCGTTGGGCCTGCGCTGCGCCGGCTCGCTGTGCGTCGATGACAATCGCGCCGACATCCAGAACGCGTTGTGCTTTGCCACGCAGCACGCCGCGCTGGTGCTCGTGACCGGCGGGCTGGGACCGACGCCGAACGACATTACGCGCGAGACGCTCAGCGAGTTCACCGGCATTCCGCTGCGCGAAAACGAGGAGGCGTTGGCGGCCATGGAACGCCGCTTCAACCAGACGCGCGATCAATTGCGCCCGAACCTGCGTCGCCAATGCCTCGTGCCCGAGCGTGGCGGTTTCCTCAAGAACGCCAACGGCACCGCCGTCGGACTGATCTTCGATCTGGGGCGCACGAACGTGGTCGCCTTGCCGGGGCCGCCGCGCGAGTTGCAGCCGATGGTGCGGGACGAGTTGTTGCCGTGGCTCCAGAGCCGCTTCGGCGTGCGCGCCCCCGGCGCCGCGCTCACGCTGCGCTTCGTCGGCATCGGCCAGTCGCAGATTGACCAGACCATCAAGGACCGCGTGGCGGTGCCGCCGGACGTGATCGTCACCTCGCTCTTCGAAGGCAGCCGCGTGGAATTCACGTTCCACCTGCCCGGCCACACGGCGAGCGATGTGGCGCGGCTGGCGAAGCTGGGCACGGCGGTGCGCGCGCAACTGGGCGACTCCTTCTACGCGGACGACGGCAGCACGCTCGAACAAGTGGTGCTGCGGGCCTTGGGCGCACGGCGGGTCCGGCTGGCGTTGGCCGAGGTCGGCAGCGGCGGCAGTCTGGCCGCCAGCCTGAACACCGTGCCGGAGGCCGCCGACGTGCTGGCCGGTGCGTTCGCCGCACCCAGCGAGGAGCGTCTCGCTGGACTCGTTCAAATCCCCGCCGATCAACTTCGCGGTGCCGACAATGCCGAGGCGCGGGCCAAGACGCTCGCGGAAGCCGCGGCCCGCCACGCCCACGCCGATTGGGCCATCGCGGTGGGCGCCGTGGAAGGTCCGGTCGGCGCACGCCAGGTCTGGCTCGCCATCAAGGCCGGAGATCGCTGGGACACGCAGCGGCTCTCGCTCCGCGACTCGGGCGAGCTGGGCCGGGCGAGTTTGGTCACGCAAGCACTGGATCGGCTGCGCCGTCTGGTCGCATCGCCATGAGCCAGCAGGCGCAAGCGGAATTCGATTTCGCGGCCGGCCGGGATGATGGCTTGAGCGCCTGGCGGGAACAGCGTCGGGCCGCGTTGGGGCTGCTGGCGCAAAGGCTTGGTCTGCCGTTGGGTCGCCGCGTCGAGGTGCGCCTGGTCGATGGCGTGGTCGTCGAAGGCATCCTGGCGCTACGCGAAGACACGCTTTTCCCCGAGCAGACGGAGACGAAGAACATCCACCTCACGGTCGGGCGCGTGGACTTCCGGCACGCGGACATCGAGGCTTGCGTGTGCCGCGACTGAGCCGAAGTCAGCAGCGTTTTTGAGCCGATGGCGCCGGATGGTGCTTCGTTTCGTCGCGTGCTGCCTTATTGCGCCGGTTGCCAGAGGCTGGGGACCGGATCGGGTAACGGCACCAGTTTGCGAGGCAGGCCGTCGGGATTCCCAGGTTTCGTGGCGTGGACCGTCACGGAGTTGTCCGGTGCGATCGTCAACCATTCACCACGATTCGCCTCGGCGTTGCGCAGTCGAAAGCGGCTGGACCAGGCCCCGCTGTTGCCATAGCGAGCACCCAGGGTCGTGGAAAGAAACGCGTCGGCCAACCCGCCGCCCACATGGGCCGCGTCGTGCGTGTGACCGCAAATCATCAGCGGAGATTTCGCGTGCGGATGAGCCGCCCGCAGCCATGAGCCAACGGCCAGCAGGCGCGCGGTCACCAGCCGGGCCTCGCGCACCTTGCCGAACGGGTGCACGGTGCGAAGCAGACTGCCGAGGTCCTCCTCGAACCAGTGTTCAATGCTGCGCAGCCCGCAGCGTTTCAACCAGCCCGCGGTCGCCGAGACAAACCGGCCGATGCCTCCCGCGTTGCACGCCGGGATGGCTGCGTGCCCGTGCTCGAAGTACAGCCCGCGGGCGGAATTCCAGCAGTACCGGACGATTTCCGCCCGGCCTCTCCACTCGGCTTGCAGCACGCGATCCAGTCGCTGGCGGCGATCGGCGATCAGCTTCAGCAGCCGCTCGGAGGCCGCCGGCTGCGACACCACGCTGTCGTCAATGAACCATTGCGGGCGCTCTGCGGGCGTGTCGCGGGGGCCGAGCCGCTTAAACGCCACGCCTTCGCGGGCAAAACCGTGGCTGAGAAAAACGCGGCCGTGCCGGTGTTCGAGCAACTCCCTGAGCTGGTGGTGCACCCGCGGGTGGCGCAGCAGCGCGGTCCAGGCCCGCGCATGGCGGATGCCGGCGGCCGACGGTGTTCGCTCCAGCCAGCATTCTCCGTCCAGTCCCAGCCGGACTTCCGCGTAAGTGTGGCGCAAGGCCACGCCGCGCACGGCCCGCCGGGCCTGCTTGACGCGATCGGCGAGCACCTCCGCGTCGTGGTTGCCGGCCACATAGACGATGCGCCGCACGCGCGGCAACCGGGCGAAGATTTCCGGGTATCCGCGTTTGATGACCCCGTACCGTTCGTGCGCCAGCTCCAGAAAATCTCCGTTGAGCACCAGCACGCCGCGACACTCGATCACTTCGTCCAGCAAATGGCAAAACGCCCGTGCCTTCTCCGATCCGAACGTGTCGCGGTGCGGCAGGCCGAGATGGAGATCCGAAACGACGACCCATTCGCCGAAGCCACGCGCGAACGCCGCGAAATCCGCCGCCGCGGCCGGCTGCTCACATGCCACTTCGATGCCTTCCGGCCCGCACCAGATGAGTGTCTGGCCATGCTCTGCGGGCTGCCAGCGACCGGAGTCCACGAGTTCCGTCACCAGCGCCTCGGCTTCGCTTTGTTCCCAGGCACCGGCCACGACGAGCGTGGCGTCAGCGGCGGCATGGTGCGCCACGCCTGCCGGCGGCTGGTCACCCGCGAGCTCCGTCAGCCTTGTCACCCGTGAACCTTTTGTTGCCGCGGCCCAGGCCGCTTCCCGGCGGGTCGTCGCCGTCACCTGGCGCGCCAGGGCCGCCCGCGCCAACGGCAATATCACACTGGTGGCTTGTTGCGAGAGCCCACGGTCGGGCCGGAGCGTCGCGCCAACATGGACATCGACATGATCGCCACGTACCAGAAAACAGTGATGCCGCCGCCTCAGTCGCGGCCAGAACCAGCCCCCGCAAATCAGTTCGTGGGCGAACGCCTGGCCGACCGCTGCGTCCTCCGCAGCCACACCGAGGAAGTTCGGGCCTCCGCCCGCCTGCTGGACATGGAAGTAGCCACGGTTCGCCGCCAGTGCCTGCCACCGGCGCCACCACACCGCATCGGCTGGCGGCGCCCCGCGGTATCGGAAATCGCACCGCACGTCGTGCCCCGCGATCCGAAAGCGCCCGCTGAGCCTGCGGTCGCCACCACAACCAGGCGTGGCTGCCGGCAACGAAGTGGGTGCTCCCAACTTGGCCGAGGTTCGCAAGGGGGACACCTGCACGTCCACCGAGTAGTCAGGGCGGGCAACGGAACGGAACAGCAAGCTCGGTTGTGGATTGGTCATTCCCGGCCTCGATACCAAACGTACCCCCTCGCCTATGACGGATGGCTGCGGGCCAGGTCAAGCTGATCCTGCCCAGTTGGGCCGCTTTTCACCGTTCGGTCACCGGGCTGTAACCTGCGGCACGGCGGCAGCAGCGAGGCGATGGAATCCAGCGGTCTGGGTTTCTACGCCGGACCACGTGCCGAAACGGTGACAGATGTAAAATGACGGTGTCAGAGTGCTTTTCTCGTTGCGCAGTGCCGAGTGTGCAGCCTAATGCAGACGAGGTCGGGGAAAGGCGTGGATTGAGTCCGCGCGACCAGACACCAAACTATGAAAGTGCTGTTCACAATCCAAGGCGAGGGCCGCGGCCACCTCACCCAGGCGCTCGCCATGAAAGAGATGCTCGAGCGGCGCGGGCACCGCGTCGTGGGCGTCGTCGTGGGCAGCAACGGCACGCGTCCGCTGCCGGACTATTTCCCCGCCAGCTTCGAGGTCCCCGTCGAGACGATCGCCAGCCCGGGCTTCAACTTCCGGCAGGCCCGCGGCGTGTCGTCGCTGGCTTCCTTGCGGGATTTCCTGCGCGGGCTGCCCGCGTACCGGCGGAGTCTGCGTCACCTGCGCCGCGTGTTACGGAACACCGCGCCGGACCTGGTGATCAACTTCCTCGAGCCGGTGATGGGCCTGAACAACCTGATCTTCGGTGCCGGGGTGCCCACGCTGGTCGTCGGACATCAGTACATGCTCGAACATCCAGCCTTTCCGCGCGTGACGAAGTTCCGCCCGCACCAATTGGGCATGCGCGCCTACATCGCGCTGGTGGGGGCGCGTTCGTCCCGGCTCGCACTGTCCTTTTACCCGGCGGCCGGGCTCTCGGCGCGGCGGTTGACCGTGTGCCCGCCGCTGCTGCGAGGGCGCGTGCAAGAGTTGGAGCCGGCGGCGGGGGATTACCTGTTGGTGTACCTGCTGAACCACGGTTACGCCGAGCGGGTTCTGCGCTGGCACACGCTGCATCCGCACGTGCCGGTCCATTGTTTCCATGACCGACCGGGCGCGCCGGCCGAGGATCGGGTGTGCCCCAACCTGACTTTCCATCGGCTCGACGGCGAGCGGTTTCTGCGTCTGATGGCCGGCTGCCGGGCCGTGGCGACGACCGCGGGTTTTGAAACCGCGTGCGAGGCGGCTTATCTCGGCAAGCCGTTGCTCATGGTGCCGGTGGAGAACCACGTCGAGCAGTATCTCAACGCCTGCGACGCGGAACACGCCGGCCTGGGCATCCGGGACGAAACCTTCCAGCTTTCGCGCCTGCTGGGGACGCACAACGGCGAGCGTCGCACCGCTTTCCGCCATTGGGTGGAGCGCGCCGAAGCCATTGCCATGAGGGCGGTCGAAGACTGCGTCGGAAACCGCGCCGAGGCGCTCGACTCGGTTCCGGTGAGCCCGGTGGCCAGCGAGTCCGCCGTCTGAAACCTTCTCACACGGTCGGAGCCGGAAGTGGAGCACGCCTGGTTTTCGCGACCCGTAGGCCGGTATTTGGCCCGGAGTGCGTGCCAAGCATCCGCGCGCGAATTTCCACCGCAACCGCCGGCACCGGTGCCGGCCTTGGTTCGGGGTTTGACGCCATTTGCCAATGCGGCAGGCTTGCGGCATGTCGCGTTGCCTTTGGTTTGGGCTGTTCGTGGCGGCTCCGGTCCTGGCCCTGCCGGTCCTCGAAATCACCCATGACGACACGGTGATTGACCGGTCTTGCGTGGTCCGCATTTCGCCGAACACCGTCATCGCTGACGCGAACACGAATGGCGTGGTCCACATTGCTGCGGATAACCTCACTGTGCGTTTCGCGGAAGGCGCCGAGTTGCGCGGCGCGCCCGCGGACACGCCGTGGGACCAACTCACCGGCATCGGCATCCGGCTCGACGGCCACCGCGGCGTGACGATCGAGAACGCCTGCGTGCACGGCTTCTTCAACGGTTTGGTCGCGACGCACGCTGACCTGCTCACCGTGGCTGGCGGCGATTTCTCGGACAATTACCGCCAGCACCTGCGCTCAACCCCGCAGGCCGAGGACGGCGCGGACTGGCTTTTCCCGCACCACAACGACGACGTGAAATGGCGCGACGAGTACGGCGGCGCGGTCTGCGTCGAAGAATCCAACGGCGTGACGATTCGCGACGTGCGCGTTCGGCGCGGGCAGAACGGGCTGGTGCTCGACCGCGTGAACCATTCGCGCGTGTACGACAACGATTGCTCGTTTTTGTCCGGCTGGGGGCTGGCGATGTGGCGCTGCAGCGAAAACACGATTTCCCGAAACGCCTTCGACTTTTGCGTGCGCGGCCACGTCGAGGGCGTCTATAACCGCGGCCAGGATTCGGCAGGCATCCTGTGTTTCGAGCTGTGCAACGACAACGTCTTCGCCGAGAACTCCGCCACCCACGGCGGCGACTGTTTCTTCGCCTTTGCCGGACGCGAGGCGTTGGGCGAAATCTGGATGGAGCGCGAACGCGAGCGCCTGCGCCGCGAGACCGGCCACCGGGACGTGGACAACCTGATCCGCGTGCCGGCGGATTTGGCGCGGCGGATGAGTGCGCTGGGCTGCAACCAGAATCTCCTGATCGGAAACGACTTTTCCTACGCGCCGGCGCACGGCATCGAGATGACCTTCAGCGAGGGCAACGTGTTCGCCCGAAACCGGCTGATCGAAAACGCGATCTGCGGCGTCTGGGGCGGGTTCTCTTCCGAGACGCTGATCGTGGAAAACCTCATCGAGGGTAACGGCGGCATGGCCTACGGCCTCGAACGCGGCGGCATCAACATGGAACACGCCTCGCTGAACCGCATTTTGAACAACACGTTCCGCAACAACAAATGCGCGATCCACCTTTGGTGGCATGACAGCGGCGCGCTGCTCAAGTCGCCCGGCGTGGCGGGGAATTATCGCGGCGTCACGGGGAACGTCATCGCGGGAAATACCTTCACGATCGACGACGGACAGCCGTTCAGAAACCTGCGGCCCGACGAAAAACTCATCGTGCTCCAACTCCGCGACGAGGGCACGAACCACGTCCACGACAATTTCTACGTCAGCAACCGCGTGGATTTGCGGTTCAGCAACGCCGTCGAATTCGCGGTGAAGCCCGGAACGGAGCCGCTGCGCGCCGGCCCGGTGCCCGGCTACACGATTCCGAAAATCCAAGTGCTGGGAAAGGCCCGCCCGGTCGGCGCGCGACCGGAACTCCGCGGACGCGAGCAAATCGTCATGGACGAGTGGGGGCCGTGGGACCACACGAGCCCGCTCGTGCGACCGGTCACCGCGGCCGGCGGGGAATTGGCCTGGGAAGTTTTCGGCGTGAAGGCGCTCCACGCCGAGGTGCGGCGCGGCGCGGCGCAGGCCCGCACCGAACCGTCCCAGTCAGGTAGCTCCGAGATCGTTCGGTTGAAGGCCGGTCCGGGCGTGACGCCTTACACACTCGCGTTGAGCGGCGACGGTTTTGCCCGCACGCTCACCGGCACGCTGGTCGCGGCGAAGTGGGACGTGGTGTTCTTCCCTTGGAAGCCGGAACAGGACCCGCGTCAGGACTACCCCGGCTGGCGCAAACTGGCCGACGCCCCGGCGGCGGTGCGGGCCACCGTGGGCGCGCTGGATTTCAGCTACGGCTGGCGCGGTCCGAAGGACATGGTGATTTCGGACGAGGTGACTCGACGCGGGCCGGACGGCGATCATTTCGGCATGATCGCACGCACGTGGCTCGCCTTGCCGGCCGGCAAGTGGCGCTTCACGACGCTCAGCGACGACGGCGTGCGCGTCACCGTCAACGGCCGGAAGGTCATCGAGAATTGGGCCTGGCACGGGCCGACGAAAGACGAAGGCACGCTCGACCAAGCAAACGCGGGGGAGGCGGAGATCGAAGTCGAGCACTTCGAAATCGACGGTTACGCGGCGCTACAGGTGAAGCTGGAGTCGGTGCGGTAGTGGCTTCACGGCCGCCCAAGCTGGCGAGGGGCAGCCGCACCAACCGTCCCAGCCATCGAGGAGGGGTGGCCTCGCGTGGGGCGATCAAGGCTCGCAGCCCGGCCGATCACATTCGGAGGCTACTCCTTCTTCGGCACCTTCAGTTCGAGGCAAAGATCGCGCAGTTGCTTCGGCTCGACCGCGCCCGGCGACTCAGCCATCAGGCAGGTGCCCTTGGCCGTCTTGGGGAAGGCGATGACGTCTGGTCAACGCGACAGTTGAGAGTTGCCTCCCTGCACAATCGCCATGTGCCAACCCGGTCAATCCTCGACCCGTGGCTTTACCGCACTCGCCTCCCGGGCGATGCGCTCCAGGGCACTCGCGATCTCAGGATTGACTTCCTCTGACGCGAGTAACTCGGCCAACTGGGAGTAATCGGACTTGTTCATCGAGTTGGGCAGTCCCAGCTTCTTGAAGAACGCACCAAAAACGGCGGGCAGGTAGTCGTCGCTTACTTTGTTCGTCTTCCAGAAAGGGTGTTGCGGGTCATTCAGTGCCACAGGAATCGTGTTTTCGATGATCGCCTCCTCCATTGCCTTCCGGCGGCGCTCCAAGTCCGCGAGGCCGAAGAGATCGACCGACTTGCGGTCTTGGTCCACCCAACGACGTAAAAGCTCGGGCGTGCAGAAATAGTTCTCCAACTCCCGGCGCGACCACTTGATCTGCCCAAGAGGGGACTGGGCACTGAAAATGACGTCGGGGCTATTGTCGTAAATCGCGAGGCCGCGGAGGTCTGGGTAAGCCTCCCGCAGACCCGTGAAATGCTGATGTGCCTTGTGGGTTTGATTCAACACATAGCAGACGAAAGGATCTTCCAGCGCCGTTTTCGCGGGGTGATCGAGCTTGGTCGCAAGCAGACGGAGCGTCGCCAAGTCGGTGCTGCCTTCCAGGTAAAGCACCCAACCCTTGATCTCCGCTATGAGGAATTCCTCATAGCCCAGCAGAGCCAGCGCCTTCCGCGCCTGATCCGTCTGGCGCAAGGCGTGCGGCTGGCCAACGAACGCCACGATTTGGTCCTTCTCGGCTTCGTTGAGGACGACTTCAGAATGGGTGGCCAGAAGCAGTTGCCCACCCAGCCGACGGGCGGTTTCGCAGAGTTCCGCGTAAATCTGCCGCTGCCGGAGGATCTCCAAGTGCGCATCCGGTTCGTCAATCAGAAGCACACAGCCGCGCTTCCAACGCAGGAACGCCAGCAGAAGAAGCGTCTGCTGCAACCCCCGGCCCGAAGCCGAAAGATCAAGTTCGCTCCGGCGGCGATTGGGCGCCTGAATTTCATGGTAGCTCATCTGGATTTCGCCACGAGCAGCCACGTATTCAGGTGGATTCAGCCGTGAGCCAAATAGGCGTTCGATCTGAGCCCCCAGGCTACCCCACTCTCCCTCCGCTGGTTTCTCGTACTCGGCCTCCCAGAGTTTCCAGCACAGGTTGCGAAGGACCTGAGCCGTCTGCCCCTCACCCAGAGAGACGTTGATGGCTCCTTCGTCAATGCGCCGCTCGTTGGCGACCAAGCCGGACATGGGTGGAAGATAGGCCACGCGGACCTGCTCAGCTTGGGGCGGGATCGGTGCACGGAACTGCCCTGCGGGATCCAACCTCGCGGGTCGGCAGTAAATGGTCTCGTCATCGCGATAGTCGAATTCGAGGGGGCAAGACCACGCCGCGCCGTCCGTAATTCCGTCCACGGTGATCTCGACGAGGACGTTTTGGGTGGCCTTCGCCCCGCCGTTCGGGGCCTGGCGCAGGGTGCAGGTCGCGCCATAAGAGCGCCGTGGAGGGGACCGGCAGTTGAACGAGGTCGCGTCGGGTCAGAAGTGCGCCAACACGTTGCCTGGCTCCCGATTTCCCTCCGCGTTTCTCCAACCAGCGGCGCAGCCCCATTTCCCAAAGAGCCAAAGCTTGCAGTGCCGTGGTTTTACCGGAGTTATTTGGTCCGACGAAAACCACCGGCGATGCGAGCGGGATGGAGACTTCACTGAACCGCTTGAAGTTACAAATGGCGAGCCGGGTGATCATGGCCGCATTCTACCACACCGATGCCTCTCGACCAGCCTACTCCTTCTTCGGCCCCTTCAGTTCGAGGTACAGATCGCGCAGTTGCTTCGGCTCGACCGCGCCGGGCGAATCGGTCATCAGGCAGGTGCCCTTGGCCGTTTTCGGAAACGCGATGACGTCGCGGATGCTGGGCGTGCCACAGAGGATCGCGATGAGCCGGTCGAAGCCCAGCGCAATGCCACCGTGCGGCGGCGCGCCGTATCGGAACGCTTCAAGCAGGTAGCCGAACCGCGCCTTCGCCACCTCGGGCGGAATCTGGAGCACGTCCTCGAAGATCGCCTTCTGCACGTCCGGTTGGTGGATGCGGATCGAGCCGCCGCCGAGTTCGACGCCGTTCACGACCACGTCGTAGTGCTGGCCGCGCACGCGCTTGGGGTCCGTCTTGAGCAGCGAAATGTCCTCGGCCACGGGCGCGGTGAACGGATGATGGCTTGAGTACCAGCGGTTCTGTTCGCGGTCGAAGCTCAGCAACGGAAAATCCACCACCCACAGAAACTCGAAGCGGCCGGGCGGGATGTTCAACCGGCCTTGCTGTTTGAGAAAGTCGGCGGCGAACAGGCGGATTTTGCCGAGGATTTCGCACGAGGTCAGCCATTCGCCGGCGGCGAACAGGATCAAGTCGCCTTCCTCGATGCCGAGTTTCTGCGTGAGCGCGGCCTTTTCGGCGTCGCCGAAAAACTTCACGATCGGCGATTTCCACTCGCCGTTTTCGACCTTGATGAACGCCAGGCCCTTCGCGCCGAAGCCGGTCGCGATGTCGGTCATCGCCTGGATTTGCCCCTGCGTGGCGCAGGCCAGGCCTTTCGCGTTCAGCGCCTTGACCACCCCGCCGTTGGCCACCGCGCCGCTGAAAACCTTGAAGGCGCTGCGCCGAAATTCCTCGGTCAGGTCGCCCAACTCCATGCCGAACCGCAAGTCCGGCTTGTCGATGCCGAAGCGGTTCAGCGCTTCGACGAAGGGCAGGCGCTTGAACGGTGTCGGGATCTCCACGCCGAGCGCGGTTTTCCAGACCCGCTTCAACAGTCCCTCGATGGTGGCGTAGATATCCTCGCGGTCGATGAACGACATCTCGACGTCGATCTGCGTGAACTCCGGCTGGCGATCGGCGCGGAGGTCCTCGTCGCGGAAACACTTCGCCAGTTGGAAATAGCGCTCCACGCCGGCGACCATGAGGATTTGTTTGAACTGCTGCGGCGACTGCGGCAGTGCGTAAAACAGGCCGGGGTTCGTCCGGCACGGCACGACGAATTCCCGCGCGCCTTCCGGCGTGGACTTGAAGAGCATCGGCGTCTCGACTTCCAGGAAGCCCTGTTCGTCGAAGTAATTCCGCGTGGCGGTGGCCACTTTGTGGCGCAGGCGCAAGTTGCGGATCATTTCGGGCCGGCGGAGATCGAGGTAGCGGTAGGCGAGGCGCATCTCCTCGTTGACCTTGGCCGCGGCTTCGGGGTCATCGATCTGGAAGGGCAGCGGCTCGGCGAGATTGAGCACCGCCAACTCGCGCGCCATCACCTCGACGGCGCCGGTTGGGATCTTGGCGTTGTCCGTGCCCGCGGGCCGGCGGCGGACCTGGCCCGCGACGCGGATGACGCTCTCGCTGCGCAGCGCCTCGGCTTGGTGGAAGGTTTCCGGCGGCAGGTCAGAAGGATCGAAGACGGCCTGCGTGCGGCCTTCGCGATCGCGGATGTCCACGAAAATCACGCCACCCAAGTCGCGCCGGGAATGGACCCAGCCGCACAGGGTGACGGTTTGCCCGACGTGATCCGGGCGCAGTTCGTTGCAATGGTGCGTGCGTTTCATGCTCGAGTGACTCCGGTCTTCCCGACCTGACCGGCGAACGCCGGAGTCCAAAGCGAGCGCGGATGTTGGCCGCGGCCCGCCGCGTTTTCAAAGGCTAATTTGGGAACCGGGTTGTGGGAGCGGGGGTGGCTGTTCGCAAGCCGCGGTGGCGCCGCGTTTTGGAGTACTCCGGTTGATGCCGGTCTTTCGCCGGAGAACGATGCTTCGTGGGATGGCCGATTGCCACAGACCGGGATCGTTTGACTCCGGTGTAACCAAGTTCCCTGACCGGTCGTCTGCCCCTCCAGTTATTTGGAACGAGAACGAGATGAGCGCCTGCGGCATAATCCTGCGAGCACCAGCAACCCCAGACCGAGAAGCGGCTTCGCCTGCCTTGACGTTTACGCCAAACGAGCGGTTTGGCGAGGCGGCGGCTCCGGATGCCGGCAAACTTGGGCGCCGCCGGTCAACCCCAAATCGGAGAGAATCACCATGAATCTGACATTGAAAACGACGTTGAGGCGCACCGCCGTCGCGGGCGCCGCGATCCTGGCAGCGGCTTTAACGCTGGCTCAATCCGAACCGCGAGGTCCGGGTGGGCCGCCGCCCCGGCACGGGACAGATGGCCCGGGGCGACCGGAGCGCCGGATGGCCCCCGGATTGGAACCTAAGCAACGCGCGGCGATTCAGCGCGTCGTCCGCAAGGCCTTCGCGGAAAGCCAGGCGCCGATGGCGCGGCTGCGCGAGCTTCGCCAGGAAATGCACGCCGCGATCTGGGCCGACCCGCCGGACAAGGAACAGGTGCGCCAGAAGGCCAAAGAAATCGCGAAACTTGAGGTGAAGTTGACGATGATTCGTGCCCGGGCGGTGGGGGAATTGCGACAAGTGCTGAGCCCGCGTCAAATCGAGCGGCTCCGCAACGCGGGGCCGGAATTCTGGGGGCGGTTGCGCGAGCGTATTCGTGCCAGGCTGGGGAACCCACAGGTCCAGCCCATGCGCCCGTGGCTGCAACAACGGGGACCAAGTGGTCCCGGCGCAGGAGGTGCGCTTCCACCCGGCCGCCAGATGCGGCGCGGCGCGATGGGGCCAGGCGCGGGCGGTCATGCGTCGCAGCCGGAACCGCCCGCGCCCGCGGAAGAGAAGTGATTTGGTACGGTTGGCTTGGGTTAATGGCAGGGAAGCCATCGCCGCGAGGCGGTGGCTTTCCGCTTTTGAACCGGCGGACTCACTGGCACACTGCGCGCGGTGGAACGCAGCGACGCCGAGTTGGTGGCCGCCGTTCGCGGTGGGGACACGGCGAGCTTCGAAGATCTGGTCCGCAGGTACCAGCCCCACGTCTTTGCCACCGCCCGGCGTTACGCGCGCCGCGAGGAAGAAGTGGAGGACATCGTTCAGGAGGTGTTCATCAAGGCGTTCCAAAAGCTCGACAGCTTTCGCGGTGAAGCCCCGTTCGAGCACTGGCTGATGCGCTTGGCGGTGCGCATCTGCTATGACTTCCTGCGGCGCCACCGGCGCAACCGCGAAAGCCGGTTCTCCGATCTCAGCGATCCCGAAAAGGACTGGCTCGACCGCTTCGTCGCGGAGCCGGCCAGCGCGCCGGAAGACGCGGACGCTGCCCGGGCACTGGTCAACCGCCTGTTGACGTTCCTTTCGCCCAAGGCACGTTTGATCATCACGTTGCTCGAAATCGAAGAGCGCAGCGTGAAGGAAATCGCCGCGCTGACCGGGTGGTCGGTGCCGCTGGTCAAAGTCCGCGCTTTTCGCGCGCGGGCCGAGATGCGAAAATACCTGCAACAATTGAAGCGCGAACAGTACCTGTAACCCGGCCCTGACGCGGCCCGTCTGCGAATCAAGGCGCTATGAATCTGACCCAATTGCAGCGAAAACTCATCGCCGTGGCGCGAGCGAACCCTCCCGACGACCGCGTGCCATATGCCTTCGAACGGCGCCTCCTGGCGCGGCTGACCGGCCTGCCGCCAGCCGACCAGTGGACGGTATGGGCGCGGATGCTCTGGCGCGCCGCCGCGCCCTGCCTGGGCGTCATGATCCTGGTCAGTGCGTTCGCCATCGCCACGGGCGGCTGGCGTGGCTCCGAAGCGCCGCTGGGGGAGTCGCTCGAAACCGCCGTGTACGCCGTGCTGGCGGATCCGGGAGAATGACCGTGTTGCCATGGAAAGCCATTACGGCGGCGTTCGTGATTTTTGCCGCCGGCGTTGTCTCCGGCGGAATGGCGGCGCGCTTCTATCGGACCCAGTCCCGACGCGCGGCAGTGCCGGCTTTGCCGGCTGGGCCACCGATGCCGTGGGTGAGCCAACGGCTGGATTTCATGCGTCGCTTGGCGGCCCGGTTGGATCTAACGGCCGAACAGCGCGAACGGATCGACCGGCACGTGCGCGAAAGCCAGCAGCGGATGCGCGAGCTTTGGCAGCCGATCGCGCCCCAGTTCAAAGAGGAACTGCACCGGCTGCGCAAATCGATCGATGACGAACTCACCCCGGATCAACGTACGCAATTCCAGCGGTTGCAGCGACAACGTCCGCCCGGCGCCGCGGGCGAACATCCCTCCAGCCGCTGGCGTGAGGGCGAGCCGCCGCGGCGTCGCCCGCCCGGCACTGACGCCGTGCCGCCGCCGACTGAAAAATCCGGCGCGGTCAACCCCGCCAGCACCCCGCCGCCCGCCAAGACCGACCGGCCGCAATAGTGCGCCGCCAGCCGGCGCACTCGGACGGCTCCCCCCGTGATTCCCTTTGCGCGTGAACGAGCTCCGGCCGCGCGCCAGAGCCTTGGCGCCGCAAATCGGCTTGCGACCCCTGACAAGCCGCCCTAGCTTGACCGGCAACGCGCGGCGTCGCCGCTGCCACGGATGAGCAATAGCACCGTCATTGGCTACGATTCCCGGATTGAAGGTGACTTGGTCGTGACCCGTCTCGACAGTGCCATCAACTGGTTTCGGAAGAATTCCATCTGGCCCATGCCAATGGGGCTGGCCTGCTGCGCCATCGAATTGATGGGTACCGGCGCCAGTCGCTACGACATCTCGCGGTTCGGTGCCGAAGTCATGCGGTTTTCGCCGCGCCAGTCCGACGTGATGATCGTGGCCGGCACGGTCACCTACAAAATGGCGCTGGTGGTGAAGCGGATTTACGACCAGATGGCCGAGCCCAAATGGGTCATCGCCATGGGTGCCTGCGCCTCCACCGGCGGCATGTACCGGAGTTACTCCGTGCTGCAGGGCGTGGACCGCATCCTGCCGGTGGACCTCTACGTGGCCGGTTGCCCGCCGCGCCCCGAAGCGCTGCTCGACGCCTTCCTGAAACTCCAGGCCAAGGTGTCGCGCGAGCCGGTTCTGGCAAACCTGAAAAAGCTCGGCCCGGCGCCGACGGTTGCCCTGGCATGAACGCTCGCGACCTCGCCAACCGACTGCGCGCCCGTTTCGGCGAATTGGTTTCCGAGCCGACGGAATTCCGCGGCGAATGGACTGTCCGCCTAAACGAGGCGGAGCGGGTCGTGGACGTTTGCGAGTACGCGAAGCAGACGCTGGGTTTCGACTTCCTGCTCGACATCACGAGCCTCGACAACTACGGGGAAGACCCGCGTTGGACGGTGGTCTATGAGCTTTACGGCCTCGCGCATCGCAGCCATCTCCGGCTCAAGCTGAACGTCAGCGAGGAGCTTTCCGAGTTGCCTACAATCAGTGGCGTCTGGCGCACGGCCGACTGGCACGAGCGCGAAATCTACGACTTGATGGGCATCCGCTTCCGCGGCCACCCGGACTTGCGGCGCATCATCATGTGGGAAGGCTATCCCTACTTTCCGTTGCGGAAGGATTTCCCACTCGCGGGCAAGCCGACGGCGCTGCCCGACCTGGCGTTCACCGAGACCGCGCCGCTCGAAGGCGGGCCGTTCGTGACCACGCCAGGGGGGAAGGACGCGATTGAGCGGGAACCGCGAGCGCGAACACCGGAGGGTTGAACATGGGGACTTTCTGCGTTGGTTGCCTCGTCAAGAATCACGTCAACCGCGAGCAGGCGGTTGAAATTCCGCGCCTCATGGTGGACACAGGAAGCGAGGCGACGTGGATTCCGCGCACCCTGCTGGAGCAGATCGAAGTAAAACCGGAGAAACGCCAGGCGTTTCAGATGGCGAATGGCCAAGCCGTCTATCGCGACGTTGGCTATGCCATCATCCGCGTCGGCCAGCGTGAAACCGTGGACGAAGTTGTCTTTGCGGAGAAGGGCGATTACGTCCTGCTCGGCGCCCGCGCGCTTGAAGGCTTGTTGCTCTGGGTGGATCCGAAAAACAAGAAGTTGATAGTGATTGAGGCTCATCCTGTCGCCAAAGTTGTGGTGCCGGGGAAAGTGCCGCCAGACAAAGACCAGCCCGTGGTTACAGGCATGGTCATTCAGGGTGAAGGTGGTCCACCGCCGGTGGTCGAATCGGTGCCAATTGAACGGGCTGCACGAAAACGCCGCCGGACCTGATTTTTCATGTTCGCCAAGCAACACAATGGCGGTGCACAGTCAGGCGTGGCCGCAGCGCTCGAAGGCGGGCCGTTCGTGACCACGCCAGGGGGGAAGGACGCGATCGGGTGGGAACCGCGGGTGCGCACGGTGGAGGATTGATCATGCCAGCCGTCAAGGAACTCGAGATACCGGATGTGGTTGCCCGCGCCGCGCCCGCGGGCGGCAACGTTGCTGCCGTTGAAGCGGACGACAGCGAGGAGCTCCACGGCGACAAGATGGTTCTCAACATGGGGCCGTCGCACCCGTCCACTCACGGCGTGTTGCGGGTGGTGCTTGAACTCGATGGTGAGGTCATCACCAAGGCGACTCCCGAGGTGGGTTACCTGCATCGCGGCGACGAGAAGATTGCCGAGAACATGACTTACACCCAGTTCATCCCGTACACGGATCGGCTGGATTATCTCGCACCGCTGGCCAACAATGTCGCCTACGTGCTCGCGGTCGAGAAACTGCTCGGCATCCCTGACAAGCTCCCGCTGCGGTGCCAGTACATCCGCGTGATCTGTTGCGAGCTGGCGCGGATCTCGTCGCACCTGCTGGGCGTCGGCTGTTTCGCAATGGACGTGGGCGCGATGACCGTTTTCCTCCACACCTTCACCGAGCGGGAGAAGATTTACAACCTGTGCGAGTCGCTGACCGGCGCGCGGTTCACGACGAATTACACGCGCATCGGTGGGTTGTCGCGCGACCTGCCGCCCGGTTGGACCGACCAGTGCCGCCAGTTCTGCCGCGAAGTTGTCGTGGAGATCGACGAGGTCGAAACGCTCCTGACGCGCAACCGCATCTGGGTGGACCGCACGCGAAACGTCGGCGTGATTTCGCGGGCGGACGCCATCGATTACGCGTTGACCGGTCCGAACCTGCGTGGTTGCGGCGTCGATTATGATGTGCGGAAGGCGCATCCGTACCTGGTTTATGACCGCCTGCAATTCGAGGTGCCGGTCGGGTCGATGGGCGATTGCTACGATCGCTACCTGGTCCGCATGGAAGAGATGCGCCAGAGCGTGCGGCTCGTGCAACAATGCCTGGACGCATTGCCCGGCGGGCCGATCAACGTCAACGACGGCAAGATCGTGCTGCCACCGAAGGAAAAGGTGCTGACCAGCATGGAGGAACTCATCCACCAGTTCATGCTGGTCACCCAGGGCGTGAACGCGCCGCCGGGCGAGGTCTATTTCTCGGCCGAGAATCCGAAGGGCGAACTCGGCTTTTACATTCACAGCCGCGGGGGCGGTACGCCTTACCGGCTTAAGATCCGCGCGCCGTCGTTCGTCAACCTCAGCATTTTGTCGCACCTGTTGCCCGGCCACATGGTCAGCGACGTGGTTTCGATCCTCGGCTCGTTCGACTTTGTGATGGGCGAGTGCGATCGGTAAACCCACGGAGGAGTGCTATGAAGAACAAATTGAATGTCACGGCCAACAACCTGCCGGCCCGCGTGCGCGAACGTTCGGTGGCGGCGCTCAACCAGGTCCTGGCCGATCTGACCGACCTTTGGTCGCAGGCCAAGCAGGCGCACTGGAACGTCCGCGGCCCGAAGTTCTACGCGCTGCACAAACTCTTCGACGAAGTCGCGGGCATGGTGGAGGCGCCGCTCGACGACATCGCGGAACGGGCCGTGGCTCTTGGCGGCACCGCCCGAGGCACCGTGCGGATGGCCGCGGCGTCGTCGCAATTGCCGGAATGGCCGATGGCCCCCGCCACCGAAGAGGCATTCACGGCGGCGCTGAAGGACCGGTTCGCGGTCGCTGCCAACGCGGTTCGCGCCGCGATCGACGCCGCGGCCCAGGCGGGCGACGCGGACACGGCGGACCTGCTGACCGGCATCTCGCGCGACCTCGACAAGGCGCTGTGGTTCTTGGAGGCCTCGGCATGAGTTTCGCCGTGCCGCCCGCGCTCGCCGCCGAAATCGACGAGTTGGTCTCGCACTACCCGCAGCCGCGCAGCGCCTCGCTGATGGTGCTGCACGCCCTCCAGGACCATTTCGGCTTCATCACGCCCGAAGCGATGGAATGGACCGCCACCCGGCTGGGCATCCAGCCGATCAACGTCTATGAACTGGTGACGTTCTACCCGATGTTTCGCCAGCAGCCGGTGGGCAAGTTCCATCTGAAGGTGTGTCGCACGCTGAGTTGTGCGCTGGGTGGCTCGCACGAACTTCACCGGCACCTCTGCGAAAAGCTGGGCTTGGACGCGCAGGCCCACGGCGCGCAAACCACGCCGGACGGACAGTTCACAGTCGAGTTTGTGGAGTGCCTCGCCAGTTGCGGCACCGCGCCGGTGATGATGGTCAACGACGCCTTTCACGAGGCCGTCTCGACCGGGAAGGCTAACGCGGTTCTGGCCGCCTGCCAGTGATCTGTGCTCGGCCGGTGGCCGGCGGGGTGGCCAAACCGGGTCGGCGCGGGGTGTCCCCAGAACTGGTGACTGGTGGGGAACCGAGGCTCGGCTATTGTGTCGCCGTTGTTGCCGCACTTTGTTCTCAGGTGCGCGTGTGTGAAAGGGCCGGACCTGTTTGTCCGGCCTTTCTCTTTTTCCCGGCCGGTCGGCCTTGCGCAAGCCGGCCAGAGCCAGCCGCTGCCGAGCGCCGCAGCAATCCAGGAACTCGTCTGCCGTGGACAAATCGCGGTGTGGCTATGGCATGGCGACGGTTTTTGTCCCTTCCGCCTTCTTCAGATCGATCACCAATTCGCGCCCGCCCACCCGGACTTTATGCCGGCCGTAGAAGGCCCGGATTTCGCACCGACCGTTCGCGTCGGCGCGGCCTTGCCACTTCGTCCACCACCAGCCGAACACCAGGTCGCGGTAGGCTTTGGCCGCGGGCGTCGGGGTCCAGTCGCGCCGGTAGAGCGAGGAAACGGGAATCCAGTTGGCGCCTTCCCAGAAGCCCCACATCAGAATGCCCTCGACGGCCGGGTGGGCGAAGCAAATCCGGTAGTACTCGGTGATCGCCTTGGCTTTGGCCTGTTCTTCCTCGTCGGTTAGCCGCGCGCCGCGGTTCTGATAGTGCTTGGACCGCTGGCCGGGGAAGTTGAACTCGGTCACGCGGATCGGGAGTTTGAACTCGGCGAGCCGGTCCAGCGCGTGCCGCAAGGCCGCGGGATCGAACGTGTCGCCGTGGAGATGACCCTGCACGCCGATGCCGCCGATCGGCACACCCTCCGCCTGCAACTTGCGGATGTGAGCGACGTAGTCCTCCAACCGCCGGCCGGTGAGCACATCGTAATCGTTCACGTACAGGACGGCGTTCGGATCGCCTTCGCGGACCCAGTCGGCCATCTGCCTGGTGATGCCGGAACCGAGGCGCTGGGCGTAGTAGTCCGCGTGCATCATCTCGTTATTGAGATCGTACTCGGCGAACCGGCCGCGGTAGCGCTGCCCGATGTCGAGGGCGCGCTGTTTGAGCGTGGCGCGCAGGTCATCGTCGGACAGCGCCTTCAACCAGGGCTGCACGAAATTCGGCACGCCCCAGAAGATATTGTGCCCGCGCAGCGGCAGGGGGTTCGCGTCCGCCCAGGCCAGGATCGCATCGACGACCGAGTAATCCACCTGGCCGCGCTCGCGCTCCATCGAATGCCATTTCAGCGCGTTCTCGGTCACGGCGGCGTTGAAATTGGCGAGGAAGATCTTTTTGTAGGTGGCCGCGTCATCGGCATTGACCCGCCCGCCGAACATCTGGCTGGCCAGTGCGGCGCCGAACCAGAACTCGTGGCGGACTTGTTCCACGCGCACCTCCGCGCCGGGCGTGGTCTGCACGACCAGCGTGCCCCTGCGGTTTTTCGCGATTGCGTCGTCGAGGGCGTCGGCTCGGGCGGAAGCGTGGGACGCGCAAGCGAGGCTCAATAATAGCGTGGGCAGCAAAGACCGGGAGTTAAAGACACACTGGTTTTCGGGCGCGTCGAGGCGGCTTGGCCGCTTCGGTAAATCCTGGGTTTTCACCGGGCGCTGCTTAACCCACAACGACGGAACCAAACAAGCGCCAAATCGAGCGCGAATCCCGCGACGCCCGCCGCTCAAACGTCGATGACCGGGCCGTTGCCGCCATCCTGCGGCGGACGCGGGCGGCCATCGCGGCGCGAGCGGCGAATCGGGATCCGGCTGTCCGGCGTGCCCAGGAGCGCGTTGGTGGCGATCGACACCACGCTGATCAGCAGTCCGCCCCAGAACGCCGCGCCGAACGTCTCGACGTGGAACGACTTCACAAGCTGCCCCACGACAAAGAGGAGGAAGGCGTTAATGAACAGGGTGAAGAACCCCAGGCTCGCCACCAACAGCGGCAGCGACAGCACCAACATCACCGGTTTCAGGAAGGCATTCAGGATGCCGAGCAGCAACGACGCCGCCAGCAAACCTGGCACCGTGTCGTAGCGGATGCCGCGCACAATGTTGGCCGCCACCAAGACGCCCAGCGTGGTGATGGCCCAGCGCTGGAGGAACGGCTTCCAGCTTTTCACCCGTTCGTTCACACCACCAAGATGCCCGAAAAGCCGGCGTGGCGCGAAAACTCTTTGCCGACCCAGTCGTGCATGCGGCCCGGCACCCTCAGCGTTCGCGGAACTTGGCGGGAGCGCCCGGCAACTTGGCGAGATCGAGTTCGAGCTTCGTCTGCCCGCCGTCGGTGATGGCGCCAACCGTAAAGGCGCCCCAGACGCACAGCGACAGCTCCGCCCGGCCTTGTTTGGGCACGACCACCACCTTGTCCGGGTTGAAGGTGTTGTGCAGGAAGAAGCGCACGGGTGCCGTCAACGGCTTGGCCGGATCGGTGGCGGTCACGGCGATGCGCCTCTCGAACCTCAGGTTGCGGGTTCGCCGCTGCGGTAAAGGTTACTTTCGCTGCGCGCTCCACTCCGAGGGGACCTCGCTGCCGTTCATCTCCGTCCTGGCCAAGCCGAAGAGCTGGCCGTCCACGAGCTTGCCGGACATGCGATAAGTCATCGTCCCGCCATTCGCGCGATCGCGGGTTACGGTGCAGGAAAACTCGTTGCCGGCGACCTTGCCGTCCTGGATTTCCAACCAGCGATCCGGCCCGCGCACGATCTTGCCGGTCACGCGGTCGCTGTCCTGCTTGAGAATCATGGTCGACCCGACCGGGTTGCCGTCGGGGCCTTTCATGGTCCAGGTCCACTCGCCGGTGAGATTCGCGCCCACGGCGGCTGCGCCTATCGGGGTGTCGCCCAGAATGTGACTGAGCAGGCCTTCGATGGAACTGGCCCAGATTTCGTACGCCGGCGGGGTCAGGTGGAGGTAATCCGGCATTAGCGACGCCGCGATCAAGCCGTGGGCATCGACGAATTTGTAGCCGAAATCCACGTAGAACACGTCACGGTTGTCGCCGAGCCGCTGCAAAATCTGATTGACCTCCAGCAGCTTGCCGCGTTGAGGCTGCGGGTTTTCGCCGCGCGGGAAAATCGCGATCAGGATTACCTTCGTGTCCGGCAGCTTGTCGCGCAGCTTTTTGACGATGGCGGTGACGCCTTCGGCGATTTGCTCGACGGTGTTGTCTTCGCCGTTGGAGTTGTTCGTGCCGATCATGACCACCGCGGCCTTGGGCTTGAGGCCGTCGAGATTGCCATGGTCGAGCCGCCAGAGGATGTGCTGGGTGCGGTCGCCACCGATGCCAAGGTTGACGGCGTGGCGGTGGGCGTAGTACTTCGCCCAGACCTCCTTGCCGGCGCCTTCCCAGCCTTGGGTGATCGAGTCGCCGATGAAGATGACCTGGGCCTTGTCGCCGGCTTCGGCCGCGCGTTCGTTGAGCAGCTTCTGGCGGTCTTGCCAGCCCTTGTCGCCGCGCGGCGCGGGGTCGATGGCGGAGTGGGCGAAAACGGTGGGCAGGTGCAAAGCCAGGCCGAGCAGGCCGGCGGCGATAAGGCGGAATGGAGTGTTCATGTGGGCAGACTATTCACCGGCGGCATGGGAAACGCCAGCGTTCTCGCACTCCGCTCAACACCGCAACTGCACTATTCGAAGCCTTCGGCGACTCGCATTTGCGGGTCACTCTTCGTGCGCTGGCGGCGTGGCTTCGCCGTTGGCGGGCGCGTTGGTCCGGGGCACGAGTTGAAACGTCTCCGCGCCGGTTTTCGGGTCGGTCCGCGGCACGAGCTTGCGGTCTTTCGGGATCAAGCCGTAACGCATCAGCATGCGCAGGTCGATTCGCGGCGGGGCGTTCGTGGCCGTCGGATCTGCAATGCCCGCCCTGGAGGTCGTTGTAGTGCCGTGGATCGGACACCCCAGTTGAGTTATTATGATGTGTCCAGACGGTTCGCTCGGCCACCGCCTGATCTGATAAGTCACATTCTTTGGTGTCCAGCGCGTCCAATCGCTGGCCGGATGGTGCGAGCTGTCAGCCGGGCAAACCAGGACTTCTGGTGAAGCCAATTCGTTGGTGAGTGCGCCGAGACTTGGCGGTAGTTGGCCTGCGTGATGGAGCGACCAGTCGGTTATGGCAGTCGAGATCGCTTTCAGGTTCTGAACGCAGCGATCTGCATTCAGCCTAGCTTGGACCACCTCCGGGCTGGGTGGCAGCGCCTTGATTTCCATCGTGGACCATAAGGCGAGACCGAAGAAGGCCACGGCTCCCGTCGCATAGTATCCAAGGAAGAGGGCAAGCTGCATTAACACGCGCGACGCCCTCTGATCCAGCCGACGGAAGTTCGCGTATGCGCCGATAAGCGGCAGGAAGTAGAGGCCCGCGGCGAGCAGAATCCAAAGCAGGAACACGCAGAGCAGCAGGGCTTTTAGACCGGCCGGAAAAGTAGTCCAAGACCCATCAGTCAAAAACTGCGGCAGCACGCCGCGAATACCACCCGGGTAACTCTGGAAAGCGGCCGTTCCCCACAGGGAAGCTTCCAGTCCAACCGCAATCGGCGTCGCCCAAAGCATCGCTTGGATGGTGCTGTTTGCCACAGAGGAGACGTACAGGCCCAGCAGAGTCAATAGCACGACATTCAGCACAACGAGTGCAATCACCAATGCCGGATAGTCGATTGGTTTGGTCCAGAAGAAGGCCCGCTCCGCGTTGAACATGAGCACCGGCAGGCCAAGCCCCAGGACGAGCGACACAGCGAGCGCTACGCCCGCCTTCACCAGCCATTGCCGCCACGCGGCCACCGGCTGTACCAATTGCCAAGGCAGCGTTCCCAAGTGCCTTTCCTCGGCGCAGGCGAGGCATCCGGCCAGGAGGCTGATAATAATTCCAAAGATCACACTGCTGATGCGTACGAGGTCGCTCCCGTACTCACCACGACTGGCCGCGGGCCAGTGCAGGCGGATCGCGATGTCCGCGCCGCAGACCAGCACGTACAAACCCGCCACTACGTAAGCCGGCGCGAGCAACCGCAATTCCTTGCCGATCAATTTGGCCCAAGCCCCACCCGGGCGGCGAACGGTCGCGGTTGGGGCTTGCGTCCGGCGCAGCAGGCGCGGGAGGCGAATCGCGGTACCGCGGGATTCCATCGCTCGCATCCGCAGAAACGCACGATAGCCCAAGAGCGGAGCGGCAAGCCATTGGATGGCTGTGGCTTGAGTCCGGCGCAACAGGCGCGGGAGGCGGATCACCGTCCCGGGGGAGTCCGTGGCCTGCAACCGCCGGAAGGCGCGATAGCCGAGGAACGGCGCCACGATCCACTGAAGCACGGTCAAGAGCGCGAATACACTCAGCGTGGCCGGCATGGCCGAGGCGTTCGACACGTCCAAGCCATACGCGAGCGCGACCGCCACACTCGTCGCCTGGTAGGTGATCACCGGCAGGCAGGCGGTGAACACCGTGCCCGCGAGCACGCTTCGGCTCACCAACGTCAGCCAGGGCGCGACCGTGAGTCCGTAAAGGATGGCGGACACGGACATCAGCCCGGCGAAGCTGAGAGTAGTAAGCGCGTTTCCGTGCAGGATCGGTCCCGCCAGGCGCAAGAGCAACGGCACGCCCATCGCGGCGCCCAGCACCGCCATCTTCCGCTGCCAGAGTTCGCGGCGGGCGACCGGCTGCACCAGCATCAAGGACACCGTGCGGTGGGTGAATTCGTGGCCAAACATCGCCGCGCCCATCGCCATCGTGGCCAGTTCGCCGACCAGGAAGCTGACGAATGCCATGCCTTCATCCAACGATCCTCCGCCGCCGGCCAACCACAGCGCGCTGACCGCAGCACTGACCAGCCAGTACGGGAAGATTTCGCGCACCTCCTTCGCCACGCCAATCGACAACAACGGCTCGCGCAGCCAGGTCGGCAGCAGAAAGGAGAACCCCACCGTGCCCCGTGGTTTCATGCCGGCGCTCCTTCCTCCTTGAGCGTGGTGACGAAGATTTCTTCCAGCGTCAGCGCCTCGCTGGTCAGTGCTTCCGGTGACAACAACCGCAGTCGCTCCATGACGCGCGCCTGGTTGCCGTTGACGATGACTTCCAGCTCCCGGCCCTCTCGGCGCAGCACCCGCAGTTCGCCCAGTTCCGCCGCCGGCACTTCGCGGGGAAAGCGGGCATAAATGCGCTGGTAGCGTTCGCGGGCGGTGTCCGCCGCCAGCGTCATCACCTCGCGCCCGCGGTCGATGATCGTGAACTCGTCGATCAAGCCCTCGAACTCGGCGATCAGGTGCGTCGAGACGAACACCGTGCGCCGGCCGGGATCGCCTTCCTGGTAGGCGCCGATCACGGTCTGGATGAACTCGCGGCGCACGATCGGGTCGAGGCCGGAGGTCGGTTCGTCCAGGATCAGCAGCTCCGGCTCGGGACAAATCGCCGAGATCAATGCGACTTGGGTGCGCTGGCCTTTCGAGAGGTGGCTGGTCTTCTGGCCGGGATCGAGCTGGAACCGGTCGAGCAACGCCTGTTCCGTCTCGTCATTCCAATGCGCGCGGAACGACGCGAGGTAATCGAGCGTCTCGCGCACGCTCATCCACGGATAGAACGCGACCTGGTCGGGCACGTAGGCGAGCCGCGATTTTACGGCCACCTCGTGCCGGGCCGGGTCGAGGCCAAAAAGCTGGATCGCGCCAGCGGTGGGCCGAAGCAGGTTCAACAGGCATTTGATGGTCGTGGTCTTGCCCGCGCCGTTGCGGCCGAAGAAGCCGTAGCAGCGGCCGGGCGCGACCCGCAGGCTCAAGCCGTTGACCGCGTCGGTGTGGCCGTAACGGCGGACCAGGTGGTCAACCAGGATGACAGGCGTTTCGGTGGTCATATTGGGTGGAAGGTTTCGTGCATTGCGTGAACTGCGTGATGCGCCCGCGAGGGTTGACGGCTGCAGCCAGGCAAACATGCTCGGCAGGCACCCGAACCAGGCGGCTGGCTCCCCAAGATTGGAACGACCTACTGGACATCGCGCCTAACCTTGCGTCTCAGGATCGGGAAAGAAGCTGCGGCGCAGCCGACGAGCCAACCCGCGCCCGCGCCAACAGCCGCGACGCCTGCCACGATAAAGGCTTGAAGCGCCAAAGGCACCTCCGGGTAAACGAGCACCCCGGCGGCCAGGCCGTAGATGAGGCCCGCCGCGCCAGCCACGGTCGTCGATATGATTTTCATACGTCCGTTTTTGTTGCTCTTCACGGTCGGAAACTTGGGGTTCACGCCGGCGAAATTGCCTTCGCCCGCTTCTGTTCGAACACGTCCAAACGCTGGTCCACCAACTTGAGGAACTCCTCCCGGCCCACCTGCAAGTGATGGGCCTGGACGATCGCCGCGTCGATTTCCTCGGACAGAAGTTGCTGGCGAACTTCGCGCTTGAACGGCGAGCCGTTCGCTTTGAGGAAGCAGCCTTTGCCCGGCAGCGACTCGATCACGCCCTGGCTCTCCAGCTCGGCGTAAGCCTTGGCGACGGTGTTGCGGTTCACGCGCAATTGTTCGGCGAGGGGGCGGATGGACGGCAGCGACTCGCCGGGCTGGAGCGCGCCCGAGGCGGCGGCGGCCTTCACCTGGTCCACCATCTGGAGATAAACCGGCTTGCCGGACTTGAAATTGAGTTGCAGCAACATGGCGCGTCGGTGGCTTAACTGTCATAGGACAGTATGACTGGCAAATCCGGCTGTCAAGGGGTCTGTATTAATGTTGCTGGGGCGGCAGGCTCGATTTACAACTCCGGCATGATTACCCCGGAAAAGGCGGGCGCCGGCCGTGTTCCAGCGTTGGCGGTGTTGGTGGTGGGTGGCTGGCTGGGATTTCTTCCCCCGTTGCAAGCCGCGGACCCGGTGGTCTCCAACGTGCGCGCGGCCCAGCGGCCGGGCACGCAATGGGTGGAGATCGCATACGACGTGGCCGATGCGGACGGGGACAAGCTGACGGTGAGCGTAGCGGTGTCGGACACGGGCGGGGCCAGTTACAGCCTGCCGGCCACGAGTTTTACCGGCGACGTGGGGCCGAACGTGTCGCCCGGGCCTGGCAAACGGATCGTTTGGGACGCGGGCAAGGACTGGCCGGGGAAGTTCTCGGCCAACATGCGGTTCCGGGTGACGGCGGACGACGCAGGCGTGCCGCCGCCTGCCGGCATGGCGCTCATTCCCGCCGGCAGCTTCACGATGGGCGACAGTCTCAGCGAGGGCTGGAGCGATGAACTGCCCTTGCACACCGTCTCTGTTTCCGCCTTTTACATGGACAAATACGACGTGACGAAGGCGTTGTGGGACGAGGTGTACACGTGGGCCCTTGGCCACGGGTACGGTTTCGACAACGCTGGGGCCGGCAAGGCGGCGAGTCACCCGGTCCAGACAGTGACTTGGTATGACGCGGTGAAATGGTGCAATGCGCGGAGCGAGAAGGAAGGCCGGGTGCCGGCGTACTACACGAGTGTGGCGCAAACCACGGTTTACCGCACCGGCGAGGGGGACGTTCAGAACGACTGGGTGAAGTGGACCGCGGGGTATCGGCTGCCGACGGAGGCGGAATGGGAGAAGGCGGCGCGGGGCGGGTTGAGCGGCCAGCGGTTCCCGTGGGGCAGCACCATTTCCTGGAGCCAGGCGAACTACTACAGTTTCTGGGAAAACGGGAAGCCGGCCTATGCCTACGATGTCAACCCAACGGAAGGTTTCAATCCGGCCTACGCGACGGGTGACTCTCCCTTCACCAGTCCGGTCGGATCGTTCGCGCCGAACGGGTACGGGTTGTACGACCTGGCTGGGAACGTCTGGGAATGGTGCTGGGACCGGTATGGCGCGTATCCGACTGGCTCGCAGACTGATCCACGCGGACCAGCAAGAGGCTTGCACCGTGTGGATCGGGGCGGCGGTTGGCTCGACTACGCGTTCCACTGCCGGACGGCGTACCGCAACGGCAACATCCCGACGTACAGGTACGACGCCCTCGGGTTCCGTTCTGTCCTGCCCTCAGGTCAGTGAGCAGAAACGGCCAGAGCGGAGCTGGCCGGAGCAGGCTCCAATGATTCATTTAACCGCCAAGAACGCAAAGAACACAAAGAACCGGCCCGCTATGAAAGGCATCACCGAGTTGTGCGACCAGGTGCGGCAGACGGCTTATGACATTCACGTGTATCTCGGCCACGGTCACCTGGAGAAGGTGCACGAGAATGCCCTGGCGCATCGGCTGCGCAAGCTGGGCCTGGACGTCAAACAGCAGCACCCCATCAAGGTCTATGATGAGGACGGCACGCTCATCGGCGATTACCTGGCCGACTTGTTGGTCGAGAATGAGCTCATCGTGGCATTGAAAACTGCCCAATTGCTGGCCAACGAACACGAGGCCCAAGTCCTGGGCTACCTGAAATCGGCCCGCCTGGTGCATGGCCTGCTCATCAACTTCGGCTCCTACAAGTTCGAGATCCGCAAATTCGCCTGGAGCCAGCCCGCCAAAGGCGATCCAGCCGGGTCATTCCGCCTGCTCATCTCTGCGTTCTTTGCGTTCTTGGCGGTTAAATGAGATCGGGCATGCGTATGAAAGCCAACAGCTTCCTCCCAGGATTGCGCTGGAACCGCGGCGTCGTCTGTGCCGCCCTGCTGGCCGCGCCCACGCTCCGTGCCGGCAGCCATTCCGCGTGGTCGAACGTGACGACAGTGGACACGCGGGGCGCTGCGGTCGCGATCTCCGGGCGAGTATTGAACGCGGACACGCGAGCGCCCTGGGCGGCCGTCACGGTGAGCCTCGCGGGCCAGACCCGGACGACCTCGGCCAGCGGAGTGTACGGGTTCGCCGCGGTATCCTTGGCCGGCAACGACCCACTGACCACCTCGAAGCCCGGGTTCACCAGCCAGACGGTGACCGTGTCGCCGCCTGCCGGCGCCACGGAGTACGTCGTACCGGACATCCTTTTGGCGCCGGCCGGGCGATTCGCCGTCGTGAGCATCAAACCCAAGTACGACGGCCTGTTCCTCTCGGGTGCCTCCCTGCTCAACGAATACACGGCTTCGGTGAGTTGGGGGGGACGTACGCCCAGTTCCGTGGAGTTCTATGTCAATGGCGCCCTGACTCAAACCGTTCCGGCCTCGGGTGACGAAGCGACGGCTCAGATTGACATGGCCTTGGGGTTCTTTGGCCGCCTGCGTGTCGGGGCCAACACGATCCGGGCGGTGGCCGTGGCCGCTTCGGGCGAGCGGTCGGAGCCGTTCACGCAGGGGATAACCGTGATTCCTACGCCTGCGACTCTCGATCTATTCTCGTTGCCGTTTGAACTGATTCCGGGCAACGACCCGGCTTACAGTTTCAAGGTCCAGGTGCCGCCGGCCAGTTTCCCGGCCAGCGCGTTGATGTCCATCCCCTGGTTTGACAAGGTTGGCCTCAGTTTGGCTGGGATTGCCGAGTTGAAGTACCGGCTTCTCAGCGGCGAGTGGGATCTCAGAGGGGGCGCGAAACTCGGATCGCCCAAGCTGTCCTGGGGCGGTTGGAAGGCCGACATCGAGTTCACGCCGGAGGCCAAGGGGGTGGCCAGCCAGACGCGCGGCTTCGACGTGGACCAAGTGGGCCTGAAGCTCGGCTTGGATGCCAAGTATCCGATCCTGATTGTCTATGTGTTCGACTTGGTCCCCGGCGGCCAGGTGCTGCACGTCCTGGATGTGCTGGTGTTGGTGGGAGTGGACGCCAACAGCATCCAGCGGTTGGTGGTGGACGGATTGTTCCAGTTGGATGCCGACCTTTTATGGAGCTATCACGGCTTGAAATTCCAAGAGGCGACGATCGCGCCCGGAGGCGGTCTCCAAGCCCTGTATGCGCCCAACCTGCTGGGCAGTTCCCTGGAGTTGGACGTGACGGGACAGCTCAACTTCCCCCTGCGCCTTAATCCGCCATTCGCCTGGCAAGTCACCGGTGAAGTCTCGTTGGGATTGAAAGCAGCATTGTGGGGGGGGTGGTGCTCGCCGACAATCGCTGGATTCTGTTGAGCGGCGACATCGCCAGCTCTGGGAACTGGCCGCCGCCGCAGCGAGTCGCGTTGCACGCTGTGGCCCGTGACGGGACTCCGGTGGTCGTCGAGGGAGTTGTGGTCACTCTGGATGCGCGTTGTCCACGACCGCTGGAACGGAACTACCTGGATTCCGGCCCGGAGCGGTTTGTCGCGGCCGGGAGTGACGTCCGCGTGCGGCCGATGAATGGACGCATGACGTCGGCACTCGATGATTTTCGGGCGATGGGGAACAGCGGGAGTCGTGCTGGTCGCGTGCGGTTGGCAGGGCAGCCTCCAGCGGGTTCTGAAGCCAGCCAAGCCGACTTGACCATCGCGGAGAATACTTTCCCCAACTCCCAGCCGGCCCTGGCCGGTCGCACCAACGAGTTGATGCTCCTTTACGTCTCCGATCCCGGCACCGCGCCCGATCTCCAGCGCACCGACATCAAGTGGACGCGCTGGGACGGGACGAACTGGAGCGAACCGAAGCCGATCTTGCAGGACACGCGGGCGGAGTTTGGCCCGCAGGTGGAGTTCGACGGCAACGGCGACGCCATCGCGGTCTGGGAACGCGTGGCGGACACAAACTTCACCCAGTTGGATCTGACCGCCCTGGCCGCGCAAATGGAGATTGTCTGGTCGCGTTGGGATCGCGCCGCGGGTTCATGGACGGAGCCGGCTGGTCTGACCGCCAATACCTTGCTCGACCACGCGCCGTTGCTCTGTGGACCGATGGCGGATGGCAGTGTTCTGGCGGCGTGGACGCGGAACGAGTCGAACCTGCTGATGGGCACGAACGGCGCGGGCAGCCAGGTGTTCTGGGCGCAGTGGAAGCCGGCCGCCCACAACTGGTCGGCGGAGCAGACACTGCTGGCGGACCTGCCGTATCGGCTCTCACAGTCGCTGGCCGGCGTGAGCAACCGCGCGGTGTATGCCTGGACGCGCGATCTCGGCGGCACGCTGACCAACGCGGCGGACCAGCAGGTGTTCTATTGCCAGTGGACCAACGGCGCGTGGAAGCCGCCGATGCAGTTCACAGCGGATGCCTTGGGCAATCGGAACGCGCGGGTGGCGGTGGCACCGGGCGGAGACGTTTTCCTGACGTGGCAACAAGGGACGAACCTGGTGTTGAGCACGAACTTCTCAACGAACCCGACGCTGGTGCGGGCCGACTCGACGACAGCGGGGTTCGCGGATTACGCCATGACCGTCGGTCCGGCGGGCAACCTGGTGCTGCTCTGGCAGGAGATGAGCGCGAACGGGTCGGACGCGCATTACGCGGTGTTCGATCCGGCGTCGGGCACCTGGAGCCAGGACGCTTTGTTGACGCAAGATGCGCCGCTGGAGCGGTCGTTCGCATCGGTTTGGGACAACGTGGGCAACCTGACCGTCGCCTACAACAAGGTCGAGATCATCAAGACCAACAAGACCGTCTCCCTGGAAGGAGGACAGATCGTCACGATTACCAATGTGCCGCAACCGGGGCGGGTGGATTTGGTGGTAACGAAACGGGCGCTGATCAAGGACGTGGCGCTACTGGCCGGCGACTTCACGGTCGAGGGGGTGAACTATCTGCCGGGCGACCCGCTGACGCTGACGGCGAAGGTGCGCAACACCGGCAACCTGGCCGTGAGCAACGGGGTGCTGGCCTTCTACGATGGGAATCCCCAGGCCGGTGGTGTAGCGATCGCAAATCTGGCAGGGTCGGGCTGGCTGGAAGGTGGCGCCAGCGTGGCGATGTCGAATGTGTGGGTGGTGCCGGAACCTGCCGCGCCGCACACGCTCTTTGCCGTCGTCAATCCGGGAAGCACCATCGCCGAGTGGCCAGGATTCGAGACGAACAACACCCAGAGCGTCAAGATCGGGGGGACGGACCTTGCTGTATCGTTGCTGTCCCGCAGCGCCGAGACCAACGGCGCCGTGCGGGTGATCGCGCAGGTCCAGAACCTCGGGACTCCGGCGGCAGTGGAGTCGGTGCTGGCGATCCGCCGTGCCGGCCAGACCAACGCACCGCTGGCCAGCGCTCAAGTGCCGGCGTTGGAACCGGGGCGCTTGTCACAGGTGGCGCTGGACCTGCCGCCGGGAACGCAGCCGGAAGGCGAAGCGCTCTACCGGCTCATGGCGGATGACGCTCACGTTTTGGCCGACGTGGATACCAACAACAACACGACCACGTTCGCCGTGAACCTGTGGGTCGATTCCGATAAAGACGGCATGCCGGACAGTTGGGAGCGGGATCACGGGTTCGACCCGAGCGATCCGACGGACGCGGCGCAGGACAAGGACAGCGACGGCATGACCAACCTGGCGGAATTTCGGGCGGGAACCGCCCCGGCCGATCCGTACTCGTACCTTCGGATAGAATCGCTGGTCGTCGGCGGCGAGGCAGCCGGCGTCGAAGTGCGCTGGGGTTCGACCGCAAACCACCTTTACACGGTCGAGCGCTCCGTTGCGGTGCCTGGAGGTTTCACGCCGGTCACTGAACACGTACTCTCCACGCCACCGGAGAACATCTGGGTGGATCGGGGCGCGACCAACGCAAAGACCCATTTCTATCGGCTGAAGGTGGAGTAGTCGGCGTAACCGGATCCACCTCGGGGCGGCGCGTTTTGTGACGCTTCCGGGCACTGGGGTCGCGCTGACCGTGTTCCGCGAAATGGCTGGCGCGTTGGGCATCGACGCCACCTTTTCGCTGGGGACACCACGGAAGAAGCCGATTTGCGCGAGTTGGCCCGGCACCTTTTGCCGGAAGCGGGGAAGCCTGGCGCTGAACTGGTTGTCGGCTGTGCGCTGGGGCGAAAGGACGTTTCCGGCCTGGGTGACTTACTTCGCGGGCAGCCGGGCGAGCGCGCCGACCTCGTCTGCCGAGAGCGCGCGCAACGACATCGTGAAGTCAGCGAAGTCGGCGGCGAGGAATTCGTTCCCCGAGAAATTCGGATTGCCGCCCAAGGCACAGGTGCGCGCCACGCTGTTGATGAACGGCGGCACCGCTGTTGCTTCGCGCGCCCGGCCGTCGAGGTAGAGCGTCAACTGCGGACCGCGCTTCACCGCCGCCACGTGGTGCCAGACGCCGACGTCGATCGGGACGCCCTTGGTCGAAAAGCCTTGCTGGGCCTCGATGCGCGCGAAGAGCTGGCCGTGGTCAATGGTCAGCCGGAGCGGATCGTCCATGCCGGCGGCCCAGGCGCTGAAGACCTGGCCGATCCGACCCTCCGGCAATGCCGCCAGACGAAACCAGACCGAGATGGAGTAGTCTTCGTCGAGTTCTTCTGGTAACGCGTAGATCAACATCTGGTCGTGTCCATTCAACCGGACCGCGCCGTTCGCGGAGCCGTCTTGTCCCCTGGTGGGCGCAAATCCAGTCGCGCGTTTCAACCGGCCGAATTCGGGCTTGGGGTCTCCGTGCAACGCAGCCTTCACGACCAATCCTCCGGGGCCAGGCTCGAATTCGTCGGCGCTGGCGGATGCGGGCGCCTGGGGATCGAAACGAAACCAGGCCGCCGGCTCCGCGCTGGGCGTTTCACCCTGCGGGCCGCACGCGACAACTCGCCAGAAATACCGGCGTTGCGGCTCCAGCCGCGATTTGAATGCGTTGCCCACGTCCGTCCGAGACCGCTTCAGGCCGGCGAGTTCCACGACGGTTTTGGCGAAGTCCGGCGAGTCGCTGATCACGAGTCGATAGTCGGTCAGGGTGGCGTTGGTCTTGGTCGTCCAGCGAAACGCGGTCTGGCCGGGGCCGATGGTCGCGCCGTCCGCGGGCGAGCGGGTGATCGGCGGTGGTGGCGGCGGGTTCGCGGCCGGCAACCAGGAACGGTACCGTGTGCCCGCGGCGCCGGCGCTGGCGAAGTCGCAGAGCCGCAGTGTCCGGCCGTCCGGCGCGGGTAAATCAACCAGGAGCCACGGCGTGGGCGTAGTCTGGCCGGCGTCTTCGGCACGCGTGACCAATCGCGCGTCAGCCAGACGCTTCAAATCCACGGCTGGGATGTCGGTCTCGTCGAAGGCATTTTCGCGTTGATCGTAAGCGAGAAGAATTGGTCCGCGATAGAGCGAGACTTTGCCGGCGGCTTCCCGATCTCCCGACACGGCCCGCAGGGCAAGGTCGAAATCAAGTTCCAGCGTATCGCCGGTTTTCCAGAGGTGCTCACACGCCAGATACTGACCCGGCGTTGGGACGCCAAGTGCGTCACCATTGAGTTTCGCGGTTGTTTTCGTGGACCAGGCCGGAATGCGGAAGCGAAGCGTGAACCGCTTCGGATCGCTGGGAAGCGTCACGGTCCATGCTACCTGGTCGGAAAGCGGATAATCGCCTGCGCAGCGAAGCCGAACAGCCGTTCCATCGCGCAAGCTGCCCGCAAATTCACCGGGACCGTGCCAGTTGATCGTCAGACCGCCGGCGTCCGCCATCACCGCCCAGTCGCTGAGCATGCCGAGCGCCCGTGGGCCGTTCACGGAGCAGCAATTCAACTCGGGCGTGCCGGGGCGGGCCTGGAAAACGATGGTGTGCGCCGAGGCTTCCCGCACGCCGTCCATCGGGGTGTTGTAGGTCCACCAGCGGCCCGACGGATGCTGGGCGCCGAGCGCCGCGTTGAGTGTGCTCAGTTCCAGTTCGTCGGCCACGCGGGCGTCGCCGGTCAGGCGGAGCATGTCGATCCCCAGCGCCATCCAGGCCACGGTGCAACACGTCTCGATCGCGGCGGGCGAGTAGGCGTCGCCGGTGGCCTGTTCGCCGCTGCTGAAGCCGCCGTCGTTGTGTCGATCCCAGCGTGCGATGCTCCGCCAATGATGGACGAACGCATCACGGTATTGGGCCTCACCCGTGATGCGCCAAAGCTCCACCAGCCCCTGCAGATCGTGGAGGCTTTCCCAACGTGGCCGCGGCGTTGCGAAGAACTCCGAGCCAACCAGGCCGGTTCGCAGATAATCGCCGGCACGTTCCCAATCCTTCTCGATTTCGCGCATCAGACGGAAGTAGCGCGGTTCGCCGGTTAACCGGCACAGCGTTCCCAGCCCGTGAATGATGGCCAGGTTCATCTCCGGCGAACCGGCATCGAAGACCCGCCGGCCTTGATCCAAGTAAGTCCGGCAGACCAGGTCGGCGGCGCGGCAACCGGCCTGCAAAGCGGCGACCTCGCCGGTGTCTTGGTACCACAGCCGCAGGCCTTCCATGACGTGGTAATGACCCCACAAATCCCAGTTGCCCAGCAAGCGCTGCGCACGCGGGAACGGTCCCAGGTAGCCGTCCGCGGCCTGCGTGGCGATCAGTTCGGCGACGAAGCCCGCCACCTGTCGGCGCAGCGCCGGACTGTCGGTCATCCGCAACGCCTGCACGGCCGAGATCAGATACTTGCCGGCAAACTCGCCGGCCCACGGCACCAACTGCGGCGCCGGCTGGCGGTCGCGCATCCGGAACATTTCCAGCATTCCCGGATTCGCGGCGGGCGCGCACAGCAGCCAGTGGTTCAAGTTCGCTTCGACGCGGCGGCCAACCTCGCCGCCAAAGCGGAAGTGCGCGTTCGGCACAGCGTCCAGGACCAGCGTGCCGCGGTCGGGGAGCGCGTTCGTGGCGCCACGCGCCAGTCCAAAAGCGAGGGCGAGGCCAGACAGGATGATTACGCCGATCCGGGGCCGCGGGATTCGGCGAGTGGTGGAAGTCATGCCCACCGAATGGCCGAAACCGGTCGCGGCCGCAACCGTTTTCCGGCACCGCGCCGCCGAGATTTGCCGCCAACTGTCCGGGTGTTGCCGTGCCCGGCCGAGATGGGCGTCGAATTCGCCTGAACCTCTCGCTGAACTGGGCGCGCCGCGCGCCGCCGCGCGACTTTTTCCATGGGCGAAAATTCTCCGCTTTGATTTCGCGGCGATTAACGACAGACTGCCCAGAACGATTCTGAAGCGACCATGAATCCAACTCGTATCTTGCCGGACCTGCAGGCTTCGCTGCTGTGCGAAGACGTGCGCCAGGAGGTCACCGGCAACTTCATCCTGGTGGGCATCATCGGCTACGTCCGCGTACCGCAGTTGCCCATCAAGGCGTTCAAGCTTTGCATCTTCAACCGCTGGACGGCCGGCGTGGGCCAGTTCACGGAAACCGTGCGCCTGGTCGCGCCCGACGGCACCACGGTGTTGCGCCAGAGCAACGTCCGGTTCGCCCTCCAGGACGCCACCCACCACGCCATCAACGTCACCCTGTTCACCCAACTCGAGTTCGCCGTCGCCGGCGCCTATTACGTGGAAGTGCTCGTGGACGACGTGATGAAGCTGCGTTACCCGGTGCCGGTCATCCTCCAACCGCCGCCCGGCGGGCCGCAAGCGCCCGCCGCCCCCGCCGCCGAATAGCGGGGCCTGTCCCGGATGAACGCAGCGCCACCCGGCCGGTCGCTGACGACCGCCTGGCAGCCGTTTACTTTTGGCGGCGTGGCGGCATTTGCCCGCCCGGCCTTCGTTCGTTTGCTGCTCGCGAGCGTGCTGGTGGCCGGGTTGGTGGGGTGGACCGTGGAACGCGTCATTCGCCTCGCCTGGTTTCCCGCCGTCGAGATCGCGGTGCGCCACCTGCCGCCCGCCGGTGAAATCCGGGGCGGCGTGCTCTTGTGGCCGACCCACGCCGTGGTCACGCTCGCGGACACGCGGTTTCTGACCATCGTGGTCAACCCGAGCGTGGCGCCGCTGCCGGGCAACGCCGCGGACGTGCAATTGGAATTCACCGCCTCCGAACTGTGCCTGCACTCGCTGTTCGGCTATTGGACGTGGCCTTACCCGCGGAACCAGGTCTTCGCTTTGAACCAACCCACGGTCGAGCCGGTGTGGGCTGCCTGGCGGCCGTACGTGCGGCTCGGCGTGCTGGGGGGAACGGTGGGCGGTCTGCTCTTGGCTTGGTCGCTCATCGCCTTGGGCGCCGCGCCGTTCCTGCGGGCGTACGTCTGGGCCCTGCACCGCCAGGCGAGTCTCGGCGGGTGTTGGCGTCTGGCGGTGGCGGCCTTGTTGCCGGGAGGTGTCCTCGTTGCCGCGGCGTTGTTCTTTTACGCAACCCACGCCTTTGTCCTGACCGACGTGGTGATCGCCTTTGCCTTGGCCCACTTGATGGACCTGATCCTGATGGTGGGGGCGCCGTGGTGCCTGCCGCGTGAGCGACCCGCGGCGGTCTTCGCGGGTCCGGCATCCGCTGCCGAAACGGACACGGAGACCGGGGAGACGCCAGACGAGCGTACGCTTGGAAAGCCCGAACCGCCGAAGTGGCCGCCGCGCGGGATGCCCTTTGCCGAGGGCCCGAGGATCCAGCAGACCGCCAATCCATTCGCCGTTCGCCCACCGGCAGCCGCTGCCAATCCACCGCCCGCTCCCCCCGCGCCAACGCCGGAAACTCCGACCGCACCCGCGCCGCTTCCGCCACCGGAACCGGTGGCGCCACCAATGCCGGCTCCACCGCCGTCGGAGCCAACGCCGCCAGCGGCACCACCACCTCCGCCCCCGCCTTTGCCGGAGCCAGCGCCAGCCGCACCCGTCGCACCCCCGCCCCCGCCTGACGAGGAGGAGCCGGTCTTCAACCCGTCCTGATCCGGCGCTATTGCGGTGTGCGCGGATCGAAGGCGTCGCGCAGACCGTCGGCCAGGAAGTTCAATGCCAGCAACGTCACCGCCAGCGTGCCGGCCGGAAACAGGATCAACCACCAATAGATGCGCAGCGGGTTGATCTGGTTCGCGCCTTCCGCGATGAGCGAACCCAGGCTGGCCGCGGGTGGCTGGATGCCGAGCCCCAGGTAGCTCAGGAACGATTCGTAAAGCACCACCGACGGCACCGTCAGCGCCAGGTACACAATCACGATGCCCGCGATGTTGGGCAGAATGTGCCGCGCCAGAATTCGCGTGTGACTGGCGCCCAAGACGAGACTTGCCTCCACGAACGGCCGGCGGCGCAGCGACAGCACCTGGCCGCGCACGATCCGCGCCATCGTCAGCCACGACACCGCGCCCAGGCCGGCAAACAGTCCGGCCAGGCGCGCCAGACGCGCCGTCCCGGCCGGGAGTCCCTGCGCCTCCCAGTGTTCGAGCAAGCCGTTCAGCGCCGTGATCAGGACGATCACAAATACGATCGTCGGCAGCGCGTACAGCACGTCCACCATCCGCATCAGCCAACTGTCCCAACGCCCGCCGAGGTAGCCAGCCACCGCGCCCCACACCACGCCGATGGCCAGGCTCACGCCCGCGCCGACCAGCCCGACCAGCAACGAGATGCGCGCGCCCGCAAAGACCCGCGTGAACAGGTCGCGTCCATGCACGTCTGTGCCGAACCAATGTCCGCCGCCGGGCGGCGCGAATTGCGTGTCCGTGATCGCGTTGGGCGGATGCGGCGAGACCGCCGGCCACACCAGCGCGAGGCCGATCACCGCCAGCAACACGCCCGCGCTGAGCACGGCGACGCGGTTGGCGCGGAAACGCGCCCAGGCTTGCGCGCCGGGGCTGTTGCCTGCCGCGGCCTTGCGGCCTGGAACGTCTTCATTCATGGCGGACGCGCGGGTCGAGCAGGCCGTACACGAAATCGACCAGCAGGTTCAAGCCGAGCAACAGCCCGGCGTAAAACAGCACCAGGCCGACGACCATGGGGTAATCGCGGCTGAGCGAGCTGTTCACCATGAACATGCCCAGGCCGGGGAGCTGAAAGAGGCTTTCCACCACGAACGAGCCGGTGAGCAGATCGGCCAGCATCGGTCCCGCGTAGGACACCACCGGCAACAGCGCGAGTGGCACCGCGTGGCGGAGCAACACCCGCGCCTCGGACAGGCCCTTGGCGCGGGCGGTGTTGATGAACTCCGCCTCCATCGTTTGGATCATGCCTTCGCGCATCAACCGCGCCACGCGACCGCCGAAATACAGCCCCAGGCTGACCGTCGGCAAAACGAGGTGCCACGGCGAGCCCCAGAGCGCGACCGGAAACCACGGCCACTTCACCGCCAACAGCATCACCAGCAGCGGCCCGATCACGAACGCCGGCACGCACACAGCCAGCAGCGAGGCCAGGCTGACGCCGACTTCGCGCCACTGGCCGCGCCGCGCCGCGCCATAAAAGCCGGCCGGCACGCCCACCCCGATCGCCAGCGCGAACGCGCACGCGCCCAGCGTCAGCGAGACCGGCAGCCCCTGGCGGATCACGTCGGTTACAGTGTGATTGCGGTACTTGAGCGAGGCGCCCAGGTCGCCGTGCGCCAGACCACCGAGGAAGCGCAGGTATTGTTTCCACACCGGTTCGTCGAGGTGGTAGCGCGCGAGCAAGGCCCGCTCGATTTCAGGCGAGGCGGGCTTGCGCTCGCGGTCGAAAGGTCCGCCGGGCGCGAGCCGCACCAGCACGAACGCCAGCAGGCTGATCGCCAGCAGCAACAGTGGCAGAAAAGCGAGGCGGCGCAGGAAATACATCGGTGCCACCAAGGTAGCCCCGGCGTGCGGGACCGAAAACCCCTAAAGTGCGCCGCCACTTCCGCCTTCGATAGTTGCCGACTCGGACCATCCGCTGTTTTTTCGGTCTGTGCGAGTTCGGTGGAGTGATTCAGGGTGAAACGACCTGCGCGCGCGATTGACCAATGCGTGGGGGAGCAATGACGATACGCGGTAGCGTCATTCGTGAAGGCGCCTCGCATCTCCTCCTCGCCCCTTGTATGTCGGCGCGGACGAGCTCGTTTCCCCCTCGCGCTGGCCCAGAGCCTGGCGCGTGATTGAGCCGGAGCCGGCCGCGTCAGGTGTCCAGAACTCGAACCGTTGATGGAGCGGCCCATCCAGGCCTGCTCGTATGTGCAAGAAGGAGTCCGAACCCACCGACCGCTCTCTACGCTCAATTCACGGTTCTGACACGCCTTGGCGTCGGGGCGCCCGCCCGCTGAATTGGAAGGGCAAGTTACGCAGCTTCCTGCACCCGACCAGCAAGATGCAGCAAGGATTGCGAGGAATGCAGCAAGGTAGGCTCGGAGGACGCAGCTCCTGCCGCAGCAGGTTCGCGGAGCGACAGGCTTCAGGGTATCTCCGACGGGATGGTGCGTTTGGATCTGCTGCGGCTGGGCGGGAAACTCAGCAATCTGAATTCTAAAGCGAGGCGGCGCGGACCACGAGCTTCTACGCTCGCCGGGCCGCCGGTTATTCCCCAGACGGCGGGGTAGACTACAAGGCGAAGGGAAGAAGTTGCCACGACTGCGCGCGCGGCTCCCTCTCCCCATTCGATGGGGAGAGGGTTGGGGGGAGGGGAAAAGCCGCGCCACCATTCACGA
>JAKANS010000018.1 GCA_021823625.1 bacterium | reverse complement strand
CTGTTCTATGACGGTCGGCTGTCCCATAGCCTTCCAACAGGCTTCGGAGTTCGAGCTTCTGCCACAGCGCCGAGCGCAGGAGCGTGAAGAGCCGGGTGAAACCGTGGCCCCACTGGCTCAGGAAGGCACAGCAGCGCAACAGCAGATACACCAGCAACGCCGTCCACACCTGCCACCGCACGGCGTGGGTGTTGTGCCCGAGGAAGTCGGCCAGTTGCAGGGTCTGTTTGAGTTCCTTGAAGAACACCTCGATGCGCCACCGGCAGCGGTAGAGGTCGGCGATGGTCCGGGGGGGGCTCCACTCCCGCCTTCTTCCGAGTTCATCAAGGGTAAAGGTCGAGCTTGCCGCAGAAGAACAGGATGCGAATCCGGTAATTGGCGAAGCTGCGGAAGCCGCGGGCGTTGGATTTGATCAGCTGAATCTTCGAGTTCAATCCCTCCGTCCCGGCGTCGGTGATCGGATGCCGCCAATACGTCAGAAGGTTTTCCAGATGCGCCTGGAGCATCCGCGCCACCTGGATCAGCGGCTTGAGCCGGCGGCGGCGCAGTCCCCCCGCGGCACCCGCGCCCGCCGCCGCGTTTCAAACGGCATCGTGTCCAGATGCCGCCAGGTGCGTTCCGGCGCGTAGTCGTAGAGCGTGCAGCCCTGGCCGCCGACCGGACCCTTGGCCGTGGCGCCTTCGCTCCAGGCCAGGGCGGTTTCCACGCGCTTCTCACTGAGCTCGAGGTTCACCTCTTGGACCGGCCAGGGCGACTCGATGCCTCGCAGCAGCCGATAATGCTTTTGCAGTTCGTTGTCGGAAAGATGCACCGGGCCAGCTTGCCGGTCGGATCGCTCCTTGGCGAATTCTCCCCAAGCCCGCCACCCGGCGGCGCGCAGTCCGGCGCGAAGCGGTACCACCAGCGAATACCCGCGCCGGCCCACAGCCCCCCAAACGCTCCGATCACTTCATTCTTAACAGCCCTTTTCCTCGGCCTTATGCCCGTTTACCCATTACAAAGTCGAAAGAACCCAGGAAGGGATGCAACCGTTGCATTGAAACGCGCTGCAACGTTGCGGCAACACTGCAAGCAACGCCCGGAAGAAACGGCTCGCGTCCTGGATTCCCGCCCCAGACCGCGTTTGGGCTTCATCGGCCTGGGAAAATGGGGCAAACCCGACTGACCCGCCAGCGCTCCGGGTTCGGCATGGAAGCTGCGGATGGGGAGTTGGCTATTTGAACGCATGAGCACTCTATCCGCATCGCCAACGATCATGACGCTGGAGGCGCATTCCTTCGACGCCGTAACCGCCACCGGGATTGTCCTGGTGGACTTCTCTGCGCCGTGGTGTGGGCCATGTCAAATGCAGTCTCCCATCCTTGAGGACTTGGTCAACCGCGTGGGAGCAACCGTCGTCATCGGCAAGGTCGATGTGGACGATGCCCCGGACTTGGCGGTGAGGTATGATATCCTGAGCATTCCAACGCTGATTCTGATGAAGGATGGGCAGGTCGTGCAGCGCTTCGTGGGCGTGCAATTGGCGAGTGTGCTGGCGAAGGCGGTTCAGGCTGTGGTTAGTCATGATCCTCTCACCCCCAACGTATGACCTGGCCCCACCCAAGACCAATCCGCAAAACATGGACGAGCCGGACGGCTAAAACGGTTCGGATTCTGATGGTTCATCAAAACGAATCGGCGTTCGTCTGCCTCTGGCATCTGACCGCCCTCTTGGATGACTTCTGCCGGGGGTGTCGCCAGGAGTGGCATACCTGCTTGTTCGCCGACCTCGATGAACCATTGTTGGCCAGCGCTGCCGCGCTCAAAGCACAAGCGGCCGATCTGGTGGTCTTCTGCCAAGCCGGGTCCGCTGGACTCCCGCCCGGGGTCATGAGGTGGTCGGACGCATGGGTGGCGGCCAAGCGAGGTCGGCACGCGGCGATTGGATGGGTGAATTCACGCCCTTACCCCGAAGCCGGATTCGCCGAAACGGAAACCCATGTCCGTAACCTGGCGCGAAAGGGTCACATGAAATACTTGGGGGTGAAACGCTGCTCGTTAATGGGCCAACACCAGAACGACCCTCTTGCGGAGCTGGCGGTCGGTTTGGCGGAACCACCGACAAACGAATGCAGAGAGGTCTTACCTTGGTCTGACTCCGCACAGCTTCAATAAACCCTATGAGCATCCTGTTCTTGTTGCCGATGATGGGCTGCGTCCTGATCTTTGGGAAGGCGCAGCCGGGTGCCCTCCTTCCAGCTCACGCGGCTCGCGCCTGCCCACACCACAGCCGGGGGAAACGAGCTGCTGCGACTGCTCCACGCCCGTCGCACACCCGCATCCGCCGAACCCGTAACACCAATCACACCTTGCCCAAGGTCGCGTCCCATGCAGTGTGAAACGCACTTCCATTAGCCACATCACAAAACACCCCCCACATGAGAAAGAAGCCAAAGCCCGGACAGCCGCACGAAACGCAGCCTGTGGCCGATCCGCCAATCGGGGCCCCGACCATCGACCCAATCGCGGTTTGCGCCTATTACCTTTGGGAGCAGGAAGACCGACCGGAAGGCCGCGACCTGGAACACTGGTTGCAGGCTGAGGTCCGGTTGCGGCAAGGTCACATAAAGGGTTGAAGCGTGCGCGTATGGGCTATCCAGAAACGCGAACGAACAACGCCCGTGTCTGCAAGCCTGGTTTCCGGCTGCTGCTAGCATTGATCCTGGCTCCACCCGCCGGACTCGAGGCGGAACATTCAAGCAATCCCACGCTTCCACGAAAGCAGTCCACGGCGAACCACGAACGTTTCGCTGCGCTGAAGACGGAATTCAAGAGCGGCCCCGAAGTCACCACCGCCTGCCTGAGCTGCCACACCGAGGCGGCGAAGCAAATGATGCAGACCACGCACTGGACGTGGCGGGCGCGGGCGGGCGGAGACACAACCGGCACCAACCACTGGATTGGCAAGGGCGCGGGCGTGGTCAACAATTACTGTCTCGCCGTGGATTCCAACGAGCCGCGCTGCACCAGTTGCCACGCTGGCTACGGCTGGAAGGACAAGCGTTTCGATTTCACCAATGAACAGAACGTGGATTGTCTCGTATGCCATGACACCACCGGCACCTATCACAAGTTTCCCACCGATGCCGGTCATCCGAATAATGTCGCAAAAGAGTGGCCCAAGGGATCGGGCAAGATGGTGGCGCCGCCGGACCTTGGCGAGGTGGCCCGCCACGTCGGACGCACGTCACGAGCGACCTGCGGAGGCTGCCATTTCTTTGGGGGCGGCAGCGAGGGCGTCAAGCACGGTGTCCTGGATGCCTCGCTGGTGAAACCGGAGCGGGCGGTGGATGTTCACATGAACGCCAGCGGCGCGAACTTCAGTTGCACCGAATGCCACACCACGGTGAATCACCAGATTGCGGGCCGATACTACGACCATGCCGGCTACGAAAAACGCGAGTTCGTCATGCGCGGGGTGCCGCAAAGCGCGCTGGGGTGCGAGTCCTGCCACGGCAACGCGCCGCATCGGCATCAAGCCAAGCTGAACGACCACACGGACAAGGTGGCCTGCCAAACCTGTCACATTCCACTGCTCGCGCGGGCCAAGCCGACCAAGATGTGGTGGGATTGGTCCCAGGCCGGCCGGCTGGATGCCGCCGGCAAGCCCTTGGTGGAGAAGGCCCGGGTGTCCTCGGACACTGCCGCGTCGAGTGACGGCGCGCCCGAGGTGGTGGTTTATGACGGCATGAAAGGGTCATTCATCTGGGCGTGGAAGGCCGTGCCCGAGTACGCCTGGTTCAACAATCACCTGCGTCAGATGGTTCAAGGCGACCGGATTGATGACACGCTTTCCGGCGCGCAAACCGGTGCCACGCATGGAGAGTCCGACCGCCTGGACTTGTCCAAGCCGGTCGTCCGCATCAACGAATTGGAAGGCGGCTACCACGACCCGCAGGCCCGCATCTGGCCGGTCAAGATTCATCGCGGCATCCAGCCTTACGACCCGGTCAACAAGCTGTTGATCGTGCCCAAGCTGTTTCCCAGCGGCACAAACGCGGACCGCGCCTATTGGAAATCCTACCAGTGGCCCCAGGCCATCGAAGCTGGCATGCGTTACGCGGGGCTCCCCTACAGCGGCCGCTACGGGTGGATTCAGACCATGATGTATTGGCCGCTGCCCCACATGGTCGTGCCCAAGGAACAGTCCCTGGAATGCGCCGACTGCCACCGCCCTGCGGGGAGCCGGCTGGCCGGTTTGGGCGGCTTCTACCTGCCGGCGCGGGATCGCAACCGTGTCCTGGACTGGTCGGGGTGGCTGGCCTCTCTCGGGACGCTGGGCGCGGTCGTAGTGCATGGAGGTCTGCGGTTTTACTGCTGGCGAAAGCGAGGCAAAGCTTGAGCAAACGAGTCCTCATCTACACCCGGTTCAACCGGTTCTGGCATTGGAGCCAGGCCGTACTGGTCATCTTGCTGGGAGTGACTGGCTTTGAGGTTCACGGCACGTTCAGTCTCTTTGGCTTCCAACGCGCGGTCACGCTTCACAACTGGCTGGCCGGGGCGTTTGGCGTGCTGGTGGCTTTCGCCATCTTTTGGCACTTCACCACGGACCAGTGGCGGCATTACACGCCGACGCGCCGGCATCTTCGGGAAATGGTGCATTACTATCTGCGCGGCATCTTCCAGGGCGAGCATCATCCCTTCAAGAAGACCGAGCTCTCGAAGCTCAATCCGCTGCAGCGCCTGACCTACCTCAGCCTCAATCTGCTGATCTTCCCCATTCAGGGGCTGTTGGGCCTGGCCTACTTCTACTACGATGATCTCGCCGCCCAGGGCTTCCTGCGCGATGGCGTCGGTGGCGTCGCCCAGATCCACACGGTCGGAGCGTTCGCCTTGCTGGCCTTTCTGATTGCCCACATGTATCTCACCACAACGGGCGAGACGTTGACCTCCAATCTCAAAGCCATGCTGACCGGTTGGGAGACCATATCCGCCAAGGCGGTTCCCGTGCCTCCCAAGCCGTCGTCCCCGGAAACCCGCGCCGGTTGAAGCTATGAAGGTACCCTGCGCACGCACGATGAAAGCAAGAAGTCTGTTAGTCTGGGCCACCGGTTTGGTGGCTGGCGTCGTCCTGACCGCCGTCGCAATGTCGTCGCTGATGCCCGGGCTAATGCTCCGCGAGCACATCAGCCCTTACGGCCTGGCGGAAACCGTGCAGCGCATCACCAACAACGCCGTGGCCAAAGGCTGGGTCGTGTCCAGCGTGACGCCGCTGGACGAATCGGTCAAACAGCACGGCGGCAGCGAAGTGCGTCCGGTGCGGCTGGTGAATCTCTGCCAGGCCCAGTACGCCGCCAGGATCCTCAACGACGACCAGGCGCGCAAGGTGTCCGTCATGATGCCCTGCACGATTGCCGTGTATGAAAAGGCGGACGGCAAGGTCGCGGTCGGGACGATGAACGCGGGCTTGCTGGGCCGCTTGTTCGGCGGTGTGGTGGCGGACGTCATGGGCGGTCCGGTGGCGCGGGAGCAATGGGAGTTCGTCGCTTTCTGTGAACGCTGAACTCGTGGTTGGCCGCCAAAGTCGTGGCAGTCCCCGGGGGTTGGAGCGACTCTCTGGGGGGGCAGTATGAACGGCATGTCCTCCGAACCCGACCGTGGTCCCCGATGTCCGGGCCGGATCTTGTCGCGGCGCGACTTTCTCAAGTGCGCGGCGGTGGCCGTGGCTTTGCCCGCGATGCTGCCCGTGAGCACCGGCCCGGCCACCGGGACGGCCGCGCTTCCGGCTCCACGAGCGTTGACCAGCATCGGGCTGTGCAAGCGTTACGAGTTCGTGGAAGTGCGGCGGGTCCTGGCGCGAGTCCTGCGTGATTTGGAGGACATCGGACTGCTGGTAAAGAACAAGCAGGTGACCGTCAAAACCAATCTGGTGAACGCCTCGGGGGAGGACGTGGCGGGCGTGCCGCTGTGGCTGACGGTCACCATCCATCCGGTGGTCGCACAGGCGCTGGCCAGCCTGCTGGTGGATTACGGAGCGCGCCGGGTGGTGTTCTGCGACCAACTGCCGTTCCGTACGCCGGACGAGCCGGCGTTCGCGGGGTATGGATTCAAGCTGGCCGAGTTCAACCGCGTGACGCGCGGTCGCACGCAATTCGTGAACACGCGGAACCGCGGCGCTTTCAAGACCTACGCGACGGTCCGAGTTCCCCGCGGCGAACTGGCCACCGCCTGGGAAGTGAACCGAAACTATGTGGACACCGATGTCCTCGTGTCGCTCACCAAACTCAAGAGCCATGTGTCGGCGGGCATCACCGGCGGCATGAAGAACCTGTTCGGCATTCCGCCCAGCAGCCTTTACGGCGACGATCTCGGCACGCAACCGGACGAGCGGGCGGTCGGGTATCGCAATGGCGTGATGCATAATTGCACGCGCCGGCCATTGACCTCCACGGAGACGTTCACCGGTAAATCGGTTGAAGGCGACCACGGCTACAACGTGCCGCGATTCATCGTCGATCTGGCGGCGGCCTTCCCGATTCACCTGGTCGTCATCGACGGCATCAGCACGATTCAAACGGCGGAGGGTTGGTGGCTCGGCTCCCTGGTTTCGGTGACCCGGCCCGGTCTGCTGATCGCCGGGCGCAATCCCGTCTGCACCGACGCCGTGGCCGCGGCGGTGATGGGTTTCAACCCGGATGCGCCGGACCGCACCTGGCCTTTCGTCAACGGGGCCAATCAGCTCGCGCTCGCCCGCCGTCGCGGCTTGGGTGAAAACCGGGTGGCGAACCTTGAGGTCGCCGGAGTGGGTCTCGAGGCGGCGCGCTTTGAGTTCCAGCCCACCTTCCGGCGAATCGGTTCCTGACGCCCATGTTCGACACTGCTCCAGGCATATCCTCGGTTTGGCGCTCCGCCGGCGGGGATAACTCGCGCCGCGGCTGGTCTGACCGGGCAGTGCGGTTGGCGCGAAAACCTGTGCGCCGGTTGCAGGCTCAAGGCGCCGTGCAAGCCGCCGTGGTCTTCGACCAGGCCGGCACGGCGTTCATCGCCGACATGGCGGGCGGCGTTCGCGCATACGCGGCCAACGGCAAACTGCTGTGGAGCGTGAAACTCGCCGGCGGCATCTCCGCCACGCCGGTGGTGCATCCCGATGACCGGAGCCTGTTCGTCGCCACGCACACCGGAAGCGTTTACCGGCTCGAGGCCGCGAGCGGGGCGGTGCGCTGGCGCCGGGGGGTTCCAAGCACGAGCGACCCGCGGATCCTCTCTGATCTGTTGCACCTGCCGCGGGCCGATCTGGTCGTGTTCAGCAGTTGGGGCGGAAGATTTCACGCACTGGAAGCACCGACCGGCCAGGAGCGATTCGGTTGGGACGCCGGCCTCTCACCGCGGGCCGCGGCTGCGGGGGACCGCGACGAGAACCTTTACTGCCTCCGGGTGCGTAGCGGACAGGGCGCGGAGTTCGTGCGCGTGGACGCGCGCGGCCAGGAGCGCGTGTTCTTCCGCGAACCCGAAGACCAGCGTGGGGCGAGGCGAGCGTTGGTGGCGGCGGCGCCCGTGTTGGACGAAGGCCGGGCCGTGGCCTACGTCGTGGTCAACCAGGGCCGGCGCGGACAACTCGTGGCTTGGTCGCTGAAAACCGAAGCGACGCTTTGGCGCCAGACCTTGCCTGCTGCAGTTCAAGCCACGCCGACGGTTCTCCAAGGGGGCGAGGTGGTGGTGGCGGACTTGGCCGGTTCTGTGCGCGGTTTTTCTTCGGAAGGCGAGCTCCGGTTTCGTTATTCGACCGGCAGCGAATATCTGCTGGCGGGCGGCGTGGGGCAGGCGGACGGCACGTTTTGGATCGGCGATCCGCTGGGCGTGCTCCATGCGGTGAACCGGCGCGGCTCCGGCGCCGCGTTCTTCGAAGCGCCGCGGAGCATCCAGGCGCGCTTGTCATTTGACCCACTGGGACGGCTTCATGGGCCGTGTACGGATCGCCTTGTCTATGTGTTTGCCGGCTGAGGCCAACGAAAGCGGCCCCGGTTTCCGGTAAACCTTGCCGGCGTCAGAATGAAGCACGAATGCGGACATGAAAACCATTGGCCTGGTTGGTGGCATGAGTTGGGAATCGACGTTGGAATACTACCGCCTCATCAACGAAATGATAAAAGAGCGGCTGGGTGGCTTGCATTCCGCCCGCTGCATTCTCTGCTCGGTGGACTTTGCCGACATCGAGGCCCTGCAGCGCGCGGGCCGCTGGGCGGAGGCCACCCAGTTCCTAGTCGCGTCGGCCCGCAGCGTGGAGATTGCGGGGGCCGACTTCGTCCTGCTTTGCACCAATACCATGCACAAGGTGGCCGACGCCCTGCAGTCGGGCCTCCGCATTCCGTTGCTGCACATCGCCGACGCCACGGCCGAGCAGGTGAGGCGCGCGGGCTTCCGGCGGATCGGGCTGCTGGGCACACGCTTCACGATGGAAGAGGATTTCTACCGCGGTCGCCTGGAACGGCCGGGCGGCCTGGAGGTGGTCGTGCCTGACGCCCCCGAACGCGGAGCGGTGCATCGCATCATTTACGACGAGTTGTGTGTCGGATGCCTGCGGCCAGAATCCAAAGTCCGTCTCCGTGGCGTCATGGATCAACTCGCGCAACAAGGCGCAGAAGGCGTCATCCTTGGCTGCACCGAACTGGGCCTGCTGCTCAACGATGGGGATGGCCCGGTGCCGTTGTTCGACACCACCCGGATCCATGCGCGGACAGCCGTCGAGCGCGCGCTGCAGACGTAGCGGAAGCCCGAGGCGTTGCCGAACGCGCTCGCGGTTTCGACGAGTGTATTTGGCCAGCATTCCACAAAACCGAGGACGCCGCGGTCATTGCTGAATCCACGGCTGCATAAACGAACTGGCGGCCCGCAATCGTGGCCCGCGGACGCGAAGCCGTTTCGCCGGCCATCACTCTCATTTTGCAACGCCCCGCCTCGGGCACTGTTGCAGCCTGCTCCGGTCCGGTGTGTTGGTTGAGGCCCAGCAGTGGCAAGCCGACGCTGCATCCAACGGCCCGGCCCCCATTGCGCTTGTCTCCCGCAAGGCTGGCACGGTCCGTGCGGAGGTCGTGTCGAACTGTGAAGGCAGGTGGATGCTTTGTGAAGCATGCCAGCCTCGCATCACGACTCGTCAACGCCATGACCAAAGAAAACCTGATCCGCGGATGGAACGAAGACCTGGCGGCCGAACTCGGCACCGTCATCCGGTACACCTACCAAGCCTTCAGGTGTTACGGACTGCTGGCGGCGGAGTTGCGCGAACTCCTCGCCACGGAAGCGCAAGACGAACTGGGCCACGCCGCCTTCCTGATGGACGTGATTCAAGACCTCGGGGGCGAGCCAACCACCACGCCCAAGCCGTTCGACAAACCTGCCGACCTGAAGGGCATGCTCGGGCTGGATGTGAAACTGGAGGCCGAGGACGTGGCCAACTATCTGGCTCACGCGAAACTGACGGAGCAGCTCGAGCTCCCTGAATTGAAGCTGAAGCTGGAGGAAATGGCGGCGGACGAAGCCGGGCACGGCCGCGAATGGCGCCGCTTGCTGAAAGGAATCTGAGCCCATGAATCGCGAACGCAAACCGCTCGCCGGTCAGCGCCTCGGACTGTTTGGCCGCGGTGGGAGCGGCAAGAGCACCTGCGCTGTCCTGCTGGCCAAGGCGCTGGCCCGGGCCGGTTACACCGTGAACGTGGTGGACGCCGATTCCACCAACGAAGGGCTGTCGCAGGCCCTGGGCGCGGACCGGACGCCCGACTCGCTCCTGGATTGGTTCGGCGGCACGGTGTTCAGCGGCGGGCGGGTAACGTGTCCGGTGGACGATCCGGTGCCGATGGCGGGGGCACACGTTGCGCCGGAACAGTTGCCCGATCGATTCGTCGGCCGGACGCCGGAAGGCATCCGCGTGTTTCTTGCCGGCAAGGTCGGTTTGCTCGGCCCGGGGGCGGGTTGCGACGGCCCGATGACCAAGATCGCCCGCGACTTCGCCTTCGAGCCTGCAGGCGCGGCGCCGGTGACGGTGGTGGATTTCAAGGCCGGCATCGAGGATGCCTCGCGCGGCGTGGTGACCAGCCTGGACTGGGTGATCGTGGTGATGGACCCCAGCTACGCGGGCGTGCGCGCCGCCGTCATCATGAAGTTGTTGCTGGACCAGATGCGCGCGGGCGTTCCGCCCGCGACGCGGCACCTCGCCTCGCCCGAATTGGTCGCGCTGACCCGGCGCACCTTCCAGGAAGCCCGCACGCAGGGTGTCCTCTATGTGCTCAACAAAGTGCCCGACAACGACACCGAGCATTTCCTGTGGCAACGCCTGCTGGAAGTGGAAATCCAGGTCGTGGCCTCCATTCGGGAGGATGCCAGCCTCCGCCAGGCGTGGTTGGAAGGCGCGCCGCTCTACAGCGCGACGGCGGAGGCCGAAGCGGCCAAGATCGTTCGCGCGCTGGAGCAGGAACGGGGCGGCTGCGCCGAAAAACCCGCAGCCGAGTCGGCCGCCGAGCCCGAAAGTCATTGATCCCCCAGCCCAAGCCGCCATGAAATACCAACGACCACAGCCCGTCTTCGGCCCCGTGTCTTCCCGCCGATTGGGGCGGTCGCTGGGGGTGGATTTGGTGCCGTTCAAGACGTGCAGCTACGACTGCATCTATTGTCAGTTGGGCCGCACCACCTGCAAGACCGTCGAACGAAAGGAGTGGGTGCCGCTGGACGCGGTGCTGGACGAGTTGAAAGGCAAGCTCGCGTGCCGGCCCGATTACATCACGTTGAGCGGGTCCGGCGAACCGACGCTGTACTCGCGCCTGGGTGAGCTCATCGCGCACCTCCAGGCCATGACCGCCGTGCCTGTCGCGGTCCTCACCAACGGTTCGTTGCTGTGGCAGAAACCGGTGCGTGAGGAGGTCGCACTCGCGGATGTCGTGTTGCCGTCGCTCGACGCGCCCGATGCGGAACGGTTCGACTTCATCAACCGGCCGCATCGCGAAATCACCTTCGAGCGACTCGTGGACGGTTTGGAAGCCTTGCGCCGCGAGTTCTCCGGGCAGTATTGGCTCGAAGTCATGCTGCTTGGCGGCTACACCGCGTTGCCCGCTCAAGTGCGTCAGCTTGCGGATTGGACCCGGCGCATCCGGCCCGACCAGGTGCAGTTGAACACGGCGGTGCGCCCGCCCGCAGAGGAGTATGCGATGGCCGTCCCGCCGGAACGCCTTGCGGAACTCGCCCGGATGTTCGAGCCGCCGGCGGAAGTGATCGCCGGAGGGCGGAATCGCCGGGCAGCGGCGGCATCGCCGCTCTCCGGCCAAGCCATCCTGGCGCTGCTCCGGCGGCGTCCCTGCACGGTCGAGCATGTCGCCCAGGGTCTGTTGATGAAACCTGCCGAGGTCGTGAAGTTCCTGGCCGACCTGGAGGCTCAGGGGCGGGTGCTGGGCGTCCGGCGCGACGGCCAGGTTTTCTATCGTACCACTGCGCGGGCTTCGGCGGCGGCCGCGTGCTCACGCCGATCGCGCACCTTTTGATACCCAATCCTCTGCCCGGTTCCGGCGTCTCCCGATTCGCCCGCCTGCGGAGCGCCCAGCACCCACGTTGCGTGATCTGCCGCGCGGCCAATCCGCCGGGACTCGGTTTGCGCATTAAACTGCGGCCGGAGGGCAGCGTCGCGGCCGGGTCTGCCGGCAGCGGCGGCCACTGGACGATGCCGCCATGACTCGCTCCTGCTTTATTGCGGGCTGGTGTTTCTCGCGTCGCGGGCGGGTGGCTCGTTGCCAGCGCTGTTCCGCCTGACCCACACGCGCCTGCAGGTGGCCGTCCGCTTCGTGGCGGGGCTGATGCTGGGTCTGGCGGTGCTGGCTTTGCTGCGGCACGGGACGCACGCCTTTCCGTTGGGAAACCAGCCTTGTTTGCCGGGTTCGAGTCTCTTCTCACGAAAAGGAGGCACAAAGCTCTTTGATGTAACCATCCGGGGTCTCGCGACTCAATAGCGGTCGTAAACCGGGCGACGGACTCGGAACCACGGCCGGTGGAAGAGTCGGCGGACAGGCCGCCAAGGTCAGGGGGCTTCGGTCACGTGGGCAGACCAGAATGCGATTGCCTTCGACGAACTATGAAACGGTCACGAAAATCTTGGGTGTTGGCAGTCAGTCTGAACTGCGGGATGGCCTTGCCCGTGGTATGGGGCGGTGACGGCGCGGCGCCCGCGCGGACGCCCGTCTCCGGCACCGCGCTCGGCTCCCCGCCCGCGCCCCGCAACGCCGTCTCCCTGCGCTGGGAGAACGATGCTCTGGCCGGCACCGACGAGAATTACTCGAACGGCATTTCGCTGGCGTTTTCCCGCGAGGGGCCGGGATTGCTGGGCGGATTCTGGAAATGGTTCGGCGCCGAGGACGGCCGCTGGATCGCGAGCTACGAGTTGGGTCAGATCATGGTGACGCCCGCGGATATCAACCGCCCCATACCGGACCCCGCCGACCGCCCGTATGCCGGCATGCTTTACGGCGCGCTTTCGACGCAGTTCATGGATGAGAACCGGTTTCACGGGCTGAAGCTGATCACCGGCGTGGTCGGTCCCGCGTCGCTCGCGGAGGAAACGCAGAAGGCCGTCCACAAGCTCATCGGCGACGACGAACCGCAGGGCTGGAATTATCAACTGAAGAACGAGCCGATCCTGAACCTGGTCTATGAACACCGGCGCCGTTACACGCTGTTCGAGTCGGAGACCGGCTGGGGCGCCGAAGCCATTCCGATGGTGGGGGCGATGCTTGGCAACGTGCTCATTCAAGCCCAGGCGGACGCGCAGTTCCGCCTCGGCTACCATCTGCCAGACGATTTCGGCACGACCTTGATGCGCGGCCTGGGCAATCTGCCCTTTCCGCAGTCCCGGGCCGGCACGCCCGCGCCTCGGAAGTTCGGCGCGTACCTGTTCGCGGGGGGCGGTGCCAACCTGGTCGCCCACAACCTGACGCTGGACGGGAACAGCTTCCGGGACGGTCCCAGCGTGCATGAGAAACCGTTCTTTCCGGCGGGCGAATTCGGCGTCTCGCTCTGGACCCGGCGGTTCGAGGCGACGTTTTCCTACGTGATCTGGGGAAAAGAATTTGACGGCCAGGATCGGATCTCGAAATTTGGCGCCGTCGCGGTCACTTACCACTTCTGAACCGACATCGATCTCCACCCTGCGCCATCCGCATGAGCCAAAAACAGAAGGACGCGGCTGCCAATCACCGGCAGCTCCAGAAACGCAACGCCACCCACCGACGCTTCGGCTTCGATCCGGACGCCAGCGTGCGGTTTGTGATCGAGCAGGCGCTGCCCCTGCGCGGCCGCGTGCTGGACATCGGCACCGGCAAAGGCCGGTTCGTGGTGCCGCTGGTCCGGCACGTCGCCAACGTGACCACCGTGGACGTGAGCGGCGAGGAACAGCAGCAGGCGCGGTTGGAGGCGGCGTATGCGGGGGTCGCCGACCGCATTCGGTTCGTCGTCCAGGATGCGCGGTGGCTGCCGTGGCCGGCGGGGAGCTTTGATGCGGTGACTTCCTGGAACGTCTTTCATCACCTCGACGACCCGGAGCGCGTGTTCGGCGAAATGCTGCGCGTGTTGAAGCCTGGCGGGAAACTGGTGTTGGCTGACTTCTCGCCGAGTGGGTTTCGGTTGATGGACGAGATCCATGCCGCGGAGGGCCGGCATCATCCGCACCCGCCGAGCCGTTTCGCGCACTGGCAGGCGTGGCTGCGGAGTGCGGGTTTTGCCGTTCTGCGCCTTACGGACCACCACCAAGAGGTGCTGATTGGGAGGAGGTCATTCGACTCCGTACCAAACCCAGGCCGTGGCAACCTCGAGTAGAGTAATGCGCGGTTTCGGCGCGCTTGTTTCGAGGCCGGGGATCATCTGCTCGCTGGCGAAGTCCAGCGCAGAGAGCATGCTGCCCGTGCACAAATTATGTCGCAATTGCGACAATAATTGTCCCAACCGGCTCGATTACGGACCCGAGGCGCTACGGGCGCGGGCGTTGGGTCAGATGAGCGTGGTCTGGGCGCGGCGCTGCGTGAACCGCCGGCAATGGGTGTAGCCCACGCTGCGCGCCAGAGCCACGGCCTGGTCGAAATCGGCGCCTACCTCGCCCGGTGCGTGCGCGTCCGAACCGAACGTGATGGGCACGCCAAGTTCCCGGGCCAGGCCGAGGATCGCCCGGCTGGGGTAAATCTCCTGGCAGTCTTTGCGCAGGCCGGCGGTGTTCAGTTCGATGGCGCTCCCGCGTTGCTTCGCGGCCTGGAGGAACCGCCGGAAGAGCGGCGTGCAATCCTGCTGGGGGTAAAAGCAGAATTTTTTTGCCAGGTCGGCGTGGCCGATGATCTCGAACAGCCCCGACTCGGCGGCCATCGTCAGGCGCTCAAAGTACAACGCCCACACCTCGAACGGGTCGCGCTCGCGCCATTGCGAGAGCTTCTTCGGGTTGTCGATGTCCCAGGAGTCGGAGACGTAATGGACCGAGCCGATCAGGTAATCCCACGGATGCCGCGCCGCGAGCTCGCGAATCCACGCTTCGTGGCCGGGCAGGTAATCGACCTCCAGCGCCAGCTTGATCGCGAGCCTCGGGTGGTCGCGCCGGGCCCGCGCCACCTGCTGGACATACTCGTCGAGTTGATCCAATCGCATCCGCCACTCGTCGAAATCGTCCTGCCGCATCGGGCTATGGTCCGAGAAACCGATCTCAGTCAGGCCCCGAGCCTCGGCGTGGGCGGCGTAGTCGGTGGGTTCGCCAACCGCGTGCCGGCAGAGCGGCGTGTGCATGTGGTAATCAGCAGGCCAGGGCATGGGCGGTCCTTTCGTTCAGGGGCGTCGCCGTCCGCGGCGAGCCGGCTTGCGGGCGCCCGGCGGATGGCGGTGAAGGTGCGGGCCGCGCGGGCCGGTTCGGCTCCGACCGCGCGCGGGTCGGGGCGCGGGCCGCGGGTTTTCGGTCTGTTCGCGATTGCGCGCGTTCAGGACCAACGCGCAGCCTTCGAAGCCGAAGGCCTGCCGCAACTGATCGCGCAGGTACTTGGCGTACGCCTCGGAATACAGCCGCTTGTCGCTCACAAAGAGAAGGAAGCTCGGCGGCGCCTGGCGCGTTTGCGTGGCGTAGAAAAACTTGAGCCGCTTGCCGCTGACGCTGACCGGTTGCCGGCGGTCGATGGCGTCGCGCAGCGTGCGGTTCAACACGGCGGTGGGCACCTTCTGCTGCAACTGCGCCGCCACGTATCGCACCGCTTCGAGCAGGCGATCCAGGTTCGTGCCGTCGTGGGCGGAGGTGAAAATCACCGGCGCGTAGTCGAGGAAGAACAGTTTCTCCTGCACCCATTGCCCGAATTCGGCGAGGGTGGTCATTCGCTGTCCGCCACCTTCGCGCGGCGCCCGGCTGCGCAATTTGCTCACCGCTTCTTCGCGGGCCAGACGCACCTGCTCGGCGTAGAGGTCCCACTTGTTCATGACCACGATGCAGCCCTTGCGCGCCTCGACGATCTTGTCGGCGATCTTTTTGTCCTGTTCGAGAATGCCGCTCGCGGCGTCGAGCACGAACACCACGATGTCGCACCGCGCGATCGAGTCCTCCGCGCGCTTGACGCTGAAGAACTCGATCGACTCGTTGACGCGCCGCGCCTTTCTCATGCCCGCAGTGTCGATGAGCACGAAGCGCTCGCGCGTGCCTTCGGTCTCGACCTCGAAGGGCACATCCACCGAATCGCGGGTCGTGCCGGGAACCGAGCTGACGATGACGCGTTCGGACTGGGTGAGGGCGTTGATGATCGACGACTTGCCGACGTTGGGCCGGCCGACGATGGCGAGCTTGAGCGGTACGGCGACTGACGGTTCGGGGGTCGGCGACTCGCCTGGTTCCGGCGTCACTCCCGTTTCGCCAGCCGGTTCATCAGGCTTCGCTTCCGCAATCGGCAGCAACGCCACCGCGGCGTCGAGCAACGGCTCCACGCCGCGTTCATGGATCGCCGAAACCGGAAAGAGCTGGTCGAAGCCCAGTTCGGCGAACTCCGGCAAACCGGCCTCGGTGCGCGGGTTGTCCGCCTTGTTCACGGCGACCAACACCGGCTTGCCGGCCTGGCGCAGGCGCTGGGCCACTTCGCGGTCCAACGGCACCACCCCTTCCTGCACGTTCACCACCTGCACCACCACGTCCGCCGACTCAAGGGCCACCTGCACCTGGTCGAGCGCCGCGCGGAGGATGACGTCGTCCGCCTTCTCGCCGCGGAGCAGGCCGATGCCGCCGGTGTCGAGCAGCGTGAACCGCCGGCCGCGCCACTCCGCCTCGGCGCTGATGCGGTCGCGCGTCACGCCGGGCAGGTCATGCACGATGGCGATACGCCGCCCCACGACGCGATTAAACAAGGCGGACTTGCCGACATTAGGCCGGCCGACGATGGCGACGATTCCCGACACGGCGGCAGGTTGCCCGAAGGCCGGGCGGGAGGCGAGCGCAAAGCCTGTGCTCGCGGCGGACGCCGGGAGTTCCACTTCCCGCCGACGTCGTTCCCGATTGATGCAGATCAATGCGTCCTTGTGTACCGGCGCTTCATCATCAGTTCGTTGAACAACGCGCCGGATGGGCCGGCGTCACGAAACCGACGAAGGAAACGACCATGTTCTGTTATCAATGTGAACAAACCTCGAAGGGGACCGGCTGCACCGACTTCGCCACTTGTGGCAAGGACGAGGAGCGCGCGATCCTGCAAGACCTCTTGATCCATGCCGCGAAGGGCATCGCGCAGTACAACCACCGCGCCCGCACGCTGGGCGCCAGCGACCCGACGATCGACCGCTTCCTGCTCGAAGCGCTCTTCGCCACGGTGACGAACGTCAACTTCGATCCCGCGCGGCTGGAGCAGACCCTGCGTCGCGCTGCCACGGTGCGCGACCAGGCGAAGGCGTTGTACGCGGGCGCCCTGGCGCGGGCCGGCAAGGCGGCGGACAAATTCAACGGCCCGTCCACCTGGGCGCCGGCCCCGACCCGCGGCAGCCTGGTCAAGCAGGGCGAACTGATCTCGGTGCTGTCGCGACGTGACCAGTTCGGCCCCGACCTCGCCGGACTGCAGGAGTTGCTCGTGTACGGCATCAAGGGTGCGGCGGCCTATGCCGATCACGCGATGCTTCTTGGCCGCGAGTCGGACGAGATTTATGCCTTCTTCAGCGAGGCGCTGGCGGCGTTGGCCGAGGAAACGCCGACGGTCGAGCGCCTGTTCGGCCTGTGTATGAAATGCGGCGAAATCAATCTGCAGGTCATGGAACTCCTGGACGCCGCCCACACCAGTACGTACGGACATCCGGTGCCGACGCCGGTGCGAGTGGAACCGGTGAAGGGCAAGGGCATCGTCGTTTCGGGTCACGATCTGAAAGACCTCGAAGAATTGCTCCGGCAGACCGAAGGCAAAGGCATCAACATCTACACCCACGGCGAGCTGCTCCCGGCCCACGGCTATCCGGCTCTGAAGAAGTACCCGCACCTCGTCGGCAACTACGGCGGCGCGTGGCAGGATCAAAAGGACGAGTTCGCGCGGTTTCCCGGCGCGATTCTCATGACGACCAATTGCATCCAGGAACCGCAACGGGCCTACACGAAACGCATCTTCACCTGCGGCCTCGTGGCCTGGCCCGGGGTGCGGCACATCGCGAATCGCGATTTCACGCCGGTGATCGAGGCCGCGCTGGCCGCACCGGGATTTGCCGAGGACGGCCCGGACCAGACCATCCTGGTGGGTTTTGGCCACAACGCCGTGCTGGGCGTCGCGGACCAGGTGATCGCGGCGGTGAAGTCGGGCGCGATCAAGCGCTTCTTCCTGATCGGTGGCTGCGACGGCGCACGCACCGGGCGCGATTACTACACCGAGTTCGCCGAATCCGTGCCCAAGGATTGCGTCATCCTCACGCTGGCGTGCGGCAAGTACCGGTTCAACAAGCGCGATTTCGGCACCATCGGCGGCCTCCCGCGCCTGCTCGACATCGGCCAGTGCAACGATGCCTACTCCGCGATCAAGATCGCCGGCGCGCTGGCGGCGGCCTTCAAATGCGGCGTGAACGACCTGCCGCTTTCGATGATCCTGTCGTGGTTCGAGCAGAAGGCGGTGGCCATCCTGCTCACGCTGCTCCACCTGGGCATCCGCAACATCCGGCTGGGCCCGACGCTGCCCGCCTTTGTCCCGCCGAACGTGCTCAAGGTGCTGCAAGAGAAGTTCAACCTCCTGCCGATCACGACGGTGGAGAAAGACCTTGCGGCGAGCCTCGCTTTGGTGGAATAGTAACGCCGTTCCTCCTCGCGATTCCGGCGGGTCGGAGGCCGAAGGCCAACTGGGCTTTGGCAACCGGCCCGCCGGTTGACTTTTCGGCGGGCTGCGTGGCACCGACGGTGTGGCGCGCTGAGCCTCATTGGGAATTCTGAAACCCGCTCCGGCAATGCCCCGAAACGGCAGTGTCCTGATTTTGGTGGCGGTGGTGGTGCCGCACCGCCCTGCGCCGTCGCCGCGGCGCAGCCACCCATTTGGAATCCCGACACTACGCCGAAACGGCGCACTTGCAGTCGCGTCGCGTCGTGGCACAATGGGCCGCTTGCGCCGAAGCCGGCACAAGGCAAAGCGGCGGCGCCGAGAACGAACCAGCGACACTTTCGATGCAACACATTCGCAATATCGCGATCATCGCGCACGTGGACCACGGCAAGACCACCCTGGTGGATTGCCTGCTCAAACAATCGGGCACGTTCCGCGTCAACCAGCACGAATCCCAGGAGGAACGCCTCATGGACTCGATGGACTTGGAACGCGAAAAGGGGATCACCATTCGGGCCAAGAACGCCGCGTTCAAATACAAGAACTACCACATCAATATCGTGGACACGCCCGGCCATGCCGATTTCGGCGGTGAGGTCGAACGCATTATGAACATGATCGATGGCGTGCTGCTGGTGGTGGACGCCGCGGACGGTCCGCAGGCGCAGACCCGGTTCGTGCTGCGCAAAGCGCTCGAGGCCGGCGCCCAACCCATCGTCGTCATCAACAAGATCGACCGCGAAAACGCGAACCCCAAGAAGGTGCTCGACCTGGTTTGGGATCTGTTCGTGTCGCTCAACGCCACCGACGAGCAGATGGATTTCCCGGTGATCTACGCCAGCGCCAAGGACGGTTACGCCAAGGTGGAACTGGAGCACGTCACCGGCACGATGGAGCCGCTCTTCGACGCCATCATCAAACACATCCCGCCGCCGCGCGCCCGCGCCAGCGAGGGCTTCCAGGTCCTCGTGGCGAACCTCGATTACAGCGACTACCTCGGCCGGATCGCGTTCGGTAAAATCTACTCGGGCAAGCTCAAGGTTGGGGACCAGGCATTTTGTCTGCACGCCAACGGCACCAGGTCGAGTGGCAAGATCACCATGATTTACCACTTCGAGGGGTTGAAGCGGATCGAGATCGAAGAGGCGCACGCCGGCGACATCGTGGGCGTTTGCGGTTTCGAGGAAGTCTTTATCGCCGAGACGATCGTGGACAATCCTGACCGACCCGGCCTGCCCAGCAAACCGATCGACCCGCCGACGATCCAGATGGAGTTCGCGGTCAACGACGGCCCGCTCGCCGGCAACGACGGCAAGCTCGTCACCGCCCGCCACATTCGCGAGCGGCTGATGAAGGAACTGCGCACGAACGTCGCCCTGCGCGTCGCCGACACCGAGGATCCGAAAATTTTTCACGTCAGCGGGCGCGGCGAAATGCAGATCGCCATCCTGGTCGAGCAGATGCGCCGCGAGGGTCACGAGGTGCTGGTTTCGCGACCGGAGGTGCTTTGGCGCAAAGACGAGGCCGGCAACCTGCTCGAGCCCATCGAAAAACTCTTTCTCGAAATCCCGCAGGAACACATGGGGGCCGTGCTGGAAAACCTTGCCTCGCGCAAGGCCGAGATCGTGGCCATGAACCACCACGGCGACCAAGTCACCATCGAGGCGTTGATCCCGATGCGCGGCTTGATCGGCTTCGAAACCGACCTGGTGAACCAAACCCGCGGCCTGGGCGTGATGAGCCACTTGTTCCACGAATACGGGCCGGACCGCGGGGAAATCGCGGCGCGCAAGAACGGCTCGCTCGTGAGCATGGAAGCCGGCGAGGCGAAGTCGTATGCCTTGAACATGATTCAGGAGCGCGGCCGGCTGATGGTCGAGCCGGGCGACGCGATTTATGCCGGCATGATCGTGGGCGAGAACGCGCGCGAGAACGACATCCCGGTCAATCCCTGCAAGGCGAAAAAGCTCACCAACATGCGCTCGCAAGGCGACGGCAAAGGCATCCAGCTCGACCCGCCCATGAAGCTGAGCCTCGAGCGCTCGCTCGAATACATCGGCTCGGACGAGTACGTGGAGGCCACGCCGAAGAACCTGCGTTTGCGGAAGAAGATCCTCGACGAAAACCAACGCAAACGCGCCGAGAAAGCGCGGGCGATGAAGATCCTTGCCGAGTAGCTGCGCGGGCCGCGGGTATTGCTGACGAGGCTGGCAACCCGCGTTGGCGGGAGTAGTCAACCGACGGCGCACACGGCGGGCTCGGCAGCGAACTCGCGACCCCTTCCTGCGCTCTGACCGGCCTTTGGGGCCATCGAACTCGCGCGTACGGGCGACGTTTCCGAGGCTCCTTGCGACACGTTTGGCCGCCACTCAGAACTTGCCGGTGGGGCGCCAAGGCCTGAAGCAGGTGTCACGAGAGTTCAAGGAACAGGCGTGAGGTCATGAGGATACGCACAAGCAGACGGGAGTGAGCGCACGTTCCTGACGAGTTAAGTCCCCAGGGTCGTCTTCGCCGGCAGGGACTGCCCACTGTCGGCGACAAGGCACGACCGCACGCCTCGAATTGCTGGCGCCCTGGGTCCCGGACGATCTCATTAATCGGACTTGGCCCCCGAATGCGTACCGGAGGACCGTGCTGCCGGCACCGTGCCGCGCAACTGTTTCGCGTTCACCTGCGGCGTCTGCTCCCCCCGGACCACTGGCTGAGTAGGCGTGGGATGACTCGGGAATGGTGGCCCTTATCAAGAACCGACCCCTTCACGACCCCTTCATTCATTCACGCAGGAGTTCGGTGCGGCCCATCTCGAACCACTCCAGCGGGCGCGAGTTGTAGAATGTCCCCATCTGGTCGGTTTCGCTGGAGCGCACGCGGAACCGGAAACTATGCCGGGGCGACGCCCCACCGGGACGCGATGCATCGGTCGTGACGGGCGTCGTGCTTGACATGCGCAGGATTGAGCGACTTGGGCAAAGCGCCGGCTACCAGGCCTTTGGCCATTCCTTAGCAAATCTTGCCTTCGCCAGGACGACTATTCGCAAGACTGGTTGGGACTTCCCGGCGCGGGCCCGCGGGTCCGGGCCATAATCAGTGACGATTGCTTTCACGAATCGCGAAATCGTCATTGCATTTGCCGACGCCCCACGGCAACGTCTGTCCCGTGAATGTCGGGGCGTAGCGTAGCCTGGCTAGCGCGCTTGTTTCGGGTACAAGAGGTCGTGAGTTCGAATCTCACCGCCCCGACCATTCTCCGCCTTGGCAGACCGGTGAGACCGGCTGCACCGACACAGCCCACCCCTTGGCCGGCGGGCGGTGCGAAGGCCCCGGTCCGTGGCCCAGCGAGCCTGGCCCCAGGACGGAACGGCGATTCCCAGTGGTGGCGAGCATGAACAAGCTGATCCTGAACCTGTCCGTGTTGCTGTCATTCGCGCTGTGCGGGCTGTGCCTGGTGCAATGGAAGCGCGAGACCAATCTCACCCACGACAAGTCGAAGCTCACCGAGGACGTGTACACCAACAAGGTGGTCATCCAGCAGTTGGAGATCACCCTGAAGCGCACCCAGGATGAGGTCGCGCGCCTGGATGGAATCCGCACAAAACTCGAACAAACCGTCGAGACCAACACGGCCAGGATCAAGGCGCTGTCCAACGAACTCGCCGACACCATTCAAGACCGGGATGAAAAGCGCAACCAGGTGGAGCAGTACAAAGCCGCGCTCGACCAGGCCAACGAGAACATCAAGACGCAGAACGCGTCGATCGTGAAACAGAACGAGCTGCTCAAAACCGTCGCCGAGCAACGCGATCAGCAGATCGAGGAATACAAGAAGCTCCTGGAGAAGTACAACCAGGTGGTCGGCGAGTACAACAAGCTGGTCGAAGAGGTCAAGAAAGCCAACGAGGCCATCGAAGCGGCCGCGCAAAAACAGCAGGGCTCCAAGAAGTAATTCCCGGCGGCGGCCCGCGGCGTTCCCGGTCCGGGTAAGCCGCCAGCCCGGACTGGCCCGCAGCTTGGGTTGCTCGCTACCTCGCCTGCCAGAATGCAGACCGCGGATGCCGACGCGGGGGTGGGCTGGATTTCACTCGACTTAGAATTTGACGCTTGGACGGTTACGGATTAGCAATGTGGGGTCAATGTTTGAACAGGCTTCAAATCTCCGCCGCTGGGCGCTCGCGGGCGCGGTGCTTGCGTGGTACGGGTGCCAGGGCACTTCGGCACTCGCGGGCGAGAAAGTCACTTTCTCCGATTCTGTCCGCAAACCGACCCTTCCGGCCGAAAGCAAACGCAACACCGGGCGGTCAGTCAGCTTTTCGAATCCGTTCGAGGATTTTGGGGCGCGCGGCAGCAGTTCGCTGCGGGGCGTGACCGCGCGGCCGTTCGCACCCAGCGCCCCAATGGCGCAACCGGACGCAACCCCGCTCACCAAGCGCGAACTGGATCTCCTTAACGAGCGCCGGAACTGGATTTTGCAGGCCCCGGACGGGGGCAAGTTAGGGGAGACAGATGCCAACAAGGCCTTTGGCGTGGACGGCTTTGAAGGCGGGAAGAAGGGTGGCGTGGGTTCGGGCTTGGACAGCAGCCAAGGCGACTTGGTGAACTATTACCAGCGCCTGGAAGCAACCTCCGGCACCGGCTCCGCCGCGACACCGCCGGCGGTCGTGCGGAGTTCCGTCAACGGCCTCAGCAGCCCGACGCTTTCGTCCGATGACTCGGGTGGGGCACCCGCCAATCCGTTCGCCGGCCCGACCGGGTTTTCCGCGCGCAACCAAACGCGGGAAAGCCCTTTTGAAATCCGCCGGGTGAGTCCTGCGGAGCAAGACCGCGACTCGTTGAACAACGCGCTGCGCCAAATCACCAGCTCGGCCAGCAAAGCAGTGGCCGGCCCGCAGGACGCTGGCATCGGCGGAGTCCAACCCGCCGACCTGAGTGGCATGGCCATGATCTTGGGACGGAATCCCATCTCCAGCCCGATCGCGGCCTCGCCCATCTCCAGCTTGGATCCAATTGCGGCCTACCCGGACTCGACCCGCGAAGCCCTCAATCCGGTGCTGGGCCAGGCGGCCACCCCGAAGCCCCTGCCGTTCCAACCGAGCTTCGCCACCTCGGAGAAATTCGACAAGGCGCTGCAGCTTCCACCTTCGACCGCGTTGCAGGGCTTGGGTGCCAACACCTTCCTCGCCCCGCCTTCGGTGCCCAAGTCCCTCGATTCGCCGCTGGTCGAGCGCCGCTCGCTCCAGTCCATCAAGGCCCAATTCGATCTGCCCAAGCGTTCGTTCTAGCCCCGCCCGGACCGAGACTGATCTGGCGGGACGTTGCCAACGGACGCAGGTCCGCCTCCCACGATTAAGAAAAGCAAAAGCCCACCCCTTTAGAGTGGGCGCTTGCTGCTTCTTCTCGCGTGAAATGATCTGAGCGCCAAGGCCGAACGCAGACCAAGTCAGCGGCTACTTCCACGCAACGGCGTATTGCAGTTTGACCAAGTCGGGAGTGGTGTCCACACCGCCTATTTTGACCGACGCATCGAGATCCTGATCTTTGTTCAGAGCCCGCCAGCGCCAGATTTCGGCGTGGCCGTCCGCAAAAGCAAACTCACAGGCGTTGCCGTGGCGGACAGTCGGCGAGTTCTGCCAGCTCAAAACCCCGGGGGCCTTCACCGCGAAGTAGCCGTCGTCGATGGTGAGATAGCTTTCCTCCAGAAAGACGAACGCCTGCGTCGGCCCCGGCGAATTGATGTCGGTCATCTTCTTAAACATCGGATAGTTGCTGCCCAGCACCCAAGTGGTGGAGGGGACACCGAACCGTGAGGCATCGCTGTCATCCGCGCCGCCCATGCGACCGTTCATCGAATAACTCCGGACCCGCGGTTTGCCCTTAAGCGAGGCCCGAAGTCCGGTGGGAACCTGCGTGTCCACCGGGCAGCGGTAAACATCGAGTGACGTGTTGTACGGGAAGAGCTTGCCATTCTGGATGTAGGCAACGTTCGTGGCATCTGGCATCGCAGCGATGTTTCCGTTGATCCAGGAGCCGTTATAGCCCAGCCAGTTCTTCGTCAAGCTATCCAGGTTGTCATCGGCGTACATGTGCCAGCTTAGGGTCAGTTGCTTCATGTTGCTCATGCAACGGGCAGCGTTGGCCTTCGCCTTGGCTTTCGCGAGTGCCGGCAGGAGCATCCCCGCCAGGATCGCGATGATGGCGATGACCACCAGCAGTTCGATCAACGTAAAGCCGCGGGCGATGGCGCATCGCGGGCCACGACACAACGGCACTTTTTCGGAAATGACAGGTGTTTTCATGGATTCGCTTGGGGCAAGGTAAGCACGAGGCCGTCCGGCGTCAATCATCCAACACCGTCCATTTCACCGCACAGTCGCCGGGCGTCTGACCGGCACTTGCGAGTTCCCACGGCTCACTCGAAATCGTACACCACCACGCGCTCGCAGACCGGCTTGAAGACCTTGTCCACGAACTCGAGGTGGAGCGGGTGCACCTGGTAGGCGTCCTGTGCTTGCTTGTCCGGGAAAACGAGATTCAGCGCCACCTGGTAGGTCTGGTCCACCACTGCGCGGTGACTGGGCGCCATCCGGCCGGCGTGAAAGCTGAGCACGCCGGGGATCGGCTTCAGGTAACGTTCCATGCCGGCGAGCAATTCGTCTGCCGCGTGCGCGAGACCTGGCTTGGTCCAGAAGATGACGATGTGCGAGAACATGGCCCCAGCTAAGGCGAAGGGCGGACTGCCGGCAACGTATTTCTCCGCGACGACAGCGGTTTCCTGCTTTTCACAAAGCGGCGGGGCGGAATGGACTTCCGCGCCCCACCTCAGAGCACGCCCGGTTGAACCGGTGCGGCGCCCACCGGCTCGGGCAAGGCCGCGAGCAAGCGGCGGGCGCGGCCGCGCAAGCCGGGATCGCTCTGCGTTTCGGCGAAACCGGCCAGGGTGTCGCGCACGGCGGTGGCCTCCGGCGTGAACGCTTCCAGGCAACTCCACGCCAATTCGCGGACCGGAACGCTTTCGTCGCGGAGCAGCCCGGCGAAAAGCCACGCCAAGGCCACCGGATCCTCCGCTCCTTGGCGTGCCAGGCGCGCCACCTCCATTGCCGGAACTCCTGCGTTGGCCAGCACGCGAAACGCGAAACCCCGGACTTCGACGGCCGAATCGTCCAACGCGCCAACGAGCATGACCGCGGCTGGACCCAGATTCGTTCCCATTGCGATCAAACTTTGATAAGCCTCCAGCCGCCTGCGCTCCGCGGTGTCCCGCCCCGAAACTCGCTCGGCCAATCGTGGCGACAGCCGCTCCACCGCCTTCGCCGCGGAGGACCGCAGAAATGACGGCTGGGCACGCAGTTGCCTCGCCAGCCCCGCCATTTCAGACGAAACACCCGGCGGTGGCACAGCCGGGCGAGTGAGCCAAAAACCAAGCGCCACCAAGCCCGCCAACCCCACTGCCAGCCACCGACCCTGGCGCCGGCCTCGCCAGTGAATGCGGCAGGCAGCAAGAGAACGCACTCCCAATTCCTTGGTTCCTGCGTTCCTCATAGCAGATGCTTCACTTCACCGGTTCCGGCACCGCCGCGCCGTCCTTGCGCGGATCGGACGCGCCAAAGTTGATGCCGCGTGCGAAATCGCGCATCACCGCCTGACCGCCGCCGACATCTTGGGCGAACGGTGCGATCACTTTCAAATCGTGGCCCTTCGCGGCCAGGCCGACGCGCACGCTCGCCGGCACGCGCGACTCGATTTCCACATCGGCGCCTTCAAAGGTCAGCTTGGTGAACCGCGGGGCTTCGAGCGCGGACTGGAGGTTCATTCCGAAATCCACCAGGTTCGCCACGAACTGGGCGTGCGCCTGCGCCTGGTTCCAACCGCCCATGATGCCGAAGGCAATCCGCACGTCGCCCTTGGTCATGAAGCCGGGAATGATCGTGTGCAGCGGTCGTTTGCGCGGCGCCAACGCATTTGGATGCGTCGGTTCCAGACTGAACAGGCCACCGCGGTTTTGCAGCCCGAAGCCGGTGCCGTCGGCCACCAAACCGGAGCCGAAGCCGCCGTAGTTGCTTTGGATCAACGAGACCATGTTGCCCTCGGCATCGACCGCGCAAAGGTACGTCGTGTCCGTGCCGCCTTCCGGTGGCCGGCCGGGAGGCACCACGCTGGCGGCCCGGTTTGGATCGATGAGCCGGGCGCGCTCGCGGGCATACGCCTTCGACAACATCCCAGTCACGGGCACCTTGGCGAACCGCGGGTCCGCGACGTAGCGGAGCAGGTCCGCGTAAGCCAGCTTCTTGGCCTCGATCAGCGTGTGCCAGGTCGCCACCGAATCGCGGCCCCAGGTGGCGAGCGGGAACTGTTCCATCAGGTTCAACATCGCCAGGGCGGCAATCCCCTGCCCTGGCGGCGGAATCTCATAAACGGTCCAGTCGTGGTAGATCGTCGAAATTGGCTGGACCCATTGTGGGCGGAAGTCGCGGAGATCGGTCGCGGTCCAGGTGCCGCCGTGCTGGCGCGAATTGGCGAGGAGCAGCTTGGCGATGGCGCCTTCGTAGTAGGCCTTGCGACCGTCGCGGGCCACCTGGCGCAGCGCCCAAGCCAGATCGCGGTTGCGGAAAATCTCGCCCATTTGCGGTGCCCGGCCATCCGGCAGAAACATCCTCGCCGCGGCGGGATCAGCGCTCATGAACTTTTCGCTGGCCTTCCAATAACCGGCGACAATCTCGGTCACCGGATAACCTTCGGTGGCGATCCGGATCGCGGGTGCCAGCAGGCGCGCCAATGGCATGCGGCCGAATTTCGCCTGCAGCGCGTCCCAGCCCGCGACCGCGCCCGGAATCGTGACCGAGTAAATCCCGCGCTGCGGCATGTTGGTGAAGCCCTGCCCGCGCAGGAATTCGATGGTCAAACCCGACGGCGCCCAGCCACTCGAATTCAACCCGTGCAGCCTCCCGGTCTTCGCCTCATAGATGATCGCGAACAAGTCGCCGCCCAGGCCGCTGGTCATCGGGGCCACCACGCCCATGACCGCGTTGGCGGCGATGGCGGCATCGACCGCGTTGCCGCCCTCGGCCAAGACCTGGGCGCCGGCCTGCGAGGCCAGCGGGTGTTCGCTCGCCACGATGCCGTGCGTCGAGATCACCATCGACCGGCCTTGGACGCGTTCCGCTGTGTGGCCCAAACCGGCGAGGCAAACGAGCGAAAGCAATCCCAGGGTGAATCGAAAGGACGGGTGGGTGTTCATGGTGACGGCAGTCTAGCGTATGCCTGCGTGCCACCGCCAGTTCGTAAGACGCAAAACCGGTCGAAGCCCAAGCCACCGATTCAACGGCAGAGCTACGCACTGCGCGGGCGCCAAAGCCGGCCCATCTGGGCGATGCGCTCGGCCGGGGTGGGATGGGAACTGAAGTACTGACCCAGCGGCGTCTGATTCTGATGCAACGCCTCGAGCCGTTGGAAAAGTCGAACACTGGCCAGCGGGGGGTACCCGGCCGCGTCGGCTAGCCGCGAGCCGAGTTCGTCCGCCTCGAATTCGCAGTCTTGCGAGTAAGCGCTCGCAAGCATTTGCAGTCCGGTGCCGCGCAGCCAGGTGCCAAGCGGACCGGCGCGTCCGGCCACCCGCGCCGCGAGGTTCAGTGCCGAGTCGTGCAACATGCGGTCCGCGGCGTGGCCGCGGATGACGTGCGCCATTTCATGGCCCAGGACAAACGCGAGTTCGTCGGTGTACCGTTGGCACAAATCGAGCAAAGGCAGGCTCACGAAGATGAAACCGCCGGGCAGTGCCAGCGCCGTCGGTTCAGGCAACCGCACGACCTCCGCGCTGAAAGACAGGAGCTTGTTCTTCACGCGCGCGGCCAGTTGCTGGCAGAGACCACTGACCAGTGCGGCATCCGCGGGATCGGCGTGTCCCTCAGCCTTGGCCCGAAACTCCATCGCCAGCGTGCGGCCGAAGCCCTTCTCGGCGCGAATCCGGTCGTCCTCGGAACCGAGGAGGCTATTCCAGCCCCAGCGGACCTTTTGGACCGCAGGCATGGTCGCCCGGCCCAGGCCGCGACCGAGATTGTAGAATAAGCTGCTCACAAACTGGGCGCGCCGGCCAGTCTGCGTGGACCGCTTGCGCGCGTTGTGGCCCGACTATTCGGAATCGTGCGCGACGGGCCAAGCAAAATGCGCCGCGTGGTTGTTCGATTGGCACCGGCCGCGGGGTGCTTAATCGCTTGCCTGCGACGCGTTCTGCCACATCCTCCCGCCTATGCTCGAAGCGCTTAAACGGGAAGTCTGCGAAGCCAACCTCCAACTCGTCCGCGAAGGCCTGGTCATCCAAACTTTCGGCAACGTCAGCGGGGTGGACCGCGCCAGCGGCTGCATGGTGATCAAACCTTCCGGCGTCGGTTACGATGGCATGAAGCCGGAGCAGATGGTCGTGCTCTCGTTGGAAACCGGCGAGGTGGTCGAGGGCCAACTGAACCCCAGCTCGGACACGCCCACCCACCTCGTGCTTTACCGCGCGTTCAAGGACGTGGGCGGCATCGTTCACACCCACAGCGCGCACGCAACGGCCTGGGCGCAGGCCCGACGCGAGATCCCGCCATTGGGCACCACGCACGCGGATTTCTTCGGCGGCCCCGTGCCTTGCACCCGCGTGATGAAGCCAGCCGAGATCAAAGGCGAGTATGAAGCGAATACCGGCGACGTGATCGTGGAGCGGTTTCGGAACATCGACCCGCTTACTTTGCCCGGCGTCCTGGTGGCCAGCCACGGCCCGTTCGCCTGGGGGCGCAGCGTCAAGGAGGCTGTGAAAAACGCGGTGGCGCTGGAGTTCATCGCTCGCCTCGCCAGCGAAACGTTCAGCATTAACGGGGCAGCGAAGGCCATGCCCGCCGTGCTGCTCAACAAACATTTCTCCCGCAAGCACGGCCCCGGCGCCTACTACGGTCAGCGGTGATCGGCTTTGGGCGCGCTTGCCTGCTGGCGGCCAAGACGCAGAATGCGCGCAGATGAAAGCCTTACTTGCCTTTGCCGCCGCCGCGCCGGTTCTACTTGCTGCGGCCGGTCCCGCCCCACAAGCAAAGCTCGCCGCCGTCCCGTTCACGCAGGTCGAGATCAACGACGCGTTCTGGGCGCCGCGCCGCGAGACGAACCGCATTGCCTCGATCCCGGTGAATCTCGAGAACCTCGAAAAAGCGAAGAACCTCCAGAACCTCCGGCTCGCCGGGCAACGCGCCACCGAAGGCTACGAAGGCCCGGTGTTCATGGACTCGGACGTGTACAAGGCGCTCGAGGCGGCGGCGTACTCGCTGGCCACGCATCCTGACCCGGCGCTCAACAAAAGGCTCGATGACATCATCGCCATCCTCGCTGCGGCGCAGCAGCCCGACGGATACCTCGACAGCTACTACACCGTAAAGGAGCCGGGCAAACGCTGGGTGAATCTTCGCGACAACCACGAGTTGTATTGCGCAGGGCACATGTTCGAGGCAGCGGTCGCGCACTTCCAGGCCACCGGGAAGACCACGTTCTTGAACATCGCGCGCAAGTACGCCGATTACATCGACTCCGTGTTCGGCCCGGCACCGAAACGCATGGGCTATCCCGGTCACCCGGAGATCGAACTGGCGCTGGTGAAGCTGTGGCGCGCGACCGGCGAGCGCCGCTACTTCGAGCTGGCGCGGTTCTTCGTCGAGAGTCGCGGCTCAAAATTCTTCGCCACCGAGCACCACACTCCGCTGGACCGCTATGACGGCAGCTACTGGCAGGACGATGTGCCGATCTGCGACCACCAGAACATCAAAGGCCACGCGGTGCGCGCCTGCTACCTTCAGTCCGGCACCACTGATGTCGCGCGGGAGACCGGCGACGCGAAGCTGCTCAAGATGATCAACCGCGTCTGGCGCAACACCGCCGAGCGCAACATGTACCTCACGGGCGGCATCGGTCCCAGCGCCCACAACGAAGGTTTCACCGAGGATTACGACCTGCCGAACCTCACCGCCTACCAGGAAACTTGCGCCACGGTCGCATTCGCCCAGTGGAACCACCGCCTCGCATTGCTTTACGGTGACGCCAAGTACGCCGACATCGTCGAGCGCGCGCTGTACAACGGCGTGCTCGCCGGCGTTTCCCAGGACGGCACGCGGTTCTTCTATGTGAACCCGCTGGAAAGCCGCGGCAACCACCACCGTTCGGAGTGGTTCGGCTGCGCCTGCTGCCCGCCGAACGTCGCCCGCACCCTGGCTTCACTGGGCGGCTACGCCTACGCCACCTCGGCCGGCGCGCTGTACGTGAACCTTTTCATCCAAGGTGCCGCGAAGGCGAAGGTGGCCGGGCAGGACGTGAAATTGAACGTCACGACCGATTATCCGTGGGACGGCGGCGTCACGCTCAAGCCGGAGCTAAAGAACCCAACGCGGTTCGCACTTCACCTCCGCGTTCCCGGCTGGACTCGCGGTGTGCAAGTCAGCGTAAACGGCGAAACTCTGGCCGATCCGAAAGTGGAACGCGGCTACGTCGTCCTTTCGCGCGAATGGCAGACCGGCGACACGGTGAAGTTCGACCTCGCCATGCCGGTCGAAGCCGTGGCCGCCCACCCGAACGTCACGGCCGACCGGGGCTTGCTGGCCCTCCAACGCGGGCCGCTCGTTTATTGCCTTGAACAAGTGGACAACGCCGAACCGCTCGATGCGCTTTACTTCCCAACGGCGGCGGAACTCAAAGCACAACGCGAGCCGGCGCTGCTCGGCGGCGTGGTAACCCTCAGCGGACCAGCGTACGTCGCGCGAGATCTGGATTGGAACCATCGCCTGTACCAAGGCATCGCGGCCCCGCGCCGGGCCACCTTCAAGGCGATCCCTTACTACGCCTGGGACAACCGCCAGGCCGGTCCCATGAAAGTCTGGCTGCCGCTCAACCCGCCCGCGCCGCGCGTCGGCGGACTCGAAGCCCAGGCCAAGATCACCGTCTCGTTCGCGAACAGCAATTCGCAGCCGTCCGGCATCAACGACGGCGCGGAGCCGAAGAGCCGCGGCGAACAACCGCCCCTCTCCCACTTCGTGATAGCTCCAGAAAACGTACGCGACAAGGGTGTTCAAACCCATGGCTTTGGCCATACGGATGCGGTGTCGCCAGTATTCACGCGGAATCCGGTTGGGATGGATCTCGCCGGAGCGCATCTGAAAAGCGCTTGCCGTCGAGCTAGAAGTCATTCGTTCCAAGCACAAACGTATGCGGTGGTGGCTTGGCTGAAGCAATTGAAGCAGCACCGAAAGCCAGGAGGCAGGCCAGCGCAAGGATGAATCGGTTTTTCATGAATCAAGTTTCGGAGCACAACCCAGCGACAGGGCAGCATTTCTTAATAATAAGTTGCATGCAATGCTTCTGGTTTTCATTCAACGGAAAATCGGGTAAAGCCCTATAAACACGGCCAGCACCACGGCCGCGAACACGCGGTAATTTCCCAGCCCGCGCCCGCCCGCGTCGCCGTGCAGCGGTTCGCGCCAGTCTTCCCAGACCAGCGGCCTGGCTTCGGCTTTAAGCGTTTCCGGAAAGAGGAACGTGGTCACGACCATGATGATCATGCACGCGACCAGCAGAAGGAACGCGATCAACATGAAGTCGCCCCGGTAAATGTTGTTCCAGTCGAGGAAGCACACCACCGCGCCGAGCAGCATGCCGCCGATCAACGTGATGAATGCCGATTTGCCGGAAGCGCGTTTCCAAAACACGCCGAGCAGGAAAACGGTGGTGATCGGTGGGGCGACGTGGAGATGAGTTTGTTCATGCCCTCGAAGACGGTCGTGTAGTGCCCGAACAACGGCGAGGCGGACACCGATCTCGCGCATGCGCTCGGTGACGCTCACCAGCACGATGTTCATGATGCCGATGCCCCCCACGAGCAGCGAGACGGCGGCGATCGAGCCCAGCAGGGCCGTCATCACCTTCGAGGTCGAGGTGGCCATCTCGGCGATTTCCTGCTGGGTGCGCACGATGAAATCATCCTCGCGGCCCGGCCCGATTTTATGACGTTGACGGAGCAGGTCGGTGATCTGGCTTTGCACGTCCCCCAGGAGCGTGGGCGCCGAGGCCTGGACCAACAGCGAACGAAACGTCGTGGCCGAGCCCATCAACCGTTTCTGAGCGCTGGTGTAAGGCACGAGGACAATGTCGTCCTGGTCGCTGCCCATCATGTTCATGCCCTTGGAGGAGAGCAGACCGACAATGGTGAAGGGGACGTTCTCGATGCGGAGGGTCTCGCCGACCGGGTCCTCGTCGCCAAACAGCGTGGTGGCGGTCGTCTGGCCAATGAGGGCGACCTTGTTGGCGTTGCGCACATCCGCCTCGGTAAAGTCATTCCCGCTGGCGGTCGGCCAGGAGCGGATGTCGAGGTAGCCCGCGCCCACGCCCATGACCTGCACGTTCTCGTTCTGGTTCGCGGCGGCGATTTGGGCGAACGACCGGAGCTCGGGGCTGACGGCATTGATCTCCGTCAGTTCCCGTTGCATGGCGACCAGGTCTTCGTGGGTCAATGACGACGCGCTGCCGAAGCCCATCCGGAAACCGCCCCGCGTCATGTTGCCGGCCAGCACAATGATGACGTTCTGGCCGAGATTGGCGATTTGCGCTTCGACCTGGGCCTTGGCGCCGTTGCCGATGCTGACCATTGCGATCACCGCCCCGACGCCGATGATGATGCCCAGCATCGTAAGCAAAGTGCGCAGCGGATTCCGGCGCAGGGCGCGGGTGGCGATTCGGAGGGCGGCAAAGAGAAACATGGCGGTTCAGGGCGCGAGTTGGACGGCCTGCTGTTCGAGTTGCAGCTTCCGTAGTTCATCGACCGAATCCAGCCGCCCGGTGACCGGCTGGTCGCCGACGATGCGGCCGTCGCGCATGACCACGGTCCGCTTGGCGAACCGCGCGATGTCCAGCTCGTGTGTCACCATGACGATGGTCATGCCCTGGCGGTTGAGGCCCTGGAAAATGCCCATGATCTCGATGCTCGTCTGGGTGTCGAGATTGCCGGTCGGTTCGTCGGCGAGAAGCAACTTGGGTTCATTCACCAAGGCGCGGGCAATGGCCACGCGCTGTTGCTGGCCACCCGAAAGCTGGCTGGGGTGGTGGTCCGTGCGTTCGGCCAGGCCCACGAGTTCGAGCGCCCGCGTGGCCCGCGCCCGCTGCTCCCGGCCGGCGTGCGCCGGTCGCGAATAGAGCATCGGCAACTCGACGTTTTCCAAGGCGGAGGTGCGCGAGAGCAGGTTGAAGCCCTGGAAGACGAAACCGAGTTTCTGGTTCCGCAGGTCGGCGAGCTGGTTCCGGCTCAATTTGCCCATGTCCACGCCGTCCAGCCAGTACTTGCCGCTGGTGGGCCGGTCCAGGCAGCCGATCGTGTTCATCATCGTGCTTTTCCCGGACCCGCTCGCGCCCATGATGGCGACGAACTCGCCCGGCTCGATGGCGAGGGACACGCTGCGAACCGCCATGACCTCCACTTCGCCCGTGCGGTAAGTCTTCGAGAACGCCTCGAGTTAAACGACCGGTGCCATGATTCAACCCCCGGCTCGTCAACGCGGCGGTCGCCGCATCCCCCCCATCGGTCCACCGAACGGGCTGTTCGGACTCGCGGTGAGGACCGTCGTCGTAACCTTCAGCCCGGTGGCGATGACGTCGCCTTCCTTGAGTCCTTCGAGGATCTCTGTGTTGACGCCATCGGAAATGCCGCTCTTGACGGTCACCGCTTTGAGCAACGCAGAACTGCCGGTCGCCTCAGCCGGATTCGCCAGCACACAGACGGTGTGCGTGCCTGGGCCGTCGTTCTGGGGCCGGCTGGCGTTGTTACCGCCCGGTCCGCCAAAGCCGCCGCCGAAGCCACCACCACCCTCGCCGAAGCCTCCCGGTGAGCCGCCACCGCCGCGCCCGCCGCGCGCCTGCATTCGCGCCCGCATTTGCTCGCGCTGCTCCGGCGTGAGGCTTTCGAAGAATTTCTGGCGCTCCTCGCGAGTTGGCGTCCTACCCTCCGCCACCCAAGGCGGCGCAGGCATTTCGCCAGCCTGGGCGGGTTTCGCAGCCGCGGCGGCGCCGGCCGGCGCGTTGGTGCCGGCGCCGGCCATCGGCGCATTTGTCGGCACCATCGCCACCGTGCCTTCCGGCGGCCGGAAACGCAGCGCGGCATTCGGCACGCGCAGCACCCCGTCCTTCTCCGCGGTGACGATGGACACGTTTGCCGTCATGCCGGGGCGCAATTTGAGATCGTCGTTGCGGACGTCGATGACCGTCGTGTAGGTCACCACGTTTTGGTTCGTCGTGGGCGCGTAACGCACCTGCCGCACCTTGCCTTCGAAGGTCCGGCCCTGGAACGCATCCACCAGGAACGTCACCCGCTGGCCTTCCTCGACGCCGCCCACGTCCGCCTCCGAAACCGCCGCCTCGATCTGCATCCGCGACAGGTCGGTGACGATCTGGAACAGCGTGGGGGTGTTGAAGCTGGCGGCGACGGTCTGCCCGACATCGACGTTGCGCGAGATGACCAGTCCGTCCACCGGCGAGTAAATCGTGGTCCGGCCCAGATCCACGCGCGACCGCTCCACCGCAGCCTCGCGCATCGTGACCATCGCCTGCGCCTGTTGCAGCGCCGCTGCCGTCTGGTCGGCGTCGGCAGGTGCGATCAGTTTTTTTGACAGCAGGCTTTGCGAGCGGTCGTTGTTGACCTTCGCGAGGTTCAGTCCCGCCTGGGCGTTCGCCAGATCGGCCTGGCTTTGTTGGAGGTCGCGCTCGTAGGTGGACGGATCGATCTTCGCCAGCACCTGGCCGTTGGTGACCCGCATGTTGAAGTCCACCAGGACCTCCTTGATCTGACCGGAAATCTGGCTGCCGACCGTGACGTTCGTGAGCGGCAGAATCTGACCGTTGGCGGTGACCGATTGGATCAAGTCCCCGCGCGTCACCACGTTCGTGCGGAACTCGTACCTGGGCGTCTTGGTGCCCTGCTGCGTGAAGTACGCCGCGTAGCCGGCCGCGGACTCGAGGAAGTCAATGTCTTCGACCTTCACAAAGAGCGTGCGCTCGCCGGTCTTCACCGCCAGGCGGCTCAGGTAGGTCGGCTCGGTCGGCGGCGGCTCCAACAATTCCCGCAACCGCGCGTTCAAGCCGGCCGTTTCCCGTGACTCCAGATGCTCGCGGGCCCGCGCCAAGGCGAGCCGAAAGCGCGCGCGCTTGAACGGCTTGAGCAGGTAGTCCAAGGCCCGGATTTCGAAGGCCTCGATCGCGTGCCGGTCGTGCGCGGTCACGAAAATCACCAGCGGCCAGGTGTCCGGCGGCAGCGCGCGCAACACGTCGAAGCCGCTGACTTCCGGCATTTGGATGTCCAGGAAAACGAGGTCCGGCCGGTGGGCCTCGATGGCGTCGATCGCCTCCGGGCCGTTGGCGCATGCGCCGAGGATCTCGACATCCGGTTCATCCGCGAGCAACAGCCGCACGCGCTCGCGGGCCAGCGGTTCGTCATCGACGATCAAGGTGCGGATGCGCATGACCAGGGGCAAAAGATCGTCAGGCGTCGCGCGCCCCGGCTTCACCCAGACCGGGCACGATGCCCGCCTTCCGCCGCTGCTCGCAGCGTCAAGCGGGCACGCTCGCCGTACAATTCCACCAGGCGCGCGCGGGTGTTCGCCAGCCCCACGCCCTCCGGCCGGCCCACGGGCGATGTGGCCGGCAGACCGGGGCCGCTGTCGCCCACGCGCAGGACGAGACCCTCGCCCGCCCGTTCGGCCGCGATGCAGATGACGCCTGGCGCGAGTTGCGCTTCGATGCCGTGTTTGATGGCGTTCTCGACCAGCGGTTGCAGGATCAGGATCGGCACGTAGCCGGCCAGCGCATCGGCGACCACGGCTTTCTCGACCTTGAGCCGGTCGCCGAATCGCACCTGCTCGATCGCCAGGTAGCCATCCAGGAACGTCAGCTCTTCCGCCAGGGTGACTTCCTGCCGCTCCGGCTGGCTCAAGGTGAGCCGCAGCAATTCGCTGATCGACCCGATCATCTCGTCCGCGGCCTCGGCGTCTTTGTGCACCAGCGTGGCGAGAGAGTTGAGCGCGTTGAAAAGGAAGTGCGGATTGAGCTGCATTCGCAGCGCCTGCAAGCGCGCCTCGGTCAGCCGGGTCTTGAGTTCCAGCGTGCTGCGTTCGCGCTCACGAAACCGGCGCGTGTAGGCCATCACCAGGTTCGCGCTCACTAGCACGAAGTAGGTGAGCAAATCGAACGAAAAGCGGAAGGTCAGCGCAGCCTCGAAACGGCCGAAACCCGTCGCCCGCTTCTCATCCGCCTGGCCCGCGGGCGGGCGACCAAAGAGGTCTTCGCCAAAGAGGCCAACTAACAACTCCGTGGTCAGGAGGTTAAGTCCTTCATAAACCAACACGGCGACCAGACCGGCGCCAAAGTGCACCAAAGCGTCGCGCCCCACCGCGCCGCGCTCGAAACCGAACCGGTCCGCCAGCCGGCGGATCAGCGGCCACAACAGCGCCCACAGATACCAGTCGCGCAGACCCAGCGTGATGGCGTGCCCCCACTCGGGCGAGCGCCCGCGCGCGGCGGCCATTGCGTAGAGTTGCGTCCCAAACGCCAGACCGAGCAGCGTCCAAAAGGCGGCAAAACCCGCCCAGCGCAGCCACGGCCAGCGATTGACATTCTCACCGTTCACCGGAACCGCTCCCTTCAAACACATTCGCCGCGGGCTGTCAGTGTCCAACTGTAGCCCATGGCCGCGCCCAGGGTCGTTGTAAACACCCACGTAAGCTGTTGAGGGGCCTGAAATCCGAGGGCCGAAACTCGAAATTCGAAGGCAAGCCCGCAACCCGAAAACCGACGACCCGATTACCGGGCGCGCCGCAGTTGCTTTTCGGAATTCGGCTTTCGAGTTTCCTTCGGCTTTCGGTCTTCGGACTTCGGACTTGGTTCCCAAGGAGTCGAGTGACGGGTCAGAGCCGTGCTGTACCGCGCCGCCCCATGCGGCGCCGGTTCCACCGCCCCGCGAGTTGCCGCCACCCCGCACTTGAATGGCCAACCACCATCGGCGTCCAACCGCCATGCGATTCACCTTGTTTCCCGCCCTCGTGCTCGCCGGCGCGTGCGTGGCCGCGGGCGCTGCCGTCGAACCCGCCAACCCCAAAGCCAACGCCAAGACCCGCGCGGTCCTCGATTATTTTCACTCGCTCTCCGGCAAACCGACGAAGCGTATCCTGTCCGGCCAGTTCACGAATTTTGGCCGCGGCACCAATCTCCGAGTCCTGGAGGAGATTCACGAGCTGACCGGGCATTGGCCGGCCCTCATGGGCGTCGATTACGCGGACTTCGGTCGCGGCGGACTCACCTTCGAGGCCCCGAACCAGGCGGCCATCGCCTACTGGAAACAAGGCGGGTTGGTCACGGTGAGCGCCCATCTTTACAACCCCGCCAACCCGCAGGGCGGCGGCCTGCGCGACAAAGGCGTGAAGATCGCGGACCTGCTCCAGCCTGACACCGACACGCACCGGCGGTGGATGCAGGAACTCGACCAGCTCGCGGCGGGCTTGCAGGAGTTGAAGGCCGCCGGCGTGGTGGTGCTCTGGCGTCCGTTCCACGAGATGAACGGCGGCTGGTTTTGGTGGGGCGCGCAGGAGCCCGATAGCTTCATCCGCGTCTGGCAGCACATGTTCACGTACTTCAGCGAAACCAAGGGCCTCGACAACCTGCTCTGGGTTTACGGCCCCAATCACGGTCAGAAGACCGCCGCGTACTACGCCGGCGACCGCTTCGTGGACCTCGTCGGGCTGGACGCCTACACCGACTTCATCGACCCGGAACACATCAAGGGCTACGCCGAGGTGGCGGCGTTGCCGAAGCCGTTTGGGTTCACCGAGTACGGCCCGCATGGCTCGAGCAATCCGCCGGGCGACTACGACTACCGACGCTTCCTCGCCGGCCTCGAACAGAACTTCGGGAAGACCTGCTTCTTCATGTCCTGGAACGGCAAGTGGAGCCTGGCCCGCAACCAAAACACCACCGAGCTGTTGTCCAACCCGGCGGTTGCGAACCGCGAAGATCTGCCGGCCGGGTTGGCGGGCGCGCTGAAAAAGGAATAAGCCTGCCTGCCGCCGCCAGCGCGTGAGGGCTTCGACGCGACTGGCGTGCGAAACCTTGTTCCGGCGCAGCCCGGTCGCCCGCTCCGAACCGCCGCCGCTGCTTCGATTTTCCTCCGGCCTACCGGCACTGTGACGGCGTTCCGTGTCCCTAAACCGCCCACCTTGGGCGACCGTGACGGCCGGCTGGGCTTCGTCCCCGCCGCGTGGCTCCCGCCACGTCACGTTCCGGTTCACCATCGCCGTCACGATGCTGGCGTTGTTGCTCGCCGCCGCGGGCACGATCACCGCGGTGTCGTTCTTCTTCGACCAGCGCAACGTCCGGTTGCTGTCCGACCGAGCACCATGACCACCGAAACCTTCACCCACGACATCTTCCTCAGCCACCGCGCGAAGGGCAAGGCGGCGGTGCGCGCTGTGGCGGAGCACCTGCGGAAGACCGTCCCGTAGCCTGCTCGTTGGAGCGAGAGCGGCGTAGAATCGTTTTGCCAAGACCCAGCCACCGCGCAACCTTGCGCGCCAACGATGCAAAAGCTGATCTTAACCTTGGTTCTCACCCTCGCCGCCCTGGCCAGCCTGGCTGCGCCGCCGCAGCTCGCTTCCCCCGCCCTCACTCCCGACGGCGTGGCGCTCGAGTGGTCGCCGGGCGACACCAGCAGTTACACCGTCCAGTGGCGGGACCAACTCGGCGCCGGCGTGTGGCTGGCAGCGCCGGCACCGTTCCCGTGGCCGCTCGCGACGAACCGTTGGGTGGACGCCCGGCCCGCCGAAGCGGCGCGCTTCTACCGCGTACTGGCCGTCACGCCGGCGGAGCGGGGAAAAATTTTGTCCACGAACCTGCTGGGCAGTTATTCCGTCGCCACGTTGCAGTTCCTTTTCCAACTGGGCGGCATTCCGATCACGCCGGAGTACGCGGTCACCGCGGTCAAACTGGATTACGAAACGGTGGATCCTTGGGGCAACCGCACGCAGGCCTCGGGCGTGGCGGTGGTGCCGCAAACCGGCGGCAAGTCCTGGCCGCTGGCGAGCTACCAGCACGGCACACTCGCCAAGAAATCCGAGGCGCCGTCGGCGAACGCCACGGGCGAGCGCGTGCTGGGGCTGGCGTTCGCGACCAGCGGCTACGTCGGAGTGCTGCCCGATTACCTCGGCCTGGGCGATTCGCCGGGCGCGCAGCCTTACCACCACGCGCAGAGCGAAGGCACGGCGGGGGTGGACATGCTGCGCGCGGCCCGCGCGTTTTGCGCCCATGAAGGTGTCGCGCTCAACGGCCAGTTGTTTCTGATCGGTTACTCCCACGGCGGCCACGCCACGATGGCGTTGATGCGCGAACTGGAGATCTTCCACGCCGATGAATTCACCGTGACCGCCGCTGCACCGATGGCCGGCGCGTACGATCTGTCTGGCGTCACGACCGACGATTTTCTGTCCCCGCGCCCGAAACCGAATCCGTACTACTCCACACTGCTGATTTCAGGTTTCCAATCCGTCTATGGCCTGGCGCCCAGCCTGGCCGACTTGCTGGCGCCGCCGTACAACCAGACGCTGCCGCCGTTGCTCGACGGGAACCACACGGGCAGCGAGATCAACGCCGCCATGCCCGCCGATCCCACGCAGGTGCTGAAACCCGAATACCTCGCCGCCTTCAAAGCCGATCCCAACCACGCATTGCGACAGGCGCTGGCCGACAATGATGTTTATCAGTGGAAACCGAAGGCGCCGCTCCGCCTGTACCATTGCCTCGGCGACGCCGACGTGCCCTTCGCGAATTCCCAGGTCGCGTACGACGCGTTCGTGGCAGCGGGTGTGACAGACGTGAAACTGATCGATCTCGATCCCGCGGCCGACCACGGCGCCTGCTCGGAACCCAGCCTGCTGGACGCGAAGCTCTGGTTCGACAGTTTCAAACAGTAGCGCCGCCGGCAAATCGGCTTGGCACGTTCCTGCCGTTTGACTAGCGTCCGCCGCGATGTCGCTCGCGCGCTGGTTCCTCATCGGACTGCTGTTCGGCTGGTCGTTCGCCGGCCGGGCGGCCGAGCCTGCGGGCATTGAATTGCGCGCGCTCAGCGACGAAGGCGACTTCGAATACGACGAGGCGAGCGGCGTGGCCACCAGCCCCGCGGGCGTCCAGGTCACTTACGGAGACGCCACGCTCACCGCTCATCGGATCCACGTCAGCCGCGATTCCGGCGAGGTCACCGCCGACGGGCAGGTGCGCCTGCAACGTGGGCTGGAGGTCTGGACCGGCGACCACATCACGTACAATTTCTACACGCGCACGATCGATACGGGTGCATTTCGCGCGGGCCTCAAGCCGATTTTTGCCGGCGGCGAGTCGCTCACCGGCGGCAAGACCAACCAGACCGAAACCGCCACCAACGCGTTCGTCACCACGGACGATTTCAGCAATCCGAGCTACCGCGTGAAAGCGAAGTCGCTGGTTTTCGTTCCGGGGCAATACGTCGAAGCTCACAAGGCCACGCTGTCAATCGGCAAGGTGCCGATCTTCTACTTCCCGAAGTACCGGCGATACTTCAACCGGCCCCCCGGCGATTTCGAGGTGTTGCCGGGCTTTCGCAGCCTTTACGGCGCCTACGCGCTGGGCAAGTACCATTGGAGCCTCACCACGAACTTCAACGGCACGGTGCGGCTGGACTTGCGCTCGAAGCGCGGCGTCGCCGGCGGCCTGGACCTGAACGGCGACCTTCACGAGTACGGCACCAACCAGGTGATGACGTACTACGCGTATGACAACAAGCCGGGCACGAATTCGCTGGGGGAGTACATCGACGCCAACCGCTGGCGGGTCAGCGTGGGGCACTCGGCGTTTCTGACGACGAACTTCACCTTCAAGGCCGCCGTGAACGCGCAGAGCGACGAGTACATCACCCGCGACTTCTTCGAAAGCGTGTACCGCTCGAACATCCAGCCGCAGAGCTTTGCGGAGTTCGACAAGCTCTGGCCGAACTTCACGCTGGACTTGCTGGCCCAAGGCCAGCTTTACGACTTCTACGAAACCACCGAGCGGCTGCCGGACATCAAGTTCACCGGCACGCGCCAGCAGTTGGGCGTGTCGCCGTTCTACTACGAGAGCGAGAGTTCCGCCGCCTACCTCCGCCACCGCTTCGCCTACGACTCGCAACCGGCTTACGAGGCGTTTCGCGCCGACACTTACCATCAGCTCCTGCTCCCGCAGACCTTCTTCGGCTGGCTCAACGTCGCGCCGCGGGTGGGTGGCCGGTTTACCTATTACGGCGAAGAGCAAGGCGTGGCCGCCACGCTGGACGAACAACGGCGCTGGGTTTTCAACACCGGCATGGAAGTCTCCACGAAGGCTTCGCGACTCTGGCCGGCAGCGAAAAGCCGCCTGCTCGAAGTCGAGGGTCTGCGGCACATTATCGAGCCGTCGGTGAACTACGTTTTCGTGCCCGATCCGACCACCGCGCCCCGGCAGTTGCCGCAGTTCGATCCCGAGCTGAACAGCTTCCGCCTCCTGCCGGTGGATTTTCCGGACTACAACGCCATCGACTCCATCGACACGCAGAACGCCTTCCGCTTCGGCCTCCGCAACCGCGTGCAGACCAAGCGCCGCGACGGCGTGGACAATCTGGCGAACTGGGCGGTGTTCATGGACTGGCGCCTGGACCCGCGCCCCGACCAACGCACGTACAGCGACCTTTACTCCGATCTCGACCTCAAGCCGCGTTCCTGGATGACCCTGAGTTCGGAGCTCCGGTACGACATCAACGAGACCTTTTTGCGGATGGCGAACCACGCGCTCACGCTCGAGCCAAACAGCACCTGGAGCTGGACTTTCGGACACCGCTACCTCTTCGAGGTGCCCGGCCAGGGACCGGAGTCCGGCAATAATCTTTTCCTGAGCAGCCTGCGGTTGAAGCTCAACGAAAACTGGTCACTCCGCGCCGCGCAGCAATTCGAGGCGCGTGATGGGCACATGGAAGAGCAGTACTACACCGTCCAGCGCGACTTCCGGAGCTGGACCGGCGCCCTGGTGTTCCGCCTGCGCGACCCGCGCTACGGTGAGAACGATTTCACGGTCGCGGTCATGCTTTCCTTGAAGGCGTTTCCGCGCTACGGGCTAGGCTCCGAGCGCGACGTGCACCAGACCTTGCTGGAGTAACGGCAGAACGCCTCAAGCGCAGCGCACGTTGATCCGGAAGGCCCCCGGCACCGGCTCAGCCGCCACCACGAGCAGATACCCGCCGCCACAGCCGGAGAACATCGCCCCCGCATAGCGGGCCTGATAAGCCGCCAGCAACGCCGCCAGATCGAGCGTCAGTGTCGGGTGCCGCAGGGTGTTGGGCTCAAGGCTTTTCCCAAAACGCATTTCGCTCCTAGCTCACCTTCCCACGCTCACACGATTACGCTGCCTGAGGGCGTTACCTACAGTACTTGATAACGTTGCCAGGTCTTCCTCGCTGCACCCAATCTCCTTCGCCAACTGTCCCAAAAAGCCCACCAAGAATTCACACCGCGTCCTACCGAGTTCCATAGCCTTTGGTACAGTCAGCATGCTTTGCCATTCTACGGACCTAACCAATGCATGCACAAGCGTCGAGATTTTGCTTTCGCTTGTTCCATCCACCTCAAACGGCCTCTGTGCATCATACAATGGCAGACGATGTCGATGCATGCAGGTACGCATAATGCCGATTGCGCCCATGCCGTCCAAGCGATCCGCATCTCTGACAATCCGCGTCAAGAGACTGTCACTGGCACTGTTGAGATCGCTATGTCGCCGAATTGCTTTCACGATATCTCGTACTTCAGCATGCCCTAACTCAGGAATATTCTCAAGTATCTCGACTGCAATCTTACCAGACGTTGTTGCGTGGTCCCGTAGTTCAACACCTTCGGTTCGTCGGTGACCGACGTCGTGTAGAAGCGCCGCTAGCCGAACAAGTCGCTGATCGACATCTGCACCTTCGCTGATGATCGAGGCGAGTTTGATTACCCTTTCGACGTGCATCATGTCGTGTCCGGGCACCGAAGACTCTGCATTGTAGTAGGGCTGACACATTGACTTGGCCCGTTGGAAAACTCCGTCATTGCGCTCCCGCTCTTCGCAATCAAGCAACTGCCGTCCTATTCCTGGGGATTGTAAATAGCCCTGCGCAGTGAGAAATTCAACTATACCTATCTTACGCGTTTTGAACACAAGGCATTCATTTTGACTTTGTACTATGTCTGCAGCAACAGCGCTCGCCAGGAAAACTAAGAACACCACAAACATGGCAACACAGGCAAACAGCCGTTGTTGAAATCCCAGAAGAACAGCAGCTATAAAAGTCTCAATGGAAGTAATGTAAAGCATATGCAGTTCGCTGTGAACCACGTCTAAGGGTCGCGGCTCAACCGGTTCGAGGTGCTGCTTTCGCACTGCCGTGTAAGCTGAACGCGCTTCCCAATTGTCAACCCCGAGGTTTTGCACAAATTGCACTGCAGACGTAGTTGCACGTTGGCGTTTGCTGTCCCACCAGCGATGTATTGAGTGTGTCAACCGAAAGAGGGCCAGCTCGCCAATTACATGACGACTCACCACATAAATAGCTGCGCCGAGGCCTAGCGCAGCTAGAGGAGAAAGTACTGGTCCCAAGGCGTCCACTGCTATTTTGGTTTCACACGGTGCCACTACAACCGCTAAGAAGGTGAGCAGTAAGCCACCGTAAGTGTACCGCAGAAGGCGCGCTACACCCAGAACGAAAAGTTCGCTAGGCTCTTCCATAATCAACTGGAGGTCGACTGATGTACTTCGTCGCCAATCTAACCACGAGACTGCTTCGCTATATCCCTGATCGGTTAGTCGTCTAGATACGCACACGGACAGTGAACGCCCCCGGCACGGGCTCGTCTGCTACCACCATCAAATACCCACCACCGCAGCCGGAATACATCGCCCCAGCATAGCTGCGCTGATACGTCTCAAGCAAACCCAAAAGATCAATCTCCAAGGCCGGGTGTCGCACCACACGGGGTAACAGTGCCTCCCAGCACGCCATGCACTGGTTGAGCGATGCGCCCAAGCCGGCGAGGTCGCGGCTTACGATGGCCTGAAAACAATCCGCCCCGCTCTGGCCCAGGCGCCGAACCCAGGTGGGGTCGAGGTGGCGTTCGCCCAGTGGACTGTAACCTTCCGGCCGCGGCGCCACCGGCAGGACGTGCAGGACCTGTTCGAGCCAGCGCGCCACCGCCGGGTCGATGTTGGTCTCGATGTGCGCCGGGAAAATGCCGCCCTCGACGGCGAAGTCGTAATCGAGCCGGCTCACGCCCGGATAAATCTGGCCGATCATGTCCTGCGAACCGGAGGGTTCGGCACGGCCCGCGTTTTCGGCGGCGTAGAGTTCGCGCACCAACTCGGCGGGTGGCCTTGCCGGGAGGCGATCACCCCAAAGTCGCCGCGCCACGCGGCGCGTGCTCGAACAAATGCCCGCGCGATCCATGAAGCGAAAGGTCGGTTCGAGGCTCACGACCACCATCGAGCCGGGCGGCGAGGGGTCGAGCCGCGACACGAACGGCTGGTCGATCCACCCGCCCGCCAGCGCCAGCCGGTACGGCAGGCCGCCAATGATGTCGCTCAAGTGCGGCACCGGCTCACTCCACGGTGGGCTGGCCTTGCTGGCGGCGGCGATACTGATCCTCGATCCACCGGTACGTCTTGGCGAGCCCGTCCCGGAATGGCGTGTGCGGTTCCCAGCCCAGCACTTGTTTGATGAACGTGTTGTCGCTATTGCGTCCCGCCACGCCGCGCGGCGCGTCCAGTTGATACTCGCGCTTGAGCTTCACCCCGCCGATTTCCTCGGCGAGGCTCACCAAGTCGTTCACCGAAATGAGTTCGCTCGAGCCCAGGTTGATCGGCGTGGCCACCAACCGGTCGCAATGCGTGATCTTGTCGATCCCAAGCACGCAGTCGTCGATGTACATGAAACTGCGCGTCTGGGTGCCGTCGCCCCAAATCTGGATCTTGCCAGTCTTCCGGTCGATGGCCTCGATCACTTTCCGGCAGATCGCCGCTGGCGCCTTCTCCCGGCCGCCGTCCCAAGTGCCGTTCGGGCCATACACGTTGTGGAAGCGCGCGATGTGCGTCCGCAGCCCACGCTCCGCCCAGTATTCCTGGCAGAACATCTCGCTCATCAATTTCTCCCAGCCATAGCCGCGCTCGGCCATCGCCGGGTAGGCGTCCGATTCCTTGAGCGCGCGCACCTGCGGGTCTTTCTGGAGCTCCGTGTTGTAGGCGCAAGCCGAGGAGGCGTAAAAATAGCGTTGCACCCCCGCGCGCCAGGCCGCCTCGATCAGGTGCGTGTTGATCAAAATGCTGCGCAGGCACTCGACGCGGAAGCGTTCGATAAAGCCCATGCCGCCCATGTCCGCAGCCAGGTTATAGACCTCGGCGGCGCCTTCGACCGCGCGCCGGCAGGCGGTTTCCTCGCTCAAGTCCAGGCACAGACATTCCACGCCCGGAATGCGTTGGTACCATTGCGGCAAAGGCTTCTTGTCCACTGCGCGCAGGTGGGTGAAGCCGCGCTCGTGGAAATATCGCGTCAAGGAGCCGCCGATGAAGCCGCCGGCGCCGGCGATGAGAATGAGGTCGGAAGGTTGCGGAGCGGGGGCCGCCGGGGCGGCCGTTTGGGATGCGGTGGTCATAAAATCGGCACCAAGTTTGGGGCTGACGACCGGGGGCGGGCCCGGGTTTCGGGGTCCGCCGCAACGGACCGGCCACCAGCGCACGCCTCAAGCTAACGGGCTGCCGGGCCGGCGGTCAATCAAGTCGAAGATCCGGCAACGTCCTCAGTTGCTGGCAATGACTCAGCCGCACTGGCGTGCCCGCAAAGGGATGGCCGTTACCAAACGTAAGTACCCGCCGCCCCGCCGGGCAGCGCCGCGTTCACGAACCGGCCCTCGTGGCGGGCGTTGAATGCCTGGGTCGTTCGCTGGCGATTCAGCACGATGAGCACAAACCGGCCGTCGGGGGTGCGAAAAGCCACGTTCGGCAGCGAATCCGGCAGCGTCGAACCGATGCGCACCGAGCCGGGCCGGACGAATTTCGACGCGTGGGCGATGATGTAATAGGCCGAATTCCGCACCACCTGGTCGCCGTCGATGGTCACCGCGCCCAGGCAACGGTCGCAGCCGCCGCGGTCGGTGTGCGGCGTGAGCTGCGGGTTCGAAGAAAGGTTCCATTCCAGCACCGTGCGACACCAGTTGCGCGTCGCGCCGACGATGAGCTGGCTGACGTGCCAGGCGAGGTCGTTGCGCAAATTGCCCGGCGCCCCAACCCATTGCTCCGTGAAATACAGGTGCTTGTCCGGATACGCCTCGCGGACCTGGCTCAAAGCCTCGATCTTGCCGGCGTAAAGATGGAACGCCGAGCCGTCCACAAACGGCCTGGCCTCGGGATCGTTCAGGACGGTCAGCGGGTAATCTGGGTGGTCCGCGTTGTGGTCGTAGCAGATGATCTTGGTGTTAAGACCCGCAGCCTTGAACGCCGGCCCCAGCGCGGTCTTGATGAAAGCCGCCTGTTCCACCGCCGGCATGTACAGGCTGGGGTTATTGCCCGGATGCAGCGGTTCGTTCTGCACCGTGATGGCGTCGATCGGGATGCCTTCGGCCTTCATGGCCTGCACGTACTTGACGAAGTACCGCGCATAGGCGCCGTACCACTCCGGCTTCAAACTGCCGCCGCGGGTGTCGCCGTCGGTCTTCATCCAGACCGGCGCCGACCACGGCGAGCCCAGGATTTTGAGCGTGGGAGCAATGGCGAGAATCTCCTTCAGCACCGGGACAACGTCTGCGCGGTCAGGGCCGAGGTCGAAGCGCTTCATCTCCGGGTCCGTTTCGCCGGCGGGGAGGTCGTCGTAGCTGAACACCCGCGCGTTCAAGTCCGACGCGCCGATGCTCACGCGGAGATAGCTCACGCCGATGTTCGTGCTGTCGGTGGCGAAGAGTTCGCGGAGCAACGCCGCCCGCGCCGGCGCCGACATGCCCATCAAGTGCTGCGCGCTGCCGCCGGTGAGTGTGTAACCAAAACCGTCAATGGACTGAAAAGTCTGCCCCGAATCGATTTCGATCTTCGGGCCGCCAGCAGACATGGCCTCGAATGCGAGCGCGGGCTGCTGGAGTTCGAAGCGCGCCGCCCCGCCGGAATCGGTCAACCACACCCCGACCGGCGTGACGGCATGGACCGTGACACAAAGGACGAAAGTTGTGATGCATCCGACGGCAAGGGTCCGAAAAGGTGGCTTCAACATAGGCGTTGTGTTCTCCCCCGGTTTAGCCATGTCCGCCAGTGCTTTCAAACAAATCGCGCATGCTTCTGTCGGTAGCGGGATTGGGGGAACACGTTCACCCGGCCGTCGCCGGCGAAGATCCCGCTTGGCGCCAGAGAACGTCAGGCATAGCGTGTCAGACATGAAGACGCTCACGATGCGGGACTTGAACCGCAAGACCGCCAGCGTGCTGGACGCCCTGGAACGGGGCGAAACCTTCGAATTGCACCGGAACGGCAAGACTGTCGGCTATCTGACGCGCACGGCGCCATCACCGGAACGGAAACCGGATTGGAAGGCTCACTTCGAGTGGTTGCGGCGGCAGCCGAAGGCCCGCGGCCAGACGTTGCTGGTTGAATTTGAGGAGGAGCGCCGCCGCTTGCGCGCCCGCGAACAGGCGCTGGGGAACCGGCCATGAGATTCGCCGCCGACTGCCGGGTAGGGGCCGGGGTTGCCCCCGGCGCCCCCCACAGACCCGGACGTGAAGTATTTCCCTCATACGGTTCGTCCGCACCGACCTCGCGGCCGGTGATCCGGGCCGTTCCCAGCCCAGGCGCATGACGCGTTGCTGCCCCCCCTCAAAACTCATGCACGATCCTCGGTTTCGGCAGCGGGCAGATCGCCTGCCACCGCCCCACCCACTGCTCCCAATTCAACCGGTGCTTCGAACTCCGACGACTCAGCCACCGCTTCCAC